>CAJUDN010000004.1:9134-70473 GCA_910585355.1 uncultured Lachnospiraceae bacterium
TGATTTGTGTAGTAGGAAAAAAAATTTTTTTAATTCCCTTCTGCAAAATACGCGTCTATGGCAGCCGAAATCCCCGACACAATCTTATTTTGGTAACTGTCGTCCTGCATCCAGCGATCCTCGTCGGGATTGCTTAAAAATCCCATCTCCACCACTGCCACAGGAATCTCGCTCCAGTTAATTGCTCCGGAATTATCCACCTCCTGAACCCCGCGGTTTTTGGTTCCTGTCTGGCTGCAGATATTGTCCACGATTTTCTTGGAAAGCCCATAGCTCCTGTCATGAAGATCGGCGTTATATGGATTCTGGGAGGTCATACACATACAGAGAGCTCCGTACACACCGGAATTGTCCATAGAATTGGCATGGAGCCTGATTAAAATATCAGCCCCGCTTTCATTTGCCAGAATAGACCTTTCCGCATTGCTCAAATTCACATCATGACTGGTACGTATCATAACCACTTTGTATCCCCGGTCCTTTAACTCTTCCTCCAGCTTTTTGGACACCGTAAGCGTCAGTTCATATTCCTTAACCCCAGTGGCGGCTCCCACTGACCCCTCAGGCATTTTCGCCTTCATAGTGGAAGAGGATGGGCCGATAGGTTCCTTCTCTGCATTGGCTTTGGCCTGATGTCCCGCATCAATGGCCACGGTATGGCCGCTCCAAAAGCTTTCCGGCTCTGCTTGCGGATTTTCTGCGCTTTCCACCGGGGAATCCGAAACTGTTCCCTCAGCTCCCGCTTCCGGCATATCTCCTTCTGTCTGTGCAAAAACCTCAGCTCCCGCTTCCAGAGCGTCCGGCTCCTCTTCCTTCACTGCTACCATATCAGAAGCCACATAGGCTGTCTTTCCGTCATAGAGCACCTGGCTCCAGGTTTCATTATAGCCTGTCCGCCGGAGAGTATCTCCTGTTTTTAGCTGGATATAAATCCTTGCATTCTGGCTGGCGCTCTCTCTGACATTTAAGATATCCGCCGTAACAACGACTGTTTCATCCACCGGCTCATAAACTTCCTCCGCCTTTGTATGAGGCCCGCTTTCATCTTCTGTCCCGGCGGCTTCTCCTTCGGGAACAGACTCCGTCTCTCCCATAGAGATCATAGTCATATCGACCGTCTTTCCCTCGTTTTGCGCGTAGCCGGTCTCGCTTAAATCCACAGCCTGATATCTGGAGGCGCTGCAGCCGGAAAGAGCTGGCGCCAGGCACGCCAAGCATACGATACTTAACAGGAGACGGAGGAGCTTCCGCCCTCTTTTTACTTCTTTCACAGGATGGTCCCTCCTCCGAATACATGATCTTCTTCATAAAATACAACAGCCTGTCCGGGCGTAATGGCCCTCTGTGGCGTCTCGAACAAACATTCCACGGTTCCGTTGGGAAGCTCTCTGATTTCACAGGGGGCGCCCCCATGGCTGTAACGGATTTTTGCCGTGACCCTCCGGCTTTCTTTGTGAAGCCCATCCACAGCCATCCAGTTTACATGGGAACAGCGCAGACGGTCAGAAAACACGTCATCGCCGCTCCCGATGACCACCTCATTGGTCTCCGGACGGATTTCCGTCACGAATACAGGCCGTCCCATGGACAGATTCAGTCCCTTTCTCTGTCCAACCGTATAATGGGTAATTCCCTTATGACATCCTAAAACATTTCCGTCCACGTCCACAAAGTTACCGGCTCCCGGAACACTGTCAGCGCTCTTTTCGATGAAAGACGCATAATCATTGTCCGGGATGAAACAGATTTCCATACTGTCTTTTTTCTTTGCCACCGCCAGCCCGTTTCTCTCCGCAATCTGCCGGATCTCCTCCTTTGTATAATCCCCCACAGGCATCAGAGTCCTTTTAAGCTGTTCCTGGGTCAGATTGTAAAGGGCGTACGTCTGGTCCTTGGCCGCTGTGACAGAATTTCTTACGGTAAAGCGTCCGTTTGGAAGTTCCATCACCCTGGCATAGTGACCTGTGGCAATGTAATCGGCGCCAATTTCCATACTGCGGGTTAACAGCGCTTCCCATTTCACATAGCGGTTGCAGGCAATGCAGGGATTGGGAGTCCGCCCATGAAGATATTCTGCCACAAAATAGTCCATCACGGATTCCTTAAATTCCCTGCGGAAGTTCATCACATAATAGGGGATTCCCAGAGTCCAGGCAACCCGTCTGGCATCGTCCACGGCGCTTAAACCGCAGCATCCGCCGTTTTCTGAGGCCTCATCCGGGTTTTCCTCCTGCCAGATCTGCATGGTAACGCCGATTACCTCATATCCCCGCTCTTTTAAAAGGCAGGCGGCGACTGAGGAATCAACGCCGCCGGACATACCTACCACTACCTTTTTTTTCATTGTTTAGTATTCCTCATCCTCGTCATGCTCGCTGATATCGGACTTGGGTTTTTCCAAACCCTCGATCTTGATTCCGTGCTTCTCTGCGTAATCCCACAGGGCGGCGTGAATTGCCTCCTCAGCAAGCAAAGAACAGTGAACCTTCACAGGCGGGAGTCCGTCCAGGGCCTCCATAACGGCCTTGTTGGTCACCTTCATGGCTTCTTCGATGGTCTTTCCCTTTACCATTTCCGTCGCCATACTGCTTGTCGCAACGGCGGCTCCGCAGCCGAAAGTCTTAAATTTGCAGTCCTTAATCATATGGCTCTCATCGTCGATATCCAGATAAATTCTCATGATGTCGCCGCATTTTGCATTGCCTACGGTGCCCACGCCGCTGGCTTCCTCTATTTCACCCACATTTCTCGGGTTCTGAAAGTGGTCCATTACTTTTTCTGAATACATATATGATTCTCCTTTTCATCGTTTTGTCAGTGAAATTCTCTTTTCTCTCTGCTTTTTACGAAGTCCTCATAAAGCGGGGACATGGAACGGAGGCGTTCCACAATCTTTTTAATACTCTCCACGGTATCGTCGATGTCTTCTTTAGCAGTCTCATGACTTAAGGTCAGACGCAGAGAACCATGAGCAATCTCATGGGGCAGTCCAATGGCGAGAAGCACATGGGACGGGTCCAGAGACCCGGAAGTGCAGGCCGAACCAGAGGACCCGCAGATTCCCTCCATATCCAGCATAATTAACAGAGATTCTCCCTCGATGAACTGGAATGCAAAGTTGGCATTGTTGGACAGTCTCTTTGTGGGATGTCCGTTCAGTCTGGTATAGGGTACTTCGGACATCACCCGTTTCACCAGATAATCACGAAGTTCCGTTTCCTTTTTCTTATTCTCTTCCAGGTTCGCCATGGCAATCTCAACGGCTTTTCCCATTCCCACGATTCCCGGCACATTCTCGGTTCCGGCGCGGCGTTTTCTCTCCTGGGCGCCTCCGTGAATGAAGGAGCGCAGCTTCAACCCCTTTCTGATATAAAGAAATCCCACGCCTTTGGGTCCGTTGAATTTGTGGGCGCTGGCGCTGAGCATATCGATATGATATTCATCCACATTTATAGGTTCATGGCAGAATGCCTGAACGGCATCCGTATGAAACAAAATTCCATGTTCTTTTGCAATCTCGCCAATCTCCTTAATCGGTTCGATGGTTCCGATCTCGTTATTTGCAAACATCACAGAAATTAAAATCGTATCCGGCCGGATTGCCGCTTTTAAGGTCTTAAGGTTCACCAGCCCGTTTTCGTCCACAGGGAGGTATGTTACTTCAAATCCATTTTTCTCCAGATACTGACCGGTATGAAGAACTGCATGGTGCTCAATCTGTGTCGTAATAATATGCTTTCCTTTGGATCCATAAGCCTCAGCGGCCGCTTTTAATGCCCAGTTATCGGACTCAGTTCCGCCGTTGGTAAAATAAATTTCATTTTCCTTCGCTCCCAGAGCATCTGCAATTACTTCTCTGGTATGGGCCATTGCCTTTTTGCACGGTGTAGAAAATTCATACACTGAAGATGGATTTCCGTAAAATTCCGTAAAGTACGGCAGCATCGCTTCCACAACTTCCGGACGTACCTTTGTTGTGGCCGCATTGTCAAGATAAATTACCTTTTTCATAAATCCGCCTTTCCGTAAATACAGGTTAAAAGCCTCATCTACTATATATTATGTCTTCTTTCCAAAGACTATCCTACATTATATATGATATGGTCCTCAGATTTCAACCGGTATTCTTATATTTAAGAAAAATATAAGAACAGTTGTTGCTGTTCAATCCCCGGCCAGTCA
The DNA here is from genome assembly GCA_910585355.1 of uncultured Lachnospiraceae bacterium. GTDB lineage: Bacteria > Bacillota > Clostridia > Lachnospirales > Lachnospiraceae > CANRXD01. Next base: position 13,317 of record CAJUDN010000004.1, read on the forward strand.
CTCTGCTTATTGACCGGAAGCCAGTATATCGTTTGGCAAATAACTAAACCGAGTACGCAAAATATTTTTTCAAGTATGCAGATCAAAAAACGCAGGCGTAGTGGGACTACGCTGAGGCTTTTTGACCTGTGCAATCGGGAAAGCCGACAATTTTAAATGGGCATATGCAGTTACACTGTTTGATAACATATCAGGAATCCTTCTCACATACATTATAATAATTTTCCCGCAGGCTGGAGTTTCCATGACTGACTTTTTCAGAAAACATACATTGATTGCCGGAACCCTGCTCCTTACGGCCACCGGCTTTGCCTCCAGAATTCTTGGATTCTTTTACAGAATCTTTTTATCCCGCACCATCGGCGCTGAAGGACTGGGGATTTATCAGATGATTTTTCCCGTTTACGGCGTCTGCTTCTCTCTGTGCGCCGGTTCCATTCAGACAGCCATCTCCCGTTTCACCGCAGCCGATGAAAGAAGAGCAAGAAAAACTCTCCTTACAGGATTTTCCATTTCTTTTGCCCTGTCCTTAGGGTTAGCCGCCCTGATTATCCGGTTCTCGGATTTTCTGGCTGTACATATTCTTATGGAGCCCCGCTGCGCCCCGCTTCTTCCGGCTCTGGCCCTGGCCTTTCCATGCACCTCTATCCATGCATGCATCTGCGGCTACTACTATGGAAAGGAAAAAGTACAGGTCCCGGCCCTGGCACAGTTAGCTGAACAATGCGTACGAATTTTCACAGTTTTTATCATCACAGATATCTGCAGGGAACAGGGACACCCTGTGACCGTATTTGTGGCTGTGGCCGGACTTGTAGCCGGAGAAGCCGGTTCCGCCCTGTTTACCCTCGTTTCCTACCTGTTATTTTCCCAAAATCCAGAAACGGGAGAAAATCCCTATGCAGACAGAGCCCCATATATGGGCAAAATTCCACATACGAACAAACTCCCGTATACGGACAAAAAAATCCAACGCGGTGTAAACTCCTTTTTTGAAACGGCCATCCCCCTGATGGCCCTGGCTGCTCCTTTAATGGCCAACCGCCTGGTCGTAAATCTTCTGCAAAGCCTGGAAGCCATTCTGATTCCGAACCGCTTAAACTCATTTGGCTTATCCAAAGCCCAGGCCCTCAGCGTTTACGGAATCCTCACGGGAATGTCAATGCCCTTTATCATGTTTCCCTCTGCCATTGTAAACTCCCTGGCCGTAGTCCTTCTCCCCACAGTGGCCAGACATCAGTCGGCAGGGAACGATACCGAAATTTCCAGAAACATTTCCATGTCTTTCCGGTACAGCCTGTACATGGGAATTCTCTGCATCGGTATCTTTACAGTTTTCGGAGACAATCTGGGAGTGGAAGTCTTTAAAAATCAGGACGCCGGGACCTTTATCTCCATACTGGCCTGGCTCTGCCCCTTTTTATATCTGGCCACCACTATGGGAAGTATCTTAAATGGCCTTGGAAAAACCACCTGCACGTTTCTTCATAACCTGACGTCCCTGCTTTTGCGGCTTCTCTTTGTTGCATTCGGTATTCCTCTGTTCGGTATCCGGGCCTATCTTTTGGGAATGCTGTGCAGTGAACTGTGTCTGGCCCTCCTCCACTTATACCGCCTGCGGCGCTTTGTGGATTTTTCTGCCAATGTGTGGGAAGTCCTGGTAAAGCCTGTGTTCTGCCTGGCCGTGGCCATGGGAATTTTTTCACTTTTTCCCGAGAACCTCCCCGGTTTTGCCCAGGTTCCCCCCTTTTTCCTCACCGCCGTCCGAATTCTGATTGTCTGTGCCGCCTATGTTTTAATGCTGCTTCTGTTTCACAAAAAACAGACGGACCGGGTATCCCGGTCCATCTGACTTCCATGGGAGGCCTAAGTGATTCTATGCCAACAATACACAAAGACGCCATCTCCTTCGGCCTGGGTCACCATCCCGTCAACGCTCCACGCGGCCTTTTTATTATCCGTGTCCTTAATTTCTCTCTTTCCGCCTGTAAAGCAAAACCGCTGCACCTCCGGAAATAAGTAAGGAAGCGAATGTTCCTGCAAGATTATTTGTAATCGGATTCAGGAAAATAATCACCGGAATAATCAGGACTGAGGTAATCAAGCAAAGCTTCCGTAATTTCCTTACAAATCCCACAAGCAGAATTGCGTAAATTGCTGGAGCCGTGTTCGCAAGCAAAGCAATTATCTTTCCGCCGGTATCCGCTCCAGCAAAAACACCACCGGACGCACGCCGTCGTCGCAGCACAAAAGCAGTTCATCCTGGCTTTTACTCCATCCGTTCCAATAAAAATCCCCGCCCTGCAGCGCAGCATACACCTTAATTTTAATCACATCCCACGCACCTGGGCAAAACGAATGCTCATACGGGAAACGGCCATAATTTTTCTGCGTAACCAGAAACTCCTGTCCCTCTTCAAAGCGTGAGCATTTGCCTGTTTCCGGCCTTGCTAAGAAACGGTCTGCCAGGTCCTGATAATATTCCCGCTTCATTACCGTAATTTTTACATTATATTTCATAGAATCCTCCTCTGTCTTTTCTTCACACTGCTCTGAACCGGGAATTATTCAATCCCCGTCACCGAATAACCGCCCAGTTTCACAATCGTTTCTATCAACAGCTCATCTTCCGGCGCATGATCCCTCTGGACATACCCCTCCACACAGCCTTTATTCAGCCGGACCTCTACGTTGTCCACTCCAGGAAGGGCTTCCAGCGCCGTTTTTATCTTTTCCGCACAGCCCTCGCACTTCATCCCTCCGATGTTTATTAACTTATAGTCCAGCCGCTCAATCTTAAAAATAACCGGCCGCGTGCCGTCGTTGCAGCAGGTAATCATGGTATTCTCCGCGTTCATCCACCCCTTCATGATGGAACCGCCCTGTACTCCGGCGTAAATATAGCGTGAAATCGCATCCCAGGCCTCCGCGCAATGGGGAATCTTCGGCCCGCCCGCGACGGTATCTGGAACCATGCTGGTTCTCGTCAGCGTGTTCAGTCCCATATGCCAAAAAATTCCCTGGCCGCCGTCGCTTTCAAAGATAAAAGTATCTCCCACATGATAGCAGGGACATTCGCCGGAGTTCGGGTTGGCACAATATTGCTGCTGCAGCTCCGGAAATAACTTCTTGTCGATTACAGTCAGCCTCACTTTGTGTTTCATGATACTTCCTCCACATCCATTACTTTTTCAATTCCTTTACAAACGCCGCGCCCGCCTGTGCAAGCGCAGGCAGCATATATGCCCGGTTAAACCGGATTACCGGCAGACGGTCCGCCACGGACATTTTCATATGGCTCAATGTCTGCTCCAGATTGTGCAGACACTCGATAGCCCCTAAGCCGGTTCCCCCCGCGCAGGCCACAATCAGGCATTTCTTTCCGACAAGAAAATGGTTATGCGCGGTTTCGCACCGCCGCAGCCTGTCTAAAAAGGATTTTAAATTTTCTGCCAGGTCATGCCAGTAAACCGGAGTGACAAACAAAATGCCGTCGGCATCCTTCATCTTCTCATAAATCATGGCGAAGTCATCCTCTATCACACAAGCGCCTTTTGCCTTGCAGTCCCCTCAGCCGTCCTTACAGGCAAGGCAGTGCCTTATGGACTGTTTGTTCAGGTGGATCATTTCCGGGGATACCCCCGCTGTTTCCACTCCCTTTTGGAGTTCTTTTGCTGCCGCCGCGGTCAAACCGTCTGCATTGGGGCTTGCCCATATCAGCAATACGTTCATAACAGCTCCTTTCCCATCCGGTACGCTTTTTCCGGATACTCAGTCTTTTCGATTGCTTCCCTGTAATAGCATCCATAAGCCAGCAGCGTGCCGGCATCCTGCCATTTTAAATATCGTAACATTTCCCGGTAGGTTCCCACCGCGCCGTCCATAATCGACTGCCTCCTGTCCGCCGCCGTCACAATCAGCATGGCCTTCTTATCCGCGCCCCGCAGTTCGCTGTCAATCCCGTGGAATCGGTCAATCGCCATCTTGATTTGGGACGACAGGCCATGATAATATAACGGAGAAACAAACACCACCATATCTGCCTCCTTCAGTTTGGGATAAAGCTCGGTCATACAATCCTTAAATACGCAGGGTTTCTTCCCGGTTTCACAGGCGTCGCAGCCGATGCAGGGGTGAACACACGCAAACGCCGCATCAAACCGGTAAATTTCATGTCCGCTCTCCTTTGCTCCCCGGATAAATTCGTCCGCCAGCAAAGCCGAGGTTCCCTTCTTGTGCGGACTCCCTGTCAGTACAACAAGTTTCATCTGATCTGCCTCCTTTTAAAGATTGTTTTTATTGAAAAAACGGTATCAAAATGCTACAATTTAGAATCATCCCCTTCCATCACGAGGTACTATTATGCTAATGCCACGGTACTATTACGCTGACGATTTCCGCCCGTTCTACGGATACTTCCTGTCGCAGCCCCATAAAAAACGGACCTTCCACAAGGGAGAATACCTGTGGTCTCCGGGCCAGCCCTACGAAAAGATCCACTACATCATCTCAGGCGCCTCCATCCACTATGCCGACCATGAAAGCGGCCGCCGCAAAATCATCAGCTTTCACGGCGCAGGCACGGTTTATCCCGGCTATCGGCCAGACGACTTTAAAATCGAGCTCTCACTTGTCACGGTCGCACTTTCCGAGATGAAGGTTCTGGAATTTACGGTGCCGCAATTTCAAAACATGTTTCAGACCAATACCGCCTTAAGCGAGCAGGTTGTAAAGTGGTATTCCATGTACATCAACCGCTTTCTCTTTGAATCGGTCCACCAGGAATACAATCCGTCCATCATCAAAATATGTAATCTTCTTTATCTTCTGACGGTAAACCAGCCCTCCAACTCCGGCCTTGCTATCGATATGACCCAGGATCAGCTTGCAGAGCTGTTGGGCTTAAGCCGGGTCCAGATTACGCGGGAGCTTGCGAAGCTTCGCAGAGAGGGCTTAATCTCCACCCACCGCGGCAGAATCATCGTCACTGATCTCCCTTCGCTGGCGAAGTGCTGCACCTCGGAAACCTTGTAACCCTTATTGATACTTTTTCGCTTTTATTATGCCTGAACATGGCAGCATCTGTCTGCTTCATTTGTTACCGACAAGGAACAAAAAATCTCCTGACGCATGGAAAACAAATAGTTTCGTTTCCCATGAAGCACAATTGCCCCTATATCCATTGACAGCCTGCGCTCATTGGTATTCGATTGGGAACAAAACAAACGGATAAAAAAATAGGGATAAAATCAGAAAAACCTTGTAAATTATTGCATTTACATCAGTTTTTCTAACTTTATCCTTATTATATCTTCTTCTCCTTCTATCCCCATCTCCATTTTGATGTCAACAATAAAACTGGATTTCATCTTCCACAAAGAATCTTTTCCATTCCGAGCATATCAGAAAAAACTGCGCCGAGATAAACTCCATCAGTTCATTTAACTCTTTCCGTGGAATTTTACTTCCATTACTCGCCAATATACATCCGCCTGACTTCGTCAGCCAGATTTTTGTTGCGTTAGGCGTCGGTTTGCCTTTTCCAATATGAACATGGATTGGTTCACCCTTCTCATTTGACCAGAAGAATACTTTATACCCACTGACAGTAAACAAACTAGGCAATCTGAATCCCTCCGTTCTCCGCATACCGATAAATCAAATGTGCATTACTATGAAGCAGCTGCTCAAAAAAATGAATCTCGGCATCCGAATATCCGCTTATTGTCAGCCAATGATATTCCGGCAATTCACATCTTGCCGAATCAAAGCCCTCCTCTGTTGGCCTTTCAAAATTTACAACCACCCGCTTCTTTCCATCATCCTCAATAATCTGTGAATGTACAATTTCTGTTTCATCTGCCAACGTCATATATGGATACATCATCGCGCCTCACCTCCTCGCCTTCTACTCCTATTATATACAAAATCATTTACAAAAGAAAGGTCATTCCGGCGTTCACATTTCTTTCTTCCTTCTTAATTGTTATTGTTCATGGGAAGGGGCATCTTCTTATTCGTCAAACTCCACTGTCACATAATACCCCCGCTCATTTTCCACAATGGCCTTTACCACTCCCTGGCGGCTTTTTAACCGCTCATTAAACTTAAAAAGCCCTGACATGGCAACCGCCGGTTCAATCATATAGTTTACGTTTACAGGGGTCACCGACTCGCTGACCTCCACCGTCTGCCCCTCTTTCACCAGCCCCGGCCGTTCCATTTTAAAAACGATTTCCCGCATTTTTGCTCTCTCCTCCCGTTTTGCCAAAAATCTCTGCTCCAGGCTTTACACTGTCAGCTTTATACCCTTCAGCTTCATGCTGTCGGCTCCATCACCCACCGGCATTCCTCCAAATAAAAGACCAGCCGCACCGGCATTTCCTTTCCTTTCAGAAAAATCCGGCATCCATACTCCACCGCGGGGATCCCGCAGTAATATTTTTTCTCCGTCCAGTCCACCTGGATTTTCTTCACCATCACAATCTCCCCGTTTTCATCAGGGAATTTTAAGGCCAGGGGCATGGTCTCCCCCCGGCTCGTGAACCAGCATTCACAGGCTACATCCATCTGGCGGCCGCGCCCCTTACTTTTCACTTCAAATCCGGTCTGGAACACCTGGCTCTCCCTTCCTCCGACTCCAAATGCCATCTGTCATCCGCTCCTTATAAAAATTCCTCCTCTATTGAATTTTTTCCTTTGTATAATCCACGGTGTGCTTCTCCCTGGAAATCCCGCCGGACATATGGTCCAGAGGGGATTTTAAGAAGGAAGCCCGCATGACGGCATCCTTTCCATGTCGGTTCCGTATGGCATCCAGGGCCGCGTCCAGCTTTTCCAGCTTCTCATAGTCCGTCTGATCAAAAATATTTAACTGCCTCGCCTGTCCTTCCTTCAGCCGCCCTGTATGAATTCCCAGATGCCTGATAGGGCTTCCGTCCCAGAGTTCGTCAAACAAGCTGCAGGCAGCTCCATAAATCTCATCGGTAATATCGCTTGGAACCGCAAGGACAGTCTGATGGGACACCGTATGAAGCTCATTATTTTTGATTGACACGGAGACAAGCTCCGCCTTTTTTCCATGTTTCCGCAGCCTGGCCGCCACAGTCTCCGCCAGAGACAGTAAAACCAGCCTGGCTGTTTCCCGGTCCGCCACGTCAAAGGCGATTGTAGTACTGTTTCCATACCCCTTATTTTCCGCAGGCTCTGTCTCCACCAGAGACACATCCCGCCCGTTGGCAAACTCCCAGATTATCTCTCCGTGCTTTTTCAGATGGGCCGTTAAAATCTTCACATCCGTATTGGCTAGCTGGCCGATGGTAAGAATTCCCAGCTTTTCAAGCTTCTTCTCTGTAGCCCTCCCCACGAAAAACAACTCCCGCACAGGCATCGGCCACATTTTTTCCGGAATTTCCTCCGGAAACAGAGTATGGACCTTATCCGGTTTCTCAAAATCCGAAGCCATTTTCGCCAGCAGCTTATTGGAAGACACGCCGATATTCACCGTAAAGCCCAGGGTATCCCGTATCCTGTCCCTTAAGGCCTCCGCCGCCGTTTGGGGGGATCCGAAAAGCCGCTCCGTCCCTGTCATATCCAGAAACGCCTCGTCAATACTGAACGGTTCCACCTTGGGGGAATATTCCCTTAAAATCTTCATAAGAGCAGCCGAAGCCCGCTCATAGAGCCCATAGTGAGGAGAAACCAGCATAAGCTCCGGGCATTTTCTCTTCGCCTCCACAATGCTCTCTCCCGTCCGGACCCCGTATTTTTTCGCAGGAAGAGACTTGGCAAGAATAATTCCCCGCCGCTTTTCCATATCGCCTCCCACGGCTGAGGGAATTGTCCGCAAATCCAGAGTCCCTCCCAAATGCGTAAGCCGGTATACCGCTTCCCAGGAGAGAAAGGCGCTGTTTACATCCACATGAAAAATAACTCGTTTCATGGTTTTATTATATGCGAACATACGTTCTTTGTAAAGTGTAAAATACTGGATGGCGGCGCTGCCCAGGAAATAAACAGGGCTGGCGCAAAATCAGTAATCTGCTGCTTTGCGACAGCCCATCATTTTAATGTCCCTCATATATAATTGCGGATTCCATATCGTATCTTTCCAGCTTTTTCCGCCCCTCGAGGCCTGCCAGCTCCATGACAAAACAGATTTTTACCACCTGGCCGCCTAACTCCTCCACCAGGCCCGCAATGGCTTCCACGGTTCCTCCTGTAGCAATCAGATCGTCAATGATGACCACCTTCTGGCCTGGTTTAATGGAATCCTTATGAATCTCGATGGAACTTGTTCCATATTCCAGCGCATATTCCCGGGATACGGTTTCTCTCGGCAGTTTTCCCGGTTTTCTCGCAAGAACAAAGGCTTTATGCAACGCGTAAGCCACCGGAGTTCCAAAAATAAAACCGCGGGATTCCGCTCCCACCACCACATCAAAATCCACATCCTTCAGCATGGAAAGCAGGGTTTCGATGGCCAGGTTCAGTCCATCTGCATCCTGTAAAATCGAAGTCACGTCTCTGAAAATAATTCCCGGGCTTGGAAAATCGGGAATGCTTACCACATACTCTTCCAGTTTTTTCATATTGTTTCCGTCCTTTCCGAAGGTGTCGTTTGAGGGCTTTCTACCGCCCCTGTCCCTTCGACATCTTCTTTATCATATCACACTTGATTTTCTGTGACAATAGTCATATTCCCGTGCGTGTCCGCATACACTTGTTACAGTTCGCAGGGCAGGGAAAACCGGGCGAAAATAGACGTCCGGCTTGCTTGTAAGGAAATTTTCGCTCGGTTTCTCCTATCGGGAGGACGCCCGATGTTTCTTGCCCGTCCTAAGGCGGGCAAGAAGATACCCCCCCCCCATGAACAGGATTGGCCGCAAAAACGCTGCCCCCAAAACAAGACTCCAACCATGTAAACCCACAGGAGAGTGTATGCCATGACGCAACCACATATTTCAAAATCAACTGCCATTATTTTTGCACAGCTTTTTATTCTGTTTTTCCTAACCTTGTCTCTCTGTTTAAAGAGCAGGCAGGCAGCCGCGGAAAGTTTTCTTTTTTCCGAACAGGATCCGGAATCCGCGCCTTCCAAAGAAGAGACAAAAAAAGACTATATCCACTGGGTGGATTTCACAATTCCCGCCAGCGTGATGGAAAAGGCCTTCCGCCTGGACATCAACACCTGCCAGGAATCCGTCCATCTGAACTGGATTGAGCTTTTATCTTTTCTGGGGGCCAGATACGGCGGGGATTTTTCCCGGTTTAAAGAAGCTGACTTAAATACCCTGGCGGAGAAATTAAAAAATGGCGAGACCATGGAAGCACTCACCAAAGATATGAAATATTATTCCTATTATCATGAGGCCTATACCGCCGTTCTGGGCGGCATGGTAGGGTACTTTGAACAGGAAATTGAGGCGCCGCTTCCGGAAACTTCCCCGGAAGGCCCTGGCGTGCCGCAGAGCCAGGATGCTCTGCCAGAATCCTTTGCACCTGCCTCCCAGTCTAAAACCTGGGTGACAAAATACGGGCTGAAGGCCTTTTCCCCCATCGCCAAAAGCTTTCCGTACAACGATTACGATGATTTCGGCGTAGCCCGGTCCTATGGCTTTAAGCGTCAGCACCTGGGCCATGACATGATGGGACAGGTAGGAACGCCCATCATTGCCGTGGAAAGCGGCTATGTGGAGGCCCTTGGCTGGAACCAGTACGGAGGCTGGCGCATCGGCATCCGCAGCTTTGACAAAAAACGGTACTACTATTACGCCCATTTAAGAAAAAACTATCCTTATCAGAGCAATCTCCAGGTGGGAAGCGTTGTCACCGCTGGTGATGTGATCGGGTATCTGGGTCGCACCGGGTACAGCGCCACGGAAAACACGAACAACATTGATACTCCGCACCTGCATTTTGGTCTCCAGCTCATTTTCGACGAGTCCCAGAAGGAAGGGAATAATGAGATCTGGATTGACTGCTATGAACTTGTAAAATTTTTACATATGAATCAGAGCCAGGTGATGAAAGTAGAGGGAACCAAGGAGTGGACCCGGGTATACCAGCAAAAAGAACCGGCCCTTTCCTCCGGCGGGAGCGGTTAACCTGTGACCCATGAATTTACTGTGCCGTCAAAAATCCGCCTTCCAGATGAACGACTATGCCCGATAAAGCGGGGCATAGTCGTTCATCTGGAAGGCGGATTTTTGACGGCGTAGCGGTGGCTACGGCTAGAAAATCCAACGCAGCAGATGGGCGAGTAGACAAGGAGGTTTGGCTGAATATAATGTAGACAGTACACTAACACTCCCCCGCCTTTATCTTCCTCACTTCCTCCACCACCAGCTTCACATATTCTCCCAGAGGAAGGTCCTCGCATCCCACCACGAAATGCTGGCAGCGGTTGACCGGAATCAGTACTTTCTTGGCCTCGCTCTGACCGATGGCGACCGCCATTTTCGGGGTGATTTCCCCCAGAAGGGAATCGGCAATGACGATTCCCATGGGGCCGATGATAATATCGGCCGTTCTGCATCCCACAATGGCCGGGTTTTCTCCGGTGGCCCCAGCGTCGGCTCCGGCCTTTAACATAGCGGCGGTGGCGATGCTGTTGGTCCCGATGGCCAGAATCTCATCCTCCGGAAACCTGGCCCTTATCTGCTCCACCACGCTTTTCCCCATCCGGCCGCCCTGGCCGTCCATTACCATAATCTTCATTGTCTGTCACTCCTCATCTGTTTTCTTCCGTATGGCTTTCGGCCGTTGCAGCCTCATACAGCCGGCGCAGCGAACGCGCAGACCTGCCCAGTGTACTGGCTTGATTACTTTTAGCCAAATGACGCAGAATGAATTTTCAGTCTGCAAGGCGGAGAACACGCTCTAAATGGCTGCTTCCTTTTCCATATTTTTAATGGCTTCATACAAAAACTCATTGACCGGGAGACGGATGCCCGCCTCCCCGGCCAGACGGATCATGGTGCCGGAAAACAGCTCCACCTCCGTCTTCCGTCCTGCCATCACATCCTGGCACATAGAAGTCCTGCCCTCGGGATTCAGAGTCGCCAAAAGATCCAGCCAGTATCGGATGTCGGCGTCCGTCAGCTCCACGCCCTGAAAAGACGCTGTCTTTTTTACTTCCTTCATGGCCTCAATCATCATGGTACGGGCCTCTCCCTCTGTCTGCACCAGGCCGTAAGGCGCCTTGTAGACGGCGGTCACCTGATTGACTCCGGTGTTTAACATGAGCTTGCTCCACTGTTCCCGCACAATGTCCTCCGGAACCTGGTAGGAAAGTCCGGCTGCGTCCAGAAAATCTGTAACTGCCGAAAGTCTCTCGTCCCGGCGCTTGTCTTTGGTTCCCAAGGCGATATAGCCCATATTTTTATAAGAAACCACATTACCAAGCTTTCCCACATCCATTCCCTGGACGCAGGCATAGAGCACATGCTCCTTACCGAAGGCCTCTTCCAGCATTCCTTCGCTGGACACGCCGTTCAAAACAGAAAGAAGCAGCGTCTTCTCCCCCACAAAAGGTCTTGCTGTCTCAATGGCGGCAGCCATACCTGCAATCTTCACTGCAAAAATCAGAAGATCGACCGTCACCGCCTCCGCGGGAGAGCGGTATGTGAACTGACATGCCTCTCCGTTACAGATAAGCTCTGTCTCCCGGTATCGCTTCACCCGTTCTTCATCGGCCAGAAAAAATACGGCTTCTTTCCCCAGCCTGTCTGCCAGGTGCTTTCCGTACATGACTCCAAGAGCGCCCTGGCCGATGATTCCCACGCATTTTATTTCCATAATCTGTCTCCTTATCTTCCTCATCACATCAGATCGTGTCTGATCATTCCTTCTGCGCCCTTTTACTGAAAGTGAACGGAGCAAACACTACCGGAACTTCCGGCCTCCGCCCCCGTGGGAACGGCCGCTGGAACTTCTGTGTACCGAAGAACGGCCTCCGGAAGAAAGGCTCCGCCCGCCGGAGGAATGACCCCCGCTGCTTTTCTCCCGGGCGGACTGAATGACCCTCCGGGTCACGTAACTTCCGATTGCCACATCTGTAAGCAGGTTTCCAAGGCGGAAGGAACTGTCCTTCCGGTAGGACAGGTTAAAATTGGCGGCCAGTCTCCCTGACTCGTCATGCATTCCATAGGACCATACCACAGAAAGGACGGCGGCGCCCCCGCAGACTGCCGAAACCGCCAGAGCAAAGAGGGCTTCATACCACTTGATGGAATGGTAACGGCTGATTTTCCCCGTTTCCATGTCCTCCGTATACTGGTTATCTGCAATCCCATTATCGTAACAGATTTCCAGATCCTCCAGAAACACCCTGGCAGCGCCGTAAAAATCACCGTCCGCCGCGTATTCAAATGCGTCGTCCAGAATGGTTTCCACCCGCCCGTCTGTCAAAAAGCGGATCATTTTTCCTTCGGTGGAAATCCAGAGCTCTCCGTTTTCCATATCAATTAAAAATAAGACGCCATCATGGCTGCTTCCCACGCCAAGCCCCTGTTCCTCATAAAAATTATCGGCAAATTCCATGGCGGAATCCGGGTTTTCTTCTGTGGTCACAATGGCTGCGTCCATGTTCATTTTTTCCCGCAAAGCCCCGAGGCTCTCTGAGAGTTTTGCGCTCTCCTCCTCGTCGAACAGGCCTGCCATATCAAACACCCTGATTTCTCCTGCAGCGTAAACTTCCCATGGGCCGGAAAAAAGCAAAACCAGAGCAAGGAAGCCAAACACCGCACCCTTTAACTGCTTCACAGGAACCAACCTCCTATCATTAAAACCGTGAATACGGGAATAAATACCTCCAAAAACAGGACTGCAAGCTTCCCTTTATCCACCGGAAGCTTTCCCCATATTTTCCCGGTCTGTCCGTTCATGGCAAAATAATAAACTTTGTCCTTCTGCCTGTCCTTATATGTAAGCGCCCATACGGGGAGCAGGGCGTACTGCCATTTGGCATTCCGGATGTGGGTTTCGCTGTTCTTCACATTGATAGTTGCGTAGCCGCTTATGGAAGACTTAAGCTGCTCCACCGCATAATTTTTTACTTCCAGCTCCGCGTCCGCCGTAAAGTTCTGGCCGTCCATGTCCCGCTTTTGTGCCTGGAAACCAGATAAATAGCCCATCTGAAAGGGCAGCATTTTTTCCATTTCAAAGGGCAGCACTCCCTCCACCAGCTCCCGGTTGGCCTTTAAAAGGGCGTTCCTCGTGAGATTTTTGACATCCAGACATCCGGCCCGCTCCACCTGATATTTTTTATGCTCCGTAAATTGGATGTTTCCCGTGGTCCAGGTCCGGTTCTTTTCCGCGTCCGCGTTGAGCTTTCCGTCCACCTGGCAGCTGTAAAGCAGATAGGGAAAATAGATTCCCGAAAGCTTCTCTATCTGGTCTTTGGAATAAAAGGATTTTGGAACAAATTTCTTTTTCCCGATCCAGGAAAGAAATTTTTCCGTGGCCCCCTTTTTATCTATGGAAAAGGGCAGCACGTAGTCCGGCATCAGTTCTCCGGAGAGCCTCCCGGAAAGAACCACCGGATTGTGGCAGTAATAGCAAAAAGTGGCTGCAGTGGTGGCATCGGTAACAATCTCCGCCCCACAGCTTGGGCAGGAATATATGACAGCCCTTTCCTGAGTCTCGGAACTTTCCGGCCCCCTGGACTGACCCCTGGAGCTTCCTGACTCTCCAGACTGACCCCCGGAACCTCCCGGCTCTCTGGACTTGCCTCCAGAGCTTCCTGATTCCCCGGACTGACCCCCGGAACCTCCCGGCTCTCCAGGCTGGCCCCCGGAACTTTCCGGCTCCACGGACTCCTCTTCATACCGGGCCTTTTTCCGGGCCTCCTCTTCCTCCAGCCGCTTCATCTCCTCTTCCGTGAATTCCGAAAGGCAGAATTCGCACTTAAACTTTCCGGAAGGCGGGTCAAACTGTAACCCGCCTCCGCAGTTGGGGCATTTATAAGACATCAGCGCCATTATCGTTTCTCCTATTGTCTCGGTTTTCCGCACTCAGAACAGAATTTTCCCGTATTTACGGTTCCGCAGGAACAGGTCCAGGAAGCGGGAGCCGGCTTTGGCGCTCCGCACTCTGAGCAGAATTTTCCTGTATTCACCGTCCCGCAGGAACAGGTCCAGCCGCCGGATGCCGGCTGAGATAACGTTTCCTCCCTGGCCCCCTGAGGCGTCCCGTATCGGCTCCCCCGGCCTGCCGCCTCATACTGACTTTGCCCGGCTCCGTGCTGACCCTGTGCAGCTCCATACTGACCTCCCATCATCTGCATCTGCTGTGCATTTGTGGCGGAAGCGGCTCCCATGAAACCTCCTGCGCCCTGCATCCCCATGCCCACTCCCATGAAGCCGGCCATACTGCCGTTCGCATTGGAGCCTGCGGCATTTAATCCCTCGGCGATCTGGCCCTGTACATAGCCCTCGCGGATAGTCGGGTCGCTTAGCATGGCGCCGCGGTTTCTGATATTGATTAGTTTCTGCGACTCTTCATCATAGGAAATGCTGGCGATCCCCACCGCCTGAATTTCCATGCCGCGCATCTGGTTCCACTCTTCATCCAGCACGTCGGCCATATATTTTCCAAGCTCTCTTCCTTTGGAGGCCACAAAGGAAATACGGATTCCGTCGGCCGACATCTGGTTAATAGCTGTTTGGAAGGCCTCCAGATATTCATTTAAATACTGCTCATTAATCTCTCCGATCTCCACATGATCCGCATTCTTCGGAATTACCTCAGAATAAAACCTCAGAGGATCGGTGATCTTAATAGAATACGTCCCATGGGCTCGAAGAAACAGCTCCGCGTTGTAAAAGCTGTCAAAGTAGTTCACGGGAGTCCTGGTTCCAAATTTGATCCCCTTAATTTCCTGAAGATTAACATAATAAACCTTCTGTTCCTTGAAAGTCTGCCCGCCGTACCGGATTCTGTCAAAAGAATCCTTAAGGGCGTCTCCGAATTCTCCGTTAAACAGAGAGGGAGAGGAGGAATTGCTTACGGTGTAGTATCCCTCTTCCGCCGTATAGTCCACCACCTTGCCGCCGTCTACCAGCATCATAAACTGGTTGGGATACACCCGGATTCTGGAACCGTTGGAAACCAGATTTTTCGTACCCTTGGTGTTCTGTCCCCGTCTTGTAAGAACACCGGCGGAAAATACCGTGGACCCACCCATATTTTCCGGCTCAATCACCTCCAGCCACTGATCAGCTAAGGCTCCCTTTACCGCCTCCACAGACGCTTTTATAATTCCCATATTGCTTACTCCTCCTTAATTATTATTTGAGTACTCCCGTAAACTCCTCTGCACCCATCTTTTCAGCCGATTTTCCGGGCGCAAAGGCTTCCCGGGAGTGTTCTTATTCTTCACGCTTTGACCGCAGCATCGCAATTTCTCTTGCGTATCCGTCCAGCTCATTGGGTGTTTCCAGGCAGAACGGAAGATTCTTTAAGGCCGGGTGATTGATAACCCGCACCAGAGCTTCCAAACCGATATGGCCTTCGCCAATCCTTGCATGGCGGTCCTTTCTGGCCCCCAGGGGATTCTGGCTGTCATTCAGATGGACGGCTTTTAATCTGGACAGGCCGATGACCCGGTCAAATTCCGTAAGCACCCCGTCCAAATCCCCTACGATATCATATCCCCCATCCCACACATGACAGGTATCCAGGCAGACGCCCATCTTGTCGGAAAGCGTTACCCGGTCTAAGATTTCCCGAAGTTCCTCAAACCGGCCGCCCACCTCGCTGCCCTTTCCTGCCATGGTCTCCAAAAGCACTGTCGTAGACTGCTCCTTCTTTAAAATTCCGTTTAACATCGCCGAGATATACTGTATTCCCACCTCAACGCCCTGTTTCACATGGCTCCCGGGATGGAAGTTGTAAAAATTTCCCGGAGTATATTCTAACCGCCTCAGATCATCTTCCATGGTATTCCACGCGAAGGTTCTTACCGCCTCACTGGCGGCGCAGGCATTTAATGTGTACGGCGCATGGGCCACCAGCGTTCCGAGGTTTTGCTCTTCCTTCATCTTTAAAAAATGTTCAATATCCTCCATGGAAAGGGCCCTGGCATTTCCTCCCCGGGGATTTCTGGTAAAAAACTGAAAGGTTGTGGCGCCAATCTTTTCTGCATCCCGGGCCATGGAAACAAAGCCTTTGGCACAGGACAGATGACATCCGATGTAAAACATACGCTTCTCCTATTTCTTCTCATTTCTTTCGGGGTTTAGAAAATAAATAGCTCCCCGCACAAAACATACTGCCAAAACTGACTGCACCAGCAGGCTCACCAAAACCCAGTGGCTGGCAATAAACCCTGCCGGGCTGCCTTCAAGAAATCTTCCGACGGAAAACCACTCCGCTCCACCTGTCACCTGGTTTCCTAGAATCTCTGCGAACGTGACCATGGGATTTATCAAAAGAAGATACACCGCCGCCCCGGAGTTCGCTGCGGGCCTGGATTCTCCCAGCCTGAACACCATATTGTCTATCTGCATCTGAGACATATTATAGAGAAACAGATTCACCATATAAGTTCCCGCCACACTCAGCAGAAGAAGTCCGTAGGTACATACATTAGAAAAGGTGGACCGGCGCATGAGGGAGGAGGCGAAAATCCCGATTCCGCCGGAAAACACCGCCGTCACCACAAAGCATAAAAACAAAAGTCCCAGATCCATAAAGTCCATGCTTCCGTATACGAATGTAAGGAGCAGCATCGGGAAGCTGGACACAACTAAAACGAGAAGCTGACTGAGAGCGGAAAACAGTTTTCCCATCACAATGTCGCCGGGAGTCATTTTCGTGGTAAATAAAAGATCCAGGGTCCTCCTCTCCCTCTCCCCGCTGATACTGCCCGTAGTCAGGGCCGGCATGATAAACATAAGAAGAAGAAATTCCAATATGGCCACAAAAGCATAAAGCTGAAGAAAACTGGTGTACTGGATACTGGCGGAAATCCGAACCTGAGCCACTGCCGAATACATATTTAAGAGGGCCGCCGCAGCCAGAATTCCATTGAAAGTTAAAATGATAAACGGCATACGGAAGCTCCTGGCCCGCACAGTCATTTCCCTTCTGTAAACAGGGTTACTCTTCACCATTTAACACCACCCTTTCCATTTCATGATTTGTGATCTGCATGAAAATACTCTCCAGATCCCCCTGCTCACGGATAAATCCGTTGACCGGAATTCCTGCGGAAACCAGGCTTCTTAAAAGCTCCGCCTCCGCTTTTTTATCTCCGCAAAACCTGACTGCAATGCTTTCCTCCCGGATGGAAATTGTGGTCACACAGATATTTTCCCTCAGAAGCCGTATGGCCTCCTCCTGGTTCCCGCACACTTTTATAAGCAGGGGATTGGAATCGTTGACCTTTTGCAGGATCTCTGTCATGTTCCCTGACAGCACAATTTTTCCGGCATCAATGATTCCAATATCCGTGCACATCTGGGAAAGCTCTGAAAGAATATGGGAACTGACAAGAATGGTCTTTCCCTCGGCACACAACTCCCTCAGCATCTCCTTAAATTCCATTCTTGTCCTGGGATCCATGCCGGAGGTGGGCTCATCCAGAACCAAAAATCCCGGATCATGAATCAGGGCCCTGGCCAGGCAAAGCCTCTGTTTCATTCCTCTGGACAGACTGTCCACGAAAAAGTCAGCTTTCTCTGAGAGCCTTACCTGCTCCAGAAGCTCCATACACCGGTTTCTTCCCATAAGCCCCGAATACCCATAGCAGGAAGCAAAAAAAACCATGTATTCCAATACCTTTAAATTATCATACATTCCAAATTCATCCGGTACATAGCCAAAGGACTCCTTCACCTCCTCCCGGTACAGCAGAGCATCTCTTCCCCCGATTTCTATAGAGCCCTCGTCCGGCCGCAAAAGTCCTGTTATGATTTTTATGGCCGTTGTCTTTCCTGCCCCGTTGGGGCCCACAAATCCGTACAGCGCGCCTTCTTCAATCTCCATATCGAGACCGTCAAGCGCCTGGAAATTACCAAATTTCTTTTTTAATCCATGTATTTTTAACATCAGCGTACCCTCCCTGTCACCATGAGAACAGGAAGCAGGGAACTTACTCCCGTAGAGTCCGCTTCTTCTATGGTGTATTTCACCACCAGCGTATTTTCCGGGGAAAGGTAGGGTTCCAGCTCCTCTGCCAGAAAGTGTTTCTTCAAAAGCTCCGCTCTGTCATAAGTTTTCGTATTGTAATTATAAAAATATGCTTCCCCGTCAAACTGCTTTAAATAGTAGAATCTGGTATTGTTCAGAAATTCCTCCGCAACCGGAAAAAAGGAGAGCTGCTCCACCTGAATGTCTTCTCCCAGAAAATACTCCACAACGACGGGCTCCGTCCCATACATGGCAGTCCCGTCCGTATAAAAAGCTCCATTGGCAGTCACATTGGGGCGGTCTGCCAGACCGGAGCGGTATACCCGCCCATTCTGTCCGGACGTAAGGGAAAGAGCCGCCGTATAGAGCACGCGACTGTCCGCTTCCTGTCCCTCCCGCGAGACAGGCTCCCAAAGGCCGTTTTCCGGTCCAAAGCCCACAATCCGCCCGCCGGAGGCGCCGGCTCCAAAGTACTCTTCCAGATAATAAGAATAGAGGCTTTCCTTCCCCACGCTTCTTAAATATTCCCCGTCGTCCCCATCCTCCGCCTTCTGGCTTCCTGAAAGCCAAGAGGAAACAATGTAAGACATTCCCACCGGCCATGCAAGAAGACGTTCTTCGTTAAGTTCTCTGGTCTCTCCGGCCTCCAGGGTCCCAAGCGGATATATCTGCCCATAAAAAACCAGCGCCGCATCCGTCAGAGAAAATGGAAAATCGTTGGAAACGTAGCCGGATACGGCGCCATCGTACCACTTAAGCTCTCCGGAAAGCCCTCCCTCAAAGTTCTTATCCGACCGCCGCTCCAGCTTAAAAAAACGCGGCTCAAATGCTCTGGACCGTCCTGCCGACAGCGTTATTTCCTCTTCCCCATAACGGACTCCCACATTAGTGCTCATCTTTTTATTAAACTCCAGGATCGGCGCCTCCTCATACCGGCTGCTTCTTGTAAGCGGAGTAACGGCATAATCCCCGGAAAGCTTCACGGAAAAGGGCCTGCTGTCCGGCGTCCGGATATTCAGATAAGAAGTCTCTTCCAGGAAATTTTCTCCCACATCCATCACCGTAGCGCAGGAATAAAACTCAGAAGTAAATCTGGTCCCCGCTCCCAGAATGTAAATGACAGCAGAAGCGGTCACTGCCGCCACCACCACAGAAAATCCGTAATACCGGCTCAGTTCGCACCTTTTCAAAACCAGATAAAGCCCGGGGCCGACCGCCAGCAGATAGCACACAGCCGCCGCCGTGTAAAGGGGAAGATTGGGAAGCCTGTCTGCGCTTCCCGTATTCACAAGGTTCTGAGCATTCCAATATTCCCGGTCTGTGCCATAAGAGCTGTAAAAATAAAGATTTGAGATGTTCTCCGCTCCTACAGCTTCTGTAAATATCCGCCCCCCATAGGCCGGATTCCGCTCCACAAATTCCCTCAAGTCCCCCAGATCATAAGAAAAAACTCCAATTTTTCCTTTTCCTCTGCTTTTCATGGTCAAAAGTGCCTGGCCGTCGCTTTCCATCACCGCGTCTCCGCCGGGAAACCACACATTCGCGCAGACCATTTCCACATTGGAATCTCCCGGCGCCTTTTCATCATACTCCGTTCCCAGGGCCACGTTTTCTAGCTTCATATCAGATATCGTAAGGCCGGGAATCTCCCCAGTAAAGGCATCCAGAGTTTCTCCGGCCATGCCTCCGGTTCCCAGCAGAAGAATTCCGCCGTTATCCACCCACTTTAAAACGGCCTCCCTCTGACCTGTCAAAAGTTTTCCTGTATCAAAATGATTGATAATCAAAAGATCCAAAAGCTCCAGTCCTCTGGAATCTGTCGGAAAGGAGCTCTCTTCCATGGAAAGGACCATGGAATTTACCATACCATAGTCCATATTTATCCCATCCAGGTACAAAAGCTCCCCATTTTGCTCCGACAGAATGCCGACCAGAAGGCGTCCCCTGTCCCTGGACACATCAAAGGACATGGTTTTCTCCGCGATTTCCTTTCCGGTATGATCTTTAAGGGTCACCAGAAGCTCCGGGCTTCTCTGTCCCAGAGGCACATAGATTTCCAGTTTTTTTGTCTCCGCGGTATTCACAGAAACCGAATATCCGTATTCGAAGACTTCCTCACTGTTATCCATCCCGTTTTCCAGGGCTTTCACCGCGACTGTTCCCGTAAAGGGCTTTGCGGACTGGCCGTACAGTCGGATCGTCAAAGGAATATGCTCTCCCATTTTCCCCACGCCGCCATAAACGGAAGAGACCTCCATGGATACCGGAGGCCCGTCGTCTTCTGCCGCCGGACTGGAAATTCTTCCGAACAGAAGCCCAAAGAGCAGAAAGCATACTGCCGCGCACATTTTCTTTCCCATGTTTCTCATCCTATCGCTCTGAAATTTTCCCGGTTCACATCAAAATTTACCTGAAGCTTCACCATAAAGACCGTACCGTTTAAATCGCTGGATACAGAGATGGTGCCGCCGTGCATATCCACGATGCTTTTTGCAATGGCAAGCCCCAGTCCGGTTCCTCCGGTTGTGGAGGACCTGGACTGCTCCACACGGTAAAATTTATTGAAGATAAACGGAAGCTCGCCAGCCGGAATCACATATCCGTAATTGACCACGGAGACCGTCACAATCTCCTCGTCTGCATGGATTTTCACCAGGATCTTTTTTCCCTCAGCGCCATATTTGATGGCGTTATTTATGAGGTTGTCAAACAGTCTGGCAAGTAGATTTCCATCGGCCGCTATGACCAGCGCAGGCACATTGCTGGTCAGCTCATAGGCCAGATCCTTATCTGCAAAGCTTGGATAAAACTCCTCCAGGAGCTGTCCCAAAAGCTTTACAATATCCACTTTTCCCACATTCATGGAAATTTTTCCATAATTCATCTTGGTGAACCCAAACAGATCTTCAATGAGTTTTTCCAGGCGTTTGGCCTTGGTATAGGCAATATCAATATACTTCTGCTGCATTTCCGGTCCGATGGGAACTCCTTTGGAAAGCAGCTCAAGATAGCCGATAATGGAAGTCAGAGGGGTCCTTAAATCATGGGCAATATTGGTAATCAGCTCGTTTTTTGTCCGTTCCGACTCCCTCTCCTTATCCATCAGCTCCCGGATATCAGCCTCCATCCGGTTTAAATTGGACGCCATCATGGAAAACTCGTCGTCCCCCATTACTTCCACCTGAGTATTTAAATCTCCCTCGGAAATATTCTGGATCGCCGTTGCGATCTTCCCTATGTACCGCAAAGACTTTCTCTGAAGCAGCAGGAATGTGAAAGAAAAAATTCCAATCCCCAGAATTACGTATAAAATCGTGGTGACGGTTCCCATCCTGAATACCCGCAAAAACGGAATCAGTTCCTCCCTGGTCTTCTCCATATAGTTGACCAGCATATCCACATTTGTAATCAAAAACACTTCCACCAGGCAGGCAATCAGCGTACTGTACAGGATATTGACTGTCACCTGGCCATAGAAGCGTCTGCTCCTGTCATTTTTCAATTTTATATCCTACCCCCCAGACTGTGGTTATGATTTTATTCTGCCTGGTGTCCTCCTTCATCTTTCCGCGAAGGCGGCGGATATGTACCATAACGGTATTGTTGGCCTCATAGACCTTTTCGTTCCATACCTTTTCAAAAATCTCATCTGTACTGAACACGCGGCCCGGATTTGACGCCAGCAAATATAAAATATCGAATTCGATGGGGGTAAGCTTGATCTCCTCGCCGTATACTACCACCTTATGGTTATCCTTGTTGACTGACAGACCGCGGATGTTAATTTCATTTTTTGAAGCCTGGCCTGTATTGCTGTTGGGATTTAACTGTGTATAACGGCGAAGCTGGGATTTCACCCTGGCGGTCAGCTCAAGGGGATTAAAGGGCTTCACTACATAATCATCAGCTCCGGTTCCCAGTCCCAGAATCTTATCCAGATCCGTGGATTTGGCGCTCAGCATGATAATGGGAATGTTATTGGTTTCCCGGATTTTCCGGCACATTTCCAGCCCGTCCATCCCGGGCATCATAATATCTAAAAGCACCAGATGGATTTCCTCTTTTTCAAGAATCTCCAGCCCATCCGCCGCGTTATTTGCCTTAAAAACTTTATAACCGTCACTGACCAGGTAAATCTCCACCAAGTCGGCAATTTCTTTCTCGTCGTCTACCACAAGAATATTGATCTGATCCATGAACAACCTCCTATGTATTTCCTATGCTGTAACGGTTTCGTACCCTCACAGTTACAAACAAAGATTCATTGAAAACCGTCTGCAAAACCGTCACTTTATACTCAGGCTTTCCCGATTTTGTTATCATCATATCATATTTCAATAAATTTTTCCTTACTTTTTTCTAAAAACAGGGAGGAAAGTACTGTAAAAGCCGCGTTATTTTTCACGCCATGACGAATCGCTACATGGATTGGCCATGGGCCCGTATTGTTCCGGAGTCAAAGCGTATGCCTCATTGCCGCAGGCAATTTAAAATGGGCATATGCCGTTATTTACGTTCACAGGGCGTCTATGAGCAGTAACAAGGCCGCCCGCAAAGCGGCAGGCGGCCTTTGGCTTTTATATCTCATTCTGGCTTTCCACAGGAATGAAGACTCTTGAAATTTCCTCGTTTCCCGTCTTTTTCTGCTCCGCCTTGACGGACGCCACGGCCAGCTCACAGAGGGCTTTCTGGGAACTCACTGGAAGCTTTCCCCTCCGGTCCGGTTTTTCATAGGTTCCATCCGGCATCAGCACATGGGCCTTTACATTATCTTCCAGCTCCAGTTCCATGTAATGGCGGATTCTGGCCCTTGGCTCCTCTCTTAAAACCGGGAACATGATTTCCACACGGCGGTCTAAATTTCTTGGCATCCAGTCGGCGCTGCCCATGTAGATTTCCTCACTGCCATCGTTCTCAAAGATAAAAATTCTGGCATGTTCCAAAAATTCTCCCACAATGGAACGGACCTCGATATTTTCCGAAAGTCCCGGAATCCCCGCCTTTAAACTGCAGATGCCGCGGACCACCAGCTTAATTTCCACTCCGGCCGAGGACGCCTCATAAAGAGCTGCAATAATATCCTTGTCACACAGAGAGTTCATCTTGGCAATGATGGAAGCGTGTTTTCCGGCCCTGGCATGCCTGGTTTCCCGTTCGATGAGCTTTAAGAATCTTCCGCGGAGCCACAAAGGCGCCACGGCCAGCGTATGCCAGCTTAAGGGTTCCGAATATCCGGACAGCATATTGAACACAGCCGTGGCATCCTCGCCGATTAGCGGATGACAGGTCATAATGCCGCAGTCCGTATAAAGCTTTGCGGTGGAATCGTTATAGTTTCCTGTTCCCAGATGAACATAGCGGCGGATTCCGTCCTCCTCCCGCCGTACCACCAGAGTAATCTTCGAATGGGTCTTTAGTCCCACCAGACCGTAAATCACGTGGCAGCCGGCCTTTTCCAGCTTTTTCGCCCAGAGAATATTGTTTTCCTCATCAAATCTGGCTTTTAATTCTACCAGAACGGAGACCTGTTTTCCATTGTCGGCAGCCTCTGCCAGGGCCGCCACAATGGGGGAATTTCCACTGACCCTGTACAGGGTCTGTTTGATGGCCAGTACATCCGGGTCCCTGGCCGACCGGCGTACAAACTCCACCACCGGATCAAAGGTCTCGTAAGGGTGCATTAAGAGGATATCGCCCTTTCTGATGTTGGTAAAAATGTCATCCTCATTCATCAGGGCCGGAACCGGCTGCGGTGTATATTTGGGCGCCTTCAAATGTTCATAACCGGAAAGACCGTACATTTTCATTAAAAAGGTTAAATCCAGGGCTCCGGGAATCTCATAAATGTCTTCCTCATTGACCTCCAGCTCCTTTTTTAATATTTTAAGAAGCCGTTTATCGGCCTTTTCTTCGATTTCCAGCCGGATGACCTCGCCCCACTGTCTCTTTTTTAACTGCTTTTCAATTTCTTCCAGAAGGTCTACCGCTTCTTCTTCATCCAGGGAGAAATCAGCGTTTCTCATGATACGGAAAGGATGAAAGGTGACAATATTATAATTGAGGAAAAGCTGTCTCATATTTCTCTCGATGATTTCCTCCAGAAGAATCACATGACGCATCTCATTTCCTTTTTCATCCACGGTGACCGGAAGCGTCACGATCCGCGCGAGCACGCTTGGAACCTGCACCAGGGCAAATTCCAGTTCGACATCGCCTGATTTCTTCTTGAGAAGAGCCGCAATATTTAAGGATTGATTCCTCACAAGTGGAAACGGCCGAGAAGAGTCCACGGCCATGGGAGTCAAAACCGGATATACCTCCTCCATAAAGTACCGATCCACAAACTCTCCCTGGAGCGGGGTCAGTTCCTCATGCCTGGTAATTACATTAAGCCCGTTATTCTTCAAAGCCGGAAGCAGAGAACGATTATAAGTCATATACTGCTGCGCCACCAGCTCATGGGTCTTTTTGCTGATTTTTTCCAGCTGTTCCGACGGCGTTAAACCTGCAATATCCGGCTTGGTATATTTCGCGTGGACCATATCCTTCAAAGAAGCCACCCGAACCATGAAAAATTCATCCAGATTCGAGGCTGTAATGCTTAAAAACTTCAGCCGGTCAAACAACGGAGTGGTCTTATCTCTGGCCTCTCCCAAAACCCGGTAGTCAAATTCCAGCCAGCTCAGTTCCCGATTTACATAATTTTTCGGATCTGTGTACCTGGTTTCTTTTTCTGCCATATTTACTCGCTCCTTTTCTGCCTGAGTATAGGCCGAAGTCCGAAAATTTCTTCAAAAAACGCCGCCTTCTGCCTGAAGGAAACAGTTTCCAAAGTAATATCTCCATGATAGTCTGTGGTCACTACAAAATTTTTATCCTTCACGGACATCCGGCAGCCCCTTAACTTCTGCTTATGCCCCCGGTCCATGGAGTTGGCCAGCCTCAGAATTGCCGTAAGCTTTGCGATTACAATGGTCACGTCCTTGTGGCTTGCAAAGCCGCTGGATACGGAATCCAGCTCTGTCTCCATATGAACTTTATTATAATCGAAGTCCCGGATATTGTAGCGCACCACATTGGCGATGATTTCCCTTTCTAAGTGGGAAATGCCGATGATCTCCGTGGACATGATAATATTGTAGGCGCATTCGTTGGCGTTTCTGACACTGATAAATTTTCCACAGGCATGGATAATGACGGCGATCTGCAACAGCAGACGCTCCCGCTCTCCCATTCCATGATACCGCTTCATGGTATCGAAAATCTGAAGCACAAAGACCTCCACCATCTCGGAATGGGGACTCTGGCAGCGATATCTCTTAGCCATGTTTCTAGAAGTGCTGATAATATCGTTGTTGAAATTATGTTTGAATTTCACCAGCTTGTGGTCCGCCGCATATTCGGCGGCGATCCCGTCGCAAAAGCGGATTCCCGGAATCCACAGAGATTCCGCCCCTGTGATTTCCATGAACTTTTTATAGATAACAGCACAGGGAAGTAGCAGAGCCGCATACTCCGCGCTGACTCCGAATTTTTCTTCCCGTTCATTCTCACTCAGCCGGAAAAGCTGGTCATAAAAGATATTAAACCGTTCCCGGGAAACCCGCACCAGAGGTTCTCCGTTATCCTCATGCCGAAACAGGTAAAGAATATTTTCCCCGATTCCGATGATATGATGTACGGTACGGTCCGCCAGATACATTTTCCGATAATTAGAAAGCTCATTTTCCGCCATGCCGTCGATCAGTTCTCTTGTCCGGTCCACAGTGGTATTCACATCGCTTAAGGCCCCGAGGATCCTTAAGGCTCCCAGAGGAAGATTTTCTGTGGAAATCAAAAGTTTTTCATCAAACAGAGAAATCTGCATGCTGCCAAAACCCACGTCCACGATGGCTGTGCCCTGCCGGATATTTTTATCAAAATCCTCATCCAGGGCGGCAATGGCCTTGTAGTTTAAAAACCGCTGTTCGGAATTGCTGATGATCTGGATTTCAATACCGGTTCTCACGCGGACCTGATCCAGAACAATCTGACTGTTTCTGGCCTCCCGCATGGCGCTTGTGCCGTAGGCCCGGTAATCCTCCGCCTTATAGCTTTTCATGATTCTGGAAAAATCTCCCAGAGCCTCGCAGAGCTCCTCCACCTGTTCATAACTGATTTTTCCGTGGTGGTAAGTATCTCTTCCCAGAGCCATCACATGGCGCACATGATCCAGCTTTCTGATTTTATTTTTGCCGGAGATCTCATAGATTCCCATTTCCAGCTCGAAGGAACCCACGTCAATGGCGGCAAATACATGGATTGCCACAATTCATTCCCTCCCCATTCTGCACAGTGTGCCGTCTAATACATTTTATCAGTAGTTTCCCAGAATTTTCATGAAGGAGGCCTCCGCCTGAATTCCCGTCAGGGCATTTTTTATGGATGCATCGCTTAAATTACCCTCAATATCCACGAAAAAGCGGTATTCAAAGGGCTTCCCGGGAATCGGTCTGGACTCGATCATATTCATGTTCACTCCGTTGAAAATAAAATTTCCAAGAATATTATAGAGAGAACCGCTCACATGGGGCACCTCAAAGGTCAGACTGATTTTTGAGGCTTTTGTCTCATATATTGGATCCTTCGCCAGAATGATAAATCTGGTGGTGTTTCCCTTTTCGTCGCTGATTCCCCGGGCCAGCTCCTTTAATCCATACTGCTCTCCCGCCGCCCGACTGGCTACGGCGGCCTGGGTCACATCCTTTTCCTCCATGATCTTTTTGGCGGCAACGGCGGTGTTTGGGACGCCTATCTGCTTCCAGCCTTTATTGGAATTTAAAAACTTTGTGCACTGCATCAGGCCCTGGGGATGGGAGTAGATAGTTTTAATGTCAGAAAGAGAGGCCTCCCAAAGGCCAAGAAGCACATGGTCAACAGGCACATAAACCTCTCCCACTATGTAATTGCTGTATTTTGCCAGAAGGTCATAGTTGCTGATGACAAATCCGGCCGTGGAATTTTCAATGGGGAGCACGCCATAATCGGCCCGTCCCCCCTCCACCTCTTTCATGGTATCCTCAAATTCCGGCACATGATAGGCGTTTACGCCATCTCCGAAGAACATTTTTACAGCGGCGTGGCTGTACGCCCCTTCCACTCCCTGGAACACCACGCGGACGTCTTCTTTCTTTAAAGAGTCCATCTCCGTAAATCCAGTGGAGGAAGCCTTTTGGCAGGCCGCCAAACATCCATACTGGAACCTCCGGCTGATGGTCATAAGCTGGGAAAAAATTTCCTGCACGGCCTGCTTATTGAATTCGCTGCCGGCCAGCTCTCTCACGGCGGCGATTTTTTGCTTTTCTCTCCCGGCATCGTAAACAGCCTTTCCGGTTTCAATTTTATATTGGGCCACATCACCGCAGACGATCATACGTTCCTCAAATAGACGTACAATTTCCCTGTCGATCTGATCCAGTTTGTTTCTGCATTCCATCAAATCCAGATGTTTCATCCTGTTTTCTCCTGTCGTTTCTTCTTGCTTCTTTCAGGGTTTCACCCTGACTCTCCTGTCGTTTCTTCCTGTATTTCACGGAGCATTTCACGGATTCTTTCTCTTGTATAGGCCCCGGCGCGTTTTTTCTCTTCCGGCTCCAGATCCTTAATATAGAAAGGCTTTCCATAATACACAGTCACATGGGAAGGACGAATCATGGGAAAATGCTTTTCAAAAGCTTCCGCAGTCCCCACCATGGCCACCGGAACCACAGGACAGCCGGACTTTTCGGCAATTTTAAGACTTCCCTCTTTAAATGGAAGAAGCTCCCTCAAATCCTCGCTTGTATTTCTTGTTCCCTCCGGAAAAATCCAGATGGAAACACCGCTTTTTACCTTTTCAATTCCCTGGAGAATGGTCTTTAAACCTTCTTTCAAATTCTCCCTGTCCAGAAACAGGCAGTTGACATTTATCATCCATGATCTGAGAAGCGGAATCTTTAACATTTCCTTTTTGGCCACAAATCCCATAAGGCCCGGCACTGTGGTATATCCCACCAGAACGTCAAAATAGCTTCTGTGATTTCCCACATAGAGGACGGCCCGGTCCTCAGGAATATTTTCCTTTCCCTTCACAGTAACCGTAATACCTGCCGTTTTTAAAATCAGTCCAAACATATACTGGACGATTTTTAAACTCTCCACGTCCCGGGCATGCGGATCCTTTTTCCCCAGGGAATTCTGGGCCGCCAGAAGCGGAAACCCAAGTACAAGAAAGCCGATCAGAAGAACGGCCACCACCAAAAAACGAATCATTGCATTCACCTTTTTCTTTATTTAAATGGAATCCGCCCGCCTTAAACGGCCATATGTTTCGCTGGTCTGCTTTCCCCATCGCACAAAGGAAAAATACTCAGCGCAGTGCCGTCCGCACCTCTGCCTTTTCCTTCGTACTCCCGGAAAAGTATTCTCGTCGAAACAAAACGTCATTTAAAGCAGGTTATACCGGTATCACCATTATATAAAAAACCCTTGGCAAATGCAACTGCTTCTACCGTCTTTTCTTCCCCGTGATTTCCTCAAAAATGAGTCCGGCCCCGAACCAGAACGGAGCAAAATCCAGACGTATTAGACCGTCCACACTGAAAAAGCGGCCGGAATAATCCCAGGGACAAATTCCGTAAAACTTCAAAAAAGCGCCGGACAGGTATTCTGCCAGGAAGATAAGCACCATGCTGTTGGTTCCGTGACGCCAAATCTTATCCTTCCATCCAAGTCTTTCCACATCTCCGATCCACATGTCCAGCCGCCGGCAGATGGGGCCTAAAAGGGCGCCCAGACCATAAATGGGAAACATAAGAAGGGAGGTATGGCCAATGAGCCTCATATCCCCCATAGCAATGGACTCCGCCGACGTAAAAATGATCTCCATGCACCATCCGGCCACCCCGCACCTTATAAAATTTTTCCAAAATTCAAACTTCTTTTCTCTTTTTTCCATGCATATAGTCTGGCAGAATAGAACATGGGATATGCATGGAAAAAAATCAGAACTTATACATACTGATTTCGGTCTTCCTCATACCGATAATCAATGGATGCCAAGGTTCTGTCGATTTCCTCTTTTGAAACAGACAGCGCCTTGCACAACTCGTTCATGGATGGATAAAAGTCTCTGAGCCTGGTATTGATATAGCTTAAAAGCATCGCCGGATCTTTTGGGATCTGAGTCATAAAACACACCTTCTTTCCGCGAAATAAATTTTTATTGAATCTTCATTTTTTTTCTGATATACTGCTTACAGATTGGGGTATATCAACAAATGAAAGGGGATTATCATTTATGAAGCACATTCTTCTTCTGGGAACCGGCGGCACCATCGCCTGCAAGCATGGGGATTCCGGACTGACGCCGCTTCTTACGGGGGACGAGCTGTTATCCTATGTGCCTGCTGCCCGCTCCTTCTGTGAAGTGGACGCAACACAGGTTTTAAATATCGACAGCACCAACATCCATCCCAGGCACTGGCAGCTTCTTTCCAAAACGCTGGAAGAGAACTATGACAACTACGATGGATTTGTCATCTGCCACGGAACAGACACCATGGCCTATACGGCGGCGGCCATGTCCTATATGGTCCAGCATTCCAAAAAGCCCATCGTCATCACCGGCGCTCAGAAGCCTATTGACCTGGATGTTACCGATGCCAGGACCAATCTTTTAGACAGTCTCCGCTTTGCCTCCTGTGAACGGGCCCATGGCGTCAACATCGTGTTCGACGGAAAGGTAATCGCGGGAACCCGGGGAAAGAAGGAGCGCACCAAAAGCTACAATGCGTTCTCCAGCATCAATTTCCCGTATCTGGCCGTGATTCAGGAAGACCATATTCTGTTTTATATCGACGATAAATGGCAGGACCGGGAACATGTCCGCTTTTACCATGATTTAAACAGCAAAGTGGCTCTTCTTAAACTGATCCCGTCCATGGATTCCGCGATTCTGGATTACATGGCGGAGCATTATGATGCCGTGGTGATCGAGTCCTTCGGCGTGGGCGGTCTTCCCACCTATGAATCCGACGACTTTTACGGCTCCATTGAAAAATGGATTTCCATGGGGAAAACCGTTGTTATGACCACCCAGGTAACTCAGGAAGGCAGCAACATGTCCGTCTATGAGGTGGGACAGAAAATCAAGAACGCTTTCGGCCTCGTTGAATCCTATGATATGACCCTGGAAGCTACAGTTACCAAACTCATGTGGATTTTAGGCCAGACTTCTGAGCCGGCCCGCATCAAGGAATTATTCTACCAGACCATCGGCCGCGATATTCTCTGGAACAGCAACGCCAATTAGATTAGAGCACCCCTGCTTTTATGGCAGGGGTGTTTTTCTTATTCTATCCGTAAATCCCCTCCAGGAATGATTTCGTTTCTTCTTTCTGCGGGTGTTCAAATAATTTCCCTGCTTCTCCGTATTTCACAAGACGGCCCTCGAACACAAAAGCGGCGTCGTCTGCAATCCGTTTGGCCTGGGCAATGTTGTGGGTAACAATCACGATGGTGTAGGTTTCCTTAAGCCTTGCAAGCATTCCTTCAATGACTGCCGTGGACCGCACGTCCAGCGCCGAACAGGGCTCGTCCAGCAATAAAATGTCCGGCTCCACCGTCAGGGCCCTGGCGATACACAGCCGCTGCTTCTGCCCGCCGGAAAGCTTTAAGGCGCTCTTTCCGAGCTCCTCTTTCACCTCCTCATAAAGCCCGGCCATCTGAAGTTTTTCCTTCACAATTCGGTCCATCTTATTTTTATCACGTATTCCATAATATTTCAACGCGTAGGACATGTTTTTATAGATGGAAAACGGGAAGGGCGACGGGATCTGAAATACCAGTCCCACCTGCCGTCTCAGCTCCTCCGTAGACATTTCTTTAATATTTTTCCCGTGAAGCAGCACCTCCCCGGTCACTTTAGCCCCCGGCTCTTCCCACAGAAGACCGTTTAAAGAACGGAGCAGAGTGGTTTTCCCACATCCCGACGGACCCATGACCGCCATAATCCGGTTTTTGCGGATTCCCATGGAAACATCCTTTAACACAGGTTTTCCGTCATAGGAAACACTGGTATGTTTAAGCGTCATGATTTCTTCCATTTTTTCTGACTCCTTCTCGCATATATTGTGGCCAGCATGTTGCTGATTAAAATAATGGCCATCATCACGAAAGCCGTTCCATATGCCGTATCCATGGATGTGGCGCCCTGGGCCAGAAGCAGGTATAAATGCAAAGGCAGCGCCATGGCCGGGGACAGAAGACTTTCAGGAACCGCCGCATAGGCCACGGCTCCTGTAAAAATCATGGGCGCGGTAGCTCCCATGGCGTAGCAGCCCCCCAGAATAATTCCTGATACCAGCTCTCCCCGGCATGCAGGAAGAATAATCCGCGTAATCGTATAAAACCTGGAACAGCCCAGGGCATAGGACGACTGGATCATGCAGGCCGGAACCTCACGGAAAGCTTTTTCCGCACGCACTTCAATAAAGGGCAGAATCATGATGGCGAGGGCCGTTCCTGCCGATAAAATACACCGTCCCAGATTTAAATCCCGCACCAGAAAGCTGTATGCGAACAGTCCCAGCACAATGGAGGGAATCCCGGAAATACACTGAATTACCAGGTGAAGAAGCCGCTCCGCCTTCTTATTTTTACAATAAAAAACCAGATAGAGGGCCGAGGCTATCGCTGGGATTCCTCCAAGGACCACGGCTGTCCCTGTAAAAAAGAGGCTGCCTATGATAGCCGGAAAAATTCCTCCCTCTTCTCCCAGTACAAGCCCTTTGGGGGCCTCTGTAAGGAATTCCACACTGATGGTTCCGGCGCCGCGGTAAAACACGTATCCGAACAGGAACAAAATCACCCCGCAGACCAGTCCAAAGCCCGCATATGCCCAGAACTTTGTAAATCCTGCAATCCATTTCATAATGATTTCCCTCCTATTCCCGCACCATTCGGCTTCGAACCAGATTAATGATGATATTAATAAGAAACAAAAGGATCATTAATACCAGTCCGGCTCCGTAGAGGGCATGGTAATGAGTGCTGCCATAGACAGCCGTTCCCATTTCCAGAGCAATAACGGAAGCAATGCTCTCGCTTTTTCCAAGAAGCCTTGGGAATAAGTTTGCGTTTCCCATGACCATCATCACCGCCATGGTCTCCCCCATGGCACGGCCTATGGCCAGAATCATGGATAATAAAATATTTTTAAAGGAAGCCGGAAGAATGATCGTGGCCACAGCGTACCATCTGGAGATTCCAAGGGCGTCGGCCGCCGCCTCGTACTTTTCCCGCTCCTTTAACATGGTTTCGCTGCAGGAAGCCACCAGAAAGGGAAGCAGCATCACAGCCAGTAAAATTCCCGCCGCCAGCACGCAGGAACCTGTATGTACTCCTGCCTTTAAGAAAATCTTTACCAGAACGGAAAGACCGATGAATCCGTAAATGACCGAAGGGATTCCCGCCAGAAGGTCCACAAAGGGATAGAGAATTCCCCGCATCCGGTCCGTGGCCACACAGGACAAAAACACGGACGCGCCTAACCCGACCCCCACAGCCAGAACCATAGCCGTAAAGGACACATAGACCGTTGCCGCGATAAAATTAAAAATTCCAAAAGAAACGCTCCCGGTGTAGGCAATGGGCATCCACCGGGTCCCCAGAAGAAATTCCCCCACGCTGACCTCAGAAAACAGTGGCAAAGCTTCTTTTACAATAAAATAAATGACGAATCCCAGCACCAGGACCGCCAGAGCTGTTAAAATATAGATGAAAAGAGAAAATAAAAGGTTGAGTTTCCGTCTCATAAGCCGCCGCTCCGTCATATGATTACGGGGCTATTGCAAAATGGAAAAGTTCAAATACTCATTTTGCGAAAGCCCCGTCAGGTTTCGTTTTTAGTTTGCCGGTGTGAAAGCCGGGATATATCCGTTGGCCTCTGTTACGTCATAACCAACCTGAGAGAAAATGTAATCTATAAACGCCTGCTCGGATTCTGTCAATTTCTCTCCTGTTACGAACATAACCGGACGCTGGATCTTATATACATCCCCTACAATGTTTTCAACCGTCGCTTCCACGCCGTCTACCTTCATGGCCTGTAAAACCTGCCCATTGGCGTTTGCCTTGTTGTATGCGCCAAAGCCTGCATAGCCAATGCCCCATTTATCATTTGCGATGTTGGTGGCAAGTTCCGTCATGGATGCGGACTGGGTAGCTGCTGCGGTTACTTCGCTGTCGCCCATAACAGATTTCTGGAATACTTCATATGCACCGCCGGATAAGTCTCTGATGTATACGTTGATGGCCTCCGCAGGAAGGGATGCATCTACCTGATCCCAAGTCTCAATCTCGCCCGCAAAGATCTGACGGACCATATCCGTGGTAAGATCATCCGTTACGCCGCAGATGGGGTTCTCCGCATTTACGGAAACGGTTAAAGCGTCGCGGGCCACAATAAAGGACTGATAATCAGCGCCGAGAGCTTCAATCTCGGAGTCCTTAATATCCCGGGCCAGCATACCAAAATCGGCGGTTTTATCAACGGCTGCGCTTACGCCTACGCCGGATCCGCCCGGCGCCACATAGATCGAGATATTATCTGCCGGGAAGGATGCGTCTACCTTGTCCCAGGTTACATATTCTTCTGTGAAAGAAGAGGCCAGAGAGGACAGGATCGGATACAGGGAAGTGGATCCGCAGAAAAGGATAGAAGCCTGGAACTTCTCTTCTGCCGCCTCAGTTGCAGCTTCTGTTGCCGCTGTTGTTGCCGCTTCCGTTGTTTCAGCTGCTGTGGTTGCGGCTGCCGTTGTCTCAGGAGCTGCCGTTGTTGCAGCCGTACCATTGCTGCCGCATGCAGTTAACAGTCCCAGGGACAGTACGGCCGCCATTGCTTTTGTAAAAGTTTTTTTCATTTTCTCTCCTCCAAAATTTTTTAGAAAATTAGTAACCGTTCAGCCTTGCCTTCAACGCGTTTTTTATTTGGAATCTTTGCAAAACCGAACTGTTACGAAAACCATGGTCTTTATGACCCTGCATCCCTAAAGTATAATTCAATGCAGCGAAATAATCAAATTGGTTTTTTCAATAAACCCCCTGCCTTTTTTTATAAAAATCTATGAGGTATGTTCTGGCGTCAGGAGCCTGTACATGGTATACTTCCTTTATTGAGAGTCAGGGACAGCTGACTGTGTATTTACAAGAAAGGATTTTATTTATGAAAATTTCAATTCCCGGGTACAGAGAGTTAAACATTTCAAATCTGATTCTTGACTATAATGGAACCATCGCCGTAGATGGGGCCATCCCCAACGACGTGAAAACCGCTCTCATCCGGCTCTCGGAGCAGTTCTCCATCTATGTGCTCACTGCCGACACCCATGGCACTGCAAGAGCCATGTGCCAGGGACTTCCCTTAAAAATCATGACTTTCCCCGGCGATTCGGCCATGGATTCCAAACTTTCCATTGTCCGCTCCCTGGGGCCGTCCTCCTGCGCCGCCATCGGAAACGGCCGCAACGACTGTCTTATGTGCAAAGAAAGCGCCCTCTCCGTCGCAGTCATGGGAGAAGAAGGCGCCTGCTCTGCCCTTGTTGGTTCCACCGATATCTGCACCCGCTCCATTCTGGATGCCTTAAGCCTTTTAGAGAAACCCAGGCGGCTTATTGCCACCCTCAGAGGGTAAAAACATACTTTCCGGCTATCCATTCTGTTCTATCCTGTGGCACATCTCCTATTCAGTGCCCTTCTATGTTATCCTCAAATGGGGCCGGTGTTATAAAATAAAACAAATAGCCTTCTCCCTCCAATTTTTCCAAATAGCAGCTCCATTGGTCAAAGGTATAATATTCAGACAGGCTGTGTTTTATTTCATCCTCCTGCAATTCTGTAGAAAATGTTATGACGGACAGGCAGTCCACATGGTTTCCGGTTCCTGATATATTTCCCGTTTCTGAATACACGTTCAGAATCTTAATGTCCGGAATTTCATGTTCCAGATTTCTCTGCATCCCGGCCGTTTGCTGCTCTGTGGCCCGATGATTCATGTACATGCCGACCATTTCATATAGGATGAAACTTACTATGCACAGGAACGGCAAAGCTAAAAGCAGAAGTCCTGTTCTTTTTAACCATTTCATCTTTCACCTCCACAGGTCTGTCCTGATTCCTCCACTCTCTGTTTTTGCCAGACCATGAAAAATTCCTTTTCATTGGTACATTCATCCAGCTTTTCCGACTGGATCACAAACTGTTCCCTCTGGTAAAAACTGACTGCCCGGATATTCTTCTGATAAACGCTTAAATTCAAATCCGGCTTAAATGCCTTCACATAATCCAGCAATCGTTTTCCGATCCCCTTTGACCGGACGTCTTCTTTTACAAAAATCCCCGCGATATAATTGCCTGTCAGGCCAATAAATCCATTGATTTCATTGGTATCATTCTCTTCGTACACATAGAGCTCCGCCTTCCCAAGCGCTTCCTTTACCATCTCATAATTGCCTGTCCAATATTCTTCCGGTACAAAACTGTGCGCCCTGATGTTTGCATCGAGCCATATCTGTATAACAGAAGTCAAATCCCCGTCTTCCATTATCCGTATCATTTTTTCTCCCTCTCTATCTACCTACACTCTGGCCGCCTCCCAGTCCATCCGAAAGAGGAATGCGCCAAGAATCAGGGAACTGAGCGTCCAGGTTAGCGGATATGCCCAGGAGATGGTCCGGAATACCGGAAACACGGAAACAGCCGCCGTCACATAAACAATCCTTATTCCGCACCAGCAAATTAACATTGCCGCCATCGGTACAATAGATTTCCCGCAGCCCCGGAGCGCTCCCGACGTACAGTGTGAAAATGCCAGCATAAAGAAAAACAGAGTCACTGTTTTCCCGTGGATGATTCCAAACTCAATCGCCTCCGGCGCGCTCACAAACATATGCAGGGCATAGGGAACCAGAAAATAGAGAAGAACCCCGACCAATTCCGCAAAAGCCGCTCCAAAGAAAATCCCCAGAGCCGCGCCCTTTTTCGCTCTGGCATATTCTTTCGCCCCGAGATTCTGACTGACAAAGGTAGGGAGCGCCATGGACATACTCATTATAGGAAGAAACGCAATTCCTTCCACCTTTGAAAAAGCCCCGTGACCAGAAATGGCATAGGCGCCAAAGGCGTTGATATTGGATTGCACCACCAGATTCCCTATACTGATCACACAGTTCTGAATCCCGGTGGGGACCCCCTGCCGGATCACCTGCTTCATCATGAAACGGTTAAATTTCAGATATTTTACCTGAATTTTCATATCTCCCATACCACGTCTCATCTGGAACAGACAGAGCAGCACGCTTATTCCCTGGGCGATTACGGTGGCAAAAGCCGCTCCACCGGCGCTCCAGTGGAACACAATCACGAAAACCAAATCAAGAATTACGTTCACAATGGAGGAAAATATCAGATAGTAAAGCGGATGCAGACTGTCCCCCACTGCCCGCATGATTGCCATACAAGTATTATAGAGGATCACAGTGGATACCCCTGCGAAATAAATCCGAAAATATGCCAGCGCCTCCTTCATGACGGAATCCGGCGTTTTCATCCACTGCAAAATGTATGGCACCAGATAAAGTCCCATGAAAGTGGAAATCACTGCCGCAATAAGTCCCATTAAAAAATTTGTGTGAACCGCGGTTCTTACACCTTCCTGATCCTTTGCGCCAAAATATCTGGAAATCACAACGCCACCGCCGATAGCAATTCCATTGAACAGTCCAATCACGGCAAAAATCAGATTTCCCGCCATACTGACTGCCGCAAACGCGTCATTACTGGCAAAATTCCCTACGACCCAAGCGTCCGCCATATTATAAAACTGCTGCAGAAGCTGACCTAAAAACAGCGGGATGGCAAATGCAATCAGCCCCCGCGCGATAGAACCTTCCGTTAAATTTCCCTTTTCCTTCATTCTGTAACCTCCGATTTTCTTATCCCGGTCTGCCCGCGATGCTCCGTTTTCCCTCATTTCGCCTCCCCGTGTTCTGTTTCACCCCATTTTGTTTCGCCTCATCGCTTCACATGCCGCTGCCTTTGTTTTCCTTAATATATCTTACCTCAATTATATATTCTTGGCAACCGTAACAGACGCCAAAAAATTTCCTGTAACACAATGAAACAGGCCCGGAGTCACTGACGATCGTGACCCGGGCCGTTCCCACTTCAAAGCGACAAGTAAGCCTTGCATCTTTAAAATTATTTGTCTTTTTCCGTCCAACGGCTGTAAAAATTCGCCAGAACCGCTCCGGAAATATTATGCCATACAGAAAATACAGCTCCGGGCACCGTCGCCATGGCCAAATCCGGGAAGGCGGTTCCTGCCAGCGAGGTTGCCAGACCGGAGTTCTGCATTCCGATCTCGATGGAAAGAGCCTTGCTCTTTGAGACATTCAGGTGAAGTGCCCGTCCAAGTCCCAAGCCACAGGCATATCCCAGAAGATTATGCAGAATCACCACTACGAATACGATGGCTCCGGTTGTCATGATCTTTTCCGCGTTATGGGATACCACAGACGCAACGATCAGGCAGATGGCAACCACGGAAACAGATGGCAAAACCTTAACCAGCTTCTGCGTAACTTTTCCAAACAGCTTGTTGATGATGAAGCCCAGCGCGATGGGAATAATTACCACCTTAATGATGGATACAAACATGCTCACAGGATTCACGGTAACCGTGGTTCTCAGAAGCAGATAGGTAATCGCCGGTGTTAAAAAAGGCGCCAGCAAAGTGTTCACGCTGGTCATGCCGACGGAAAGGGCGACATCTCCTTTGGAAAGGTATGTAATGACGTTGCTGGAGGTTCCGCCCGGACAGGTGCCGACAAGCACAACGCCTGCCAGAAGCGCCGGATCCAGCTGAAACACGGTTCCAAGAATCCATGCCAGAAGCGGCATGATCGTAAACTGCGCCACACATCCGATGATCACATCCTTTGGCCGCGTAAACACAAGCTTAAAGTCCTCGAGTTTTAAGGTCAGCCCCATTCCAAACATAACAATCATCAGCAGATAGTTTACCCAGGATGTCTGAATCCAGAGACAGGAACCTGGCACAAACAGCGCAAGCGCCGCGACCGCCAGTACGATCACCGCCATGTACTTTCCAAAAAAGTTACTGATTTTTTCCAATGCTTCCATATTCAATTTTACCTCCTTATTATCAGTCAGACATAGGCGGTTGCTGAAAAAGCGGCCTTTCCGCCGCAGTGCGATCCTAAGCACGAAGCTTTTTTGTTTCGTGGGAAAGGCCTCCTTCTATCTTACTTTTATGCATTAACGCAAAAAGGTCCTTCCTATTGAAATAAAAAAGAGCCCGTCTCTCTTCTTAAGAGACAAAGGCTCAAACCTCTGCGGTACCACTCTTTTTGCCGGAAAACCGGCCCCTCATCTCCGTATCTATCAATACGGAATAGGATAACGGGTATTAACCGTCCAGGCTTACTTGTTAAAATCGTTCAGCCTGAAAGCTCTGAGGGGATCTTCACGGGATACTCCGATTGCCTCGCACCACCCGGCAATTCTCTGTACCTTTGTATTCCTGCTACTTTTCCTCGTCAACACTGTGTCTTATTAAAATGTACTTTATCACGTTCTGTTTCAGATGTCAATAGCGTAATTTTATTTTTTACACCAGCCCTTCCCGGAGCATGTTTGGAAACGCATTCCCGTCATCTGCACGCCCCATTGCCGCAGGCAGTCTTAAATGGACATACGGCCATTTCGAGTCGCCGCGCGATCTTGGGGGGCCCGGGCGCCAGTGACGCCTGCTATGGAGCGACCGAAATGGAATATAGCGGGCCGTATGCCCGCGTTTTTACAATCAACAGTTTCAGGCATCTTCTCCCAACACATACGGCGTCACCTGATATACGTAAAAATTAAGCCAGTTCGTATAGAGGGTATTGGCCATGTTCCGCCATACAAGCGGCGGCACAGAGAACGGATCATCATGTTCATAATAGTTTTCCGGGATGGAGGGATTTAAGCCTTTGTTTAAATCTCTGTGGTATTCCCCGTTCAGGGTCATCCTGTCATACTCCGGATGCCCCTGGACAAAAATCTGGCGGCCGTCCCGGTTCATTACCAGAAATACTCCGGCCTCTTCGGATTTCGCCAGGATTATAAGTTCAGGATGCTTTAAAATATCCTCTTCCCGCACCTCCGTATACCGGGAATGAGGACACTGGAAACGGTCGTCAAAGCCCCTGAGGAGCGGTACCTTCCGCTCCAGAGTCCTGTGGGTATAAATGCCGGAAAGCTTCTCTTTCCTTAAATATTTTGGAATTCCATAGTGATAATACAGTGCGGCCTGGGCGCCCCAGCAAAGATGCATGGTGGAAGTCACATGCGTTTTGCTCCACTCCATAATTTCCTTAAGTTCCTCCCAGTAATTGACCTCCTCATACTCCATGAGCTCCACGGGAGCTCCGGTGATGATCATACCGTCATAATGGCTTTTTTTCACATCTCTGAAGGTTACATAAAATTTATTTAAATGACTGGAGGAAGTATGCGTGGACTCATGGGTCGACATGGTCATGTAGGTGCATTCCACCTGGAGGGGCGTATTGGATAATGCCCGTAAAAGCTGGGTCTCCGTGTCCTCCTTAAGGGGCATGAGATTTAAAATCAAAATTTCCAGAGGACGAATATCCTGGCTTTTTGCCCGGGCCTCGTCCATGATAAATACATTTTCGCTTTCCAGTATGGCTCTTGCAGGCAGATCATTCTGTATCTTTATCGGCATGTTCTTCTTCTCCTATCATCTTAAGAAAATCCGTCTCCGAGAGAATAGGAATGCCCAACTCCCTGGCTTTCTTATTCTTTGAGGACTTTGATGTCACATCGTTGTTGATTAAATAGCTGGTCCTGGAAGTCACACTTCCTGTGGCCTTTCCGCCTCTGGCCTCAATGAATTCCTGAAGCTCTTTGCGGTTTTCAAACTTTTCCACGGAACCGGTAATCACGAAAATTTTCCCGGCCAGAGTCTGGGTTTCGGCCCCCACCGCCTCCTTTTCAAAGGTCAGGTCTTTTAACAGGCGGTCCAGAACCTCATTGTTCTTCTCACTTTCAAAATATTTCACCCATGCGTCGGCCAGAACCGCTCCGATTCCATCAATGGCG
The DNA here is from genome assembly GCA_910585355.1 of uncultured Lachnospiraceae bacterium. GTDB lineage: Bacteria > Bacillota > Clostridia > Lachnospirales > Lachnospiraceae > CANRXD01. The sequence goes on from CAJUDN010000004.1 coordinate 53,658, forward strand.
CAGAGTTCTTCCGCGTTGGTTTTCCGCATATCAGAAAGCTCAAAGTTAAAATGACGGCAGATCATCCTGGCGTTGGCCAGGCCGATGCCTGCAATCCCAAGACCGTAAATCAGCCGGGGAAGCGTGGTATGGGAGGCGGTCTTTACAGCCGCCGCAAGTTTTTCATAGGACCGTTCTCCGAAGCCCTCCATGTCCACGATTGCCTCCCGGTGGCGGTCCAGATGAAAGATATCATCAAATTCATGGATAAAGCCGGCGGCGATAAATTTTTCCAAGGTCATTTCTGACAGGCCGTCAATGTTTAATGCGTCTCTGCTGGCAAACAGGGCAAAGCCTTTTATTTTTTTTGCCTGACAGTCCGGGTTGGTGCAGTACAGAGCCTTCACATCGTTGATGCTTCTTATTTCCGTCACTCCCTGGCAGACCGGACAGATTTTCGGGATATCCCTGACTCCGCTCCTTGTGAGGTTGTCGGCAATCTGCGGAATAATCATATTGGCTTTATAAACGGTGATTCTGTCGCCCGCTCCCAGTTCCAGGCTTTCCATGATGCTGATGTTATGGACGCTGGCGCGGCTTACGGTGGTGCCCTCCAGCTCCACAGGCTCAAAAACGGCAACCGGATTAATAAGCCCGGTCCGGGATGCGCTCCATTCGATGTAGGACAGAGATGTCTCCTGAATTTCATCCGCCCATTTAAAGGCAATGGAGTCCCTCGGAAATTTAGCGGTTCTCCCCAGGGAAGCCCCATATGCGATATCATCGTAAATAAGCACCAGTCCGTCGGAAGGAACCTCGCAATGGCTGATCTTTTCCGCAAAGCCTGCCACAGCGCTTTCAAGCGTCTGCGCCGTCACCGTTTCAAACTCCACAGTCTCAAAGCCTAAAGAAGCCAGCCAGAGAAACTGTTCTTTCCTGGAGTTGTGGAAATCCACGTCCTCCGCCTGTACCAGAGAAAACGCCATGAACCGCACGTTTCTTCCGGCTGTGATCTCGCTGTTCAGCTGCCGCACGGAACCGCTGCAAAGATTTCTTGGGTTTTTATATCTGGCGTCCACATCGTCGATGGACGCATTCAGCTTTTCAAAATCCGGATAGGTAATCACAGCTTCTCCCCGGAGTATCAAACGCCCCTTAAAAGGAATTGCCGTGGGAAGATTCACAAAGGTTTTTGCATTTCCCGTAATTACCTCTCCGATCTCTCCGTTTCCCCTTGTTACGGCCTTAAGTAACATTCCGCTTTCATAAGTCAGAACGACAGTCAGACCATCCATCTTCCAGGACAAAAGCCCTGTTTCGCCGCCCAGCCATTCCTTTAGCTCTTCTACGCTTTTTGTTTTATTCAATGACAGCATCGGTTTGTCGTGTCGTTCCTTGGGAAGCTCGCTCAAAACTTCATAGCCCACCTTTTGGGTGGGGCTTCCCGCAAAAACAGTCCCGGTTTCTTTCTCCAATTTCAGAAGCTCATCGTACAGCCGGTCATACTCAAAGTTGGTCATGATCTCCCGGCTTTCCTGGTAATAGGCTTTTGCAGCCTCTGAGAGCGTGGCCTGAAGCTCTTTCATCCGTTTTAATCTCTCATCCATTCTATCTGCTCCTTTGCTTGTTTCCGTCTGGTCCCGCGGCGGCCTGCGCTCCGACGGCCTTTGCTTCTGACATGGGAAGATTTGTGGAATCCTTAAGCAGCGTCATTAGCCCCTTAAGTTCCTCCCCTGTAAGCTCCCGGTACGCGCCCCGTTCCAGATTCCCCAGCTTAATATTCATAATCCGCACGCGTTTTAAATTCATCACATGGTAATCCAGAGCACGGCACATGCGGCGAATCTGGCGGTTCAAACCCTGCGTCAGAACAATATGGAACGTATGGGAACCTGTCTGCCATGCCCTACAGGGCCTGGTGAGCACAGCCAGATCCTCAATCCATACGCCTTCGCACATTTTTTTCAGAAACTCCTCAGTCACTGGCCTGTTGACTGCCACCGCATACTCTTTTTCATGGTTATTACCACCGCGCAGGATTTTATTCACAATATCTCCCTGATTTGTCATAAGGAGCAGCCCTTCCGAGTCCTTGTCCAGGCGTCCCACAGGGTAAATCCGCTGAGGATAATGAAGAAATTCCACAATATTTTCCGCATGGTCCTTATCGGAAGTGGTGCAGACAATCCCTTTGGGCTTGTTGACCGCCAGAAACACTGAGGGTTCCTTTCCTCCTACCGCCGTTTCATTGCAGACCACCTTCTGTCCCGGCCGCACCTTAAGACCCATGGAAGCCACAACGCCATCCACCAGTACTTTTCCCTCTTTGATAAGCCTGTCTGCCTCTCTCCGGGAACAGACTCCGGCATCACTTAAATATTTATTTAAACGAATGGCTTCTTCCACAATCCTTATATCCTTTCCATGCCCCTTTGCGGGAAACTTTCGGTTTCTTTTTCTATTCTTCTGGCTGTTTTCCTGTGAGTCTGTCGCAAAACGGAAGAATTCATCAACATATAATATGATATTCTTAAGCAAAAGATGTTGGGGCAAAAGGTTTTTTGGCCCCTGATGCCTGCGGATTGCTCCGCATTTCATGCTCCTGCGTCTTCGCTCCGCTGCGGTCGGCGTTGGGCAAACGTCCACTGGACGTTTAACGCCCTAAAAACGTTCAAAATCCGCCCTGTCGGGCTGCTTTTTCATGTTTCTCTTCCAGGTCATCCGTGAGGAAACAGGCGTCTCCAAAGGAAAAGAACCTGTATTTTTCACGGATGGCTTCCTGATATGCATGCAATACATGCTCTCTTCCCGCCAGGGCTGATACTAACATCACCAGCGTGGACTCTGGAAGATGGAAATTGGTAATCAGGCAGTCAAGAATCTTAAACTGGTAGCCGGGATAGATAAAAATTTCTGTCCAGCCGCTTCCGGCCTTTAAAATCCCGTCCTCTCCGGTGGCGGATTCCAGTGTCCGGCAGCTTGTAGTTCCCACACAGATCACCCGGCCGCCGTTTTTCTTCGTATCGTTGACTTTTTTTGCTTCCTCTTCCTCCACCATATAGAACTCCGAATGCATATGGTGCTCTTCGATCGTGTCCGCCTTAACCGGACGGAAGGTACCAAGTCCCACATGGAGCGTCACATGGGCCACAGTCACCCCCATGTCCTCGATCTCCTTTAACAGCTCCTTCGTGAAATGAAGGCCTGCGGTCGGCGCCGCGGCGGAACCGTCATGCTTTGCGTAAACAGTCTGATAACGGTTTTTATCCTTTAGCTGGTGGGTAATGTAGGGAGGAAGGGGCATCTGGCCAAGCCGGTCCAGGATTTCCTCGAAAATTCCCTCGTACGTAAACTGTACCAGGCGGTTACCCTCATCCACCACGTCCAGAACTTTTCCTCTTAAAAGCCCGTTCCCGAAGATCACCTCTGCGCCGATCTTCATTTTCTTTCCCGGTTTCACCAGAGTTTCCCAGACATTATCTGATTTTCTTTTTAAAAGCAGCACCTCAATATTGGCTCCCGTCCCGGCCTTCTGTCCCAAGAGTCTCGCCGGGATTACCCTGGTATCGTTGATGACCAGACAATCGCCCTTTCGTAAAAATTTCAGAATATCCCGGAAATGGCGGTGCCTGATCTCACCAGTTGCTTTATCTAATACCAAAAGCCTGGATGCCGTCCTGTCCTCAAGGGGATCCTGGGCAATCAGCTCCTGCGGCAGTTCAAAATTAAAATCTGTAACATTCATATGCTTCAGCTCCAAAACAGTATTGACCCATAACGAATCCGCGTGGTGATTCGTCATGGTGTGAGCAGTAACGATTCCTGCCCATTGTACCAAAATAAATTTTAAAAAGCAAGAAAGAAGCACTTGCAAGATGAAATAAAATGTTGTATTATATTAGAGATGCATCTGTAGCTCAGTGGATAGAGCAGTGGCCTCCGGAGCCGCGTGCGTAGGTTCGATTCCTATCAGATGCATTTTTTATTTCACAGGAAATGCTTTGTTACGTTAATACATAAAAGTAAAATAGAAGAATGTCTTTCCTACGAAACAAAAAGCACTTCGTGCTTAGGATCGCACTACGGCGGAAGGGAAGATGTCGCTGCAGCGATCTGCCATGGGCGGAGAATCCTGCAAGGCAGAATTCTTTTTCATTTCATCACAGGCAGGCTGCATATCTGTATGCAAAATCCGTTTTTGCCCCAGCATTCATGCCCAGAGCGTGTCTGAAAATTTATTCCCATCATCTGCACGCCCCACTATGCGGAAAATTTGGCCCTCATTCGGTCAACGTAGCCCACTACGCCTCCCTCATTCGGCCCCAATTTCCCACAAACTGTGACGCACAGCTACCAGAAAGCAATTTTCAGACACACTCTATTCAGACACACTCTAGAGACCAACAGGCCGTCAGCCCCTTTCCGGGGCAGACGGCCTGTTGGTCTCCATTCTTTCCTCTGATTTTTCCCATGACAGCTTTCCGCTTTTTACAGCCGCTTCATACCGGCTGATTTTATAATTCAGCCGCTCCAGGGCCGCGTCAATCCGGGCCCTCTGTTTTAAAAGCTGCTCTCTCTGCAAATGTGGAATCCCCTGCCCGGGAGAGCCGGACGTACTGAATCATAGCATCCACCGTTAAGCCTGCGCTTCTCATACACATGACTAACTCTACCCAAACAAGGTCACTTTCCTGATAATCCCGGATTCCGCCTTCCGTCCGCGTCACTGGCGGAATCATACCGACCCGCTCATAATAGCGCAGTGTATCCTGGGAAATTTCGTATTTTTCACTTACTTCTCTGATTGTCATATTTCCTCCAGGATTCTGTCCTTTCGTGGGACTGTCGCATTTTCCATTTTAAAACAGCCCCACATCTTTTTTTCTTCCTTTTAATTGGAAGCTTTCTCAAACGCCTCGGCAACCTCCGAAAGCAGTTTTCTGATTTCCAGATGCTGGGGACATACATGCTCACACTTTCCGCATTTGATACATTCCGATGCCTTTCCGCCATGCTTTGTATGTACATTATTATAGTAGAAATCGGAATTCCAGTCCTTATACTGCTTTTTCGCGTTCATACAGGCAAACAGGTCCGGAATGGAGATGTGTTTGGGACATCCCTCCGTGCAATAACGGCATGCGGTACACGGAATCAGATTCTGCGCCTTAAAAATCTCCCGTACCTGATTCACAGCCGCAAGTTCTTTTTCTGTCAGAGGCTTAAACTCTTTCATGAAGCCGATATTTTCCTCCATCTGCTCCAAAGTGCTCATTCCGGAGAGGACCATGGCCATTCCCTTAAATCCTGCGGCAAAACGAATGGCATAGCTGGCTGGACTGCCGCCGTTTAAAGGCGCCTCGTGAACGATTATTTCTCCCCCATAATTTCCACAATCGTCTTCTCTGTGCCAACCATGCCGGGAGAGGCAATCCTTCCCATGTTCTTCATGGTCTCCTCCGGTGTCCTTCCATTGATGCCATGGACGGAATCAATATACACCCCGGCCATGGCCATGTTGACGGAATCAAAAGCCGCATCCACCGCCACAACTCCCTTCATGGTACACCCCTGATTTCCGCCGTCGCAGATCATTCCGGTAATGCTGCTAGCCATGTTGTTGATGGTTTTTTCCATCTCATCCAGAGTCCCGTTTCGCAGGCTCACAAGGCCGCAGGCCATACCCGTTCCCGCCGCGATGGCGCATCCGCAGAAGGCGGATAACTTTCCCGAATATTCTTTAATATACATGCAGACCAGATAGCTTAAGGCCGTGGCCCTTAAAAGCTGTTCTTCGGAATATCCGTTGACTTTGCAGACGGCAAAAAGAGGCATGGTGGCAATGATTCCGTGGGCGCCAGACCCCGTTATACTCATGGCAGGCTTCGAAAGCCCCAGAACTCTGGCCTCAATGGCGCCGTTGCAGAACAGGGATGCCGTTTTATGTTCGTCCTCTGAAACCAGCCTTCCCCCGTTGACAGAAAGAAGGTAGGGGCCATAGGTCGTTTTTTCACTGCGGAGTCCCTCCGCCAAAAGCTCCATATTCATCTCATATGCATCCCGGATGAATAAAATTTCCTCCAACGGCACTGTCTTTGCATATTCATAAAGCTGTTTCAGAGTGTATCGGTGAATCAGAGGATTTTCTTCCTCCGCCCCCTCTTCCTCCTCTTTCTTTTCAAAGACCACGGTTCCATTTTCTGTTATCTTTACAATATTTGTGTGGGAGCCCCGAATTGTGACAACGGCCTCTTCATTCTGTCCCGCCACCTTTGCTTCAATGAAAATACGGCTTGTGATTTCGCTCATTTCCACCGTGATTTTTCCCGCTTCCACCATTTCTCTGGCTTTTTTCGCCTCTTCTTCGGTAATTCCGTCCAGGCACTCCAGGCCCTTTTCCGGTTTTGCGGCCACTGCTCCCAGGGCGGCGGCATGGAGATTCCCAACCTCGCTGCTGCCGGGAATTCCGCAGGTAAATGCATTTTTATACATTCCACTGTTTAAGCGCAGAAATACCCTTTCCACACTGTCCTTCATATGGCTTTTTGCGGTTGCCACGGCAAAAGCTATAGCCCCCGGTTCGGTCACTCCCAGCGCCGGTCTCATGTCTCCCTTAATTAATTGTGTCAGCTGATTCATACAAAATTCCCCCTTTTCTTTATTCTACTTTTTCCTTATTTCGCTTTTTTCCTCATTCCGCTTTTTTCCTTATTCCGCCTTTTTCCTTATTCCGTCTTTTTCCTCATTCCGCCTTCGGATATTCGTTAAATCGGATATCTGTTAAAAAGGAAACCGCCGGAATGTCCAATCCGAAGCGGTTTCCCTCCGTCTGTTTATTCAATAATACTGTCCGCCACATCCGTTCCAGCGCAGAGAAGCGCTACCAGAAGCGTCTGCTGGCAGCCCTTAAAAGCCTCTTCCACTTTAAACTGCTCGGAAAGCATATGGGCATGGACATCATAATCACATCCCATGCCAAGGCACACGGCCGGAAGTCCGCCCTCCAGCGCACGGTTGCAGTTGGTGGAACCGCCGTTTCCAAGCTTCGGCTCCTCACAGCCAAGGTATTTTGCAGAAGCCATCGCCGCCTCCACAATGGGAGTATGGGGATCCTGATGTCCGGCATTCACATCACAGATGTGCTTTACTTCATAGGTAATCGTATCCTGTCCCCAGCGGTCAGTCTCCTCCTTACAGGCCTCCTCAATGGCGGCAAAAATGCGTTCACGAAGCTTTTCCAGCTCTTCCTGGGAGTTGGAGCGGAAGTTAAAACGGATTAAAGCCTGATCCACAATGGCATGAACGGCCTCAAAGCTTCCCGCCTGGAAGTTTGTCACGGCAAACGTGGTCATGGGCTCTGCCGGAACGCGGAATTCCGAAATTTTTGCGATGGCTCTTGCCGCCGCGTGAAGGGGATTCGCGATCTTTCCGAACATTCCGCAGGCATGCCCGCCGATTCCCTTGAAAATCACCTCATACGTCTGGATTCCGGTGGCCTCGTATGTAATTTCCTAGAATCCCGGTCCGTCTACGGAAATGCTGGCGTCCAGCTCGGGATGATGGTCCACATAGTATTTCATACCTTTTAACGCTCCGGTTCCCTCTTCCTGAACAGTCCCCACAAAATGGATATCCCCTTTTGTCTCAATCCCCGCTGCGTTTAAGGCGCGAATCGTTGAAAGAACCACCGCACAGCCTCTGGTATCGTCAACGATCCCCGGGCATTTGATGAAGCCGTCCTCACAGACAATGGAAAGCTCCGTATCCAGCGGGAACACCGTATCCATATGTCCCTCCACGATCACGGTTTTTCCTCCTCCGGTTCCTTTCCGGATTCCCACACAGTTGCCATACTCGTCAATATGGCAGTCGGTCAGTCCCTCTTCCTTAAACATTTCCAGAAGTCTCTGCGCTTTTTTCTCCTCATGGTAGGTGGGCGCCGGAATCAGGGTCAGCTCAATCTGCTTTTCAATCACTGCCGCCTGATCCTCTTCCATGAATGCCAGGGCCTTTAACACCTTTTCGTTTTTTGTCAGCGCGTCAAATTTCCCCCGCACCTTTTCTGAAATCTGATATTCCATTCTGTTGTACCTCCTCCAATGGTATATTATAGTATTGAGTATATCATGTCTTTGACGTGTTGCGCTCCGCAGGCTGCACCCGATTCGAGTCCGCAGGGCTGGGCTTAACCCAAATCCTCTCTGTAACGCTTTTTCACTATCTGGTAGTAAATAAAAATCAGAGCCGCCGTCACTCCCCATGCCATGGGGTAGCAAAAATATACATTCTCAATGGTACGGTTTATGCTCATGGAAACCGCCAGATAAATCTGGCGCACCACCACCATGCCGGTCAGAGACAGAATCATGGGAATTCTTGTATTCCCGTATCCCCTGAGAATACCCAGATAAATCTCGCGGATCGCCATTAAGGTATACATGGGAATAATGTAATGCATCATGGCCACGCCATAGGCGATTACTTCCGGGTCCGTGTTAAACAGGGCCACGCTCCAGTCCGCAAAGCAGTACACCAGAAAACCGATAGAATTTGTGACCACAATGGATAACAAAAGACACCGTCCCTCGCCCTGTCTGGCTCTGGCATGGTTCCCGGCTCCGCTGTTCTGGCTTACAAAAGTGGTAATTGTAAGGCCAAATGCCTTGCATGGCAGCACAATGAACTTATCCAGCCTCTGGGCCACGCCCACGCCTGCCGCCGCTGTGGCGCCGAAACCGTTTACGTACCTCCACACAAACAGATTAGAGAAGGAAATTAACGCCGACTGAAGTCCTGACGGCATCCCGATTGCCGCCACCTCCGCCACGATATCCCTGTTCTGAAAGGCCTCCTTCACATCCAGGCGAAATTCCTCATTGATTTTTCCAATCTTTCTATAGGCTAAAACCACCGATATAAACTGGGAAAAGATCGTGGCAAAACCAACCCCCGCAACGCCTAAGGGAATCACCACCACAAACGCTAAATCCAGCACAATGTTAATCATACTGGTTATCACCAGAATTCTGAAAGGCGTTCCCGAATCCCCGACAGCCCGGAGAATTCCTGCGCTGATGTTGTAAATAACTGTGAACATAAGGCCTGCCAGGTAAATTCGAAGGTATGTAACCGCTTCCGGATACACTTCCGCCGGAACAGCCGCAAGACCCACTAAAACAGGAGTCAGAAGAATTCCCAGAGCAGAAAGAACCACACCCAGCGCCACGGAAAATCCAAAAGCCACCCGCATGGACCGGTTTAACCGCTCTCCATTTCTGCTTCCAAAGGCCCTGGAAACCACCACGGAGGAACCTACAGACATGCCGTTAAAAAAGCCCACCAGAAGATTGGCCAGGGTAGCGCAGACACTGACGGCCGCCAGCGCGTTTTTCCCAACAAAATTTCCCACCACCAGCGTATCCACGCTGTTGTATAAATTCTGGAACAGCTCCCCCAGAACAATGGGAATGGAAAACATAACCAGCTCCAGAATTATATTTCCCTGTGTAAAGTCGATCTGCTTTCTCTTCACTGTTTTGTCTCCCGCGTCATACATTTTTTATACGTATTCCTGATATCATAAGAATATTTTATATGGATTCAGGTTTCCTGTCAATTCTTCACAGCAGCAAATACCCGGAATTTTTTCTTGCATTTTCCCCTCCCGCCTATTATAATAAAAAGACCATTTCTTTTTACAATTCTATTATTCTATTTTCACATCTTGGAGGTATTTCTATGAACAATTCTTCTTTTTTCAGCGCGCTGACATCCGCTTTATCCGCCTGTTTGGAGCCCGACACAAAAATCATCCGTGAAACCATACTAAAAAATAACGGCGTCCGCCTGGAGTCCATTCTGATACTGGACGAAAGCCTGCCGTATGCTCCCGTAATCTATCTGGCCCCCCTGTATGCCCATTACAAGGCTGGAAGCTCTATGGAAGAAATCTGCCGCTTTGCCCTTTCTATGATTCACCGCGAACTTCCCTTTTCCCCTGATCTTCTTATGGAGCTCCAGAAACCTCAGGCCATAGAAGACCGGATTGCCTATCGTCTTGTGTCCCGAATAGAAAACGGGGAACTTTTAAAGGATATTCCGTGGGTTCCCTTCCTCAATATGGCCGTAATCTTCTTCCTGCAGCTGGACTCCGCTGCCGACACCCAGATCACCTCCCTCATCCACAAACGGCTGGCGGCATTATGGAATTTATCCACCAATGAGCTTTTCAGACTGGCAAAGAAAAACACACCGCTTCTGTTTCCCCTATCCCTTGCGCCCCTTCAAAGCCTGATCGCCGATTCCCTGAAAGAGGAAGAGCCTGAACCAGATGGTTCCGTCCTCCTTTCCCCCATTCATGTGCTTACCAACAAACAGGGAATCTATGGGGCCTCCTGCCTGCTCTATGAAAACGCAATAAAAAACTTCGCGGAACAAATGGCTTCTGATATTATCATTCTGCCATCCAGTATCCACGAAGTCCTTCTAATCCCGGATTCCCATGTATTCGATTATGAATCTCTCCGTCAGATGGTCCAGGCCATCAATGCCGCAGAAGTCCCCAAAGAAGACATTCTGTCTGACGAAATCTATCTCTACATCCGGTGCAGTCATTCTTTTAAAATGTGGCCGTCCTCTTCCTTATGTGATATGCCATCACCAGGCGAAACAAAGAATCCGTAATGAAAATCGCCATGGCAATGGCTCCTGCAATCTGAAGCGTTTCCAGCAGATAGTAGGTAGCCAGTCCGGAATCATCATGAATCAGATAATAGACCCCGCGGTAGATAGCCGCGCCAGGCACAGCAGGAAGCGTGCCCGAAACCAGAAACACCGTCACCGGCGCTTTCTTAATCCTGGCCAGTATATGACTTGAAACCGCCACCACCAAAGTAGAGACAAAGGCTGCCATCATGGAGGAATTCCCGCTGTTCTGGACAATCAGATACACCCACCAGCCGATGGCTCCGGATGTTGCCGTATAGGGAATATACTTCTTGGGCGTCTCCAGAAGCATGGTGAACATGAATACGACAAAATATGCACTTATAATTTGTATAATCATAAGACTCCTCCCTGAAGCGCCCGAAAAAACATCATACCGGAACCGACTCCGGCAGCCACCGCCAACGCCACAACTATCGCCTCCAGCATCCTGGCAGAACCGGCGGCATAGTCCCCGTTTAAAGTATCCCGGATGGCTGTAGTGAAGGTAACTCCCGGAACCAGCGTCATGATTGCGCTCATAATCATCACATCTGCGCTTGCATTTTTAAGGATAAATTTCTCAATTGCCATGGCGCACACAGCCACCACAAAAGAGCAGAATGCATTGTTGCAAAAATCGTTAAGGCGGATTTTCTTCACCAGGAAATCCGCCAGCGCCAGGCAGATTCCCACAAGGGTACAGGCCAGAAGGTCCAGAGGTTTTCCTCCAAAAATAAAGGTAAAACTGGCAGAGACTCCTATAAATCCCAGAGCCTTCATGAACGGCGTATAAAGAACTTCCTTCTCCACCTCTTTTAATTCCTGATATGCGGTCTCCACAGAAATTTCTCCTCTGCAGAAACGTCTGGAAATATCATTGACCCGGCAGACACGGTTTACGTTTGTGCTCCGGGCCGGAATCCGCTTCGCCATAGTAAGAAGCTCCTGATGCGGATCATCCAAGGTAACAAAAATCCCTGTCGCCAAAACAACGGCCTCGGCGGTTTCACAAGAGGATTTCCCCAACATATATTTCATTGTATTTTCCACGCGGTATACTTCTGCACCGCTGACCAGCATAATTTCTCCGGCCAGCACTACGGCCTCCAGAAGAACCTTCTCATCCATCGGTTTTCCTCTCATTTCTAAAAAATTATACGGCCTGCCTGGAATACGGCCACAGCGGCCGCCCATGCAAACACAAGCTGGAATACCACCATTCCCAGAGTCCATTTCCAGGAGCCTGTTTCCCGCTTAATGGTTGCGATGGTTGCGATGCATGGTGTATAAAGAAGGCAGAAAATCATAAGAGCGTAAGCATTGACTCCTCCAAATCCGCTGGCTGAAAGAATTCCCGTGAGTTCTGCCATTCCTGCCGCGGAGTTAATGTTGTTAATTCCATATAATACAGAAAAACTGGAAACAACCACCTCTTTGGCAGAGATACCGGAAATTAAAGCCACAGCAATCTGCCAGCTCCCAAGACCTGCCGGCTTTAACACAGGAACCAGAAAGTGGCCGAACTTTGCCGCGAAACTCTGGGAGACATCGGAAACAAAACCGCCGGGGCCCGCGTTTAATACAAACCACAACACAATGGAAGCCAAAAAGATTGTGGTTCCCGCCTTGGTCAGGTAATCCTTTACCTTTTCCCAGACATAAATGGCAACCGTCCGCAGGTTCGGAGTTTTATATTCCGGCAGCTCAATCAGCAGGGCATTCTCATAGTCGTCCTTTGCCGAAGCTTTATGTACAATCAACGCAATGACAATGGCCGCCACGACACCCACCAGATACAGAGAGTACGCGACAAAAAGCGCCGAATCCGGGAAGAACAGATCTGCAAATAAAACATAAATCGGCAGTCTTGCAGAACAGGACATAAAGGGAGTCACCAGAATGGTCTTCAGTCGATCTTTCTGGCTTTCCAGCGCCCTTGTGGCCATCACTGCCGGGACCGTGCACCCAAACCCCAAAAGCATCGGCAAAAATGCTTTTCCGGACAGTCCCACCATGCTCATGGTTTCATTCATCACATAGGCAACTCTTGCCATATATCCGCTGTCTTCCAAAAACGCCAGGGCCAAAAACAGAATAAAAATGTTGGGGAGAAAGGTCAGGATACCGCCAACACCCGCAACGATGCCATCCACAACTAAGGAAATCAGCCACTCAGAAACACCTGCGTGCTGCATACCGGACAGTATCACACCGGACAGTATTCCCAGGGCCTGTTCGAAATATCCCTTCAGAAAATCTCCCACTGTAAAGGTGAGAAAAAACACCATCGCCATAATTCCAAAAAAAACTGGAATCCCCCAAAAGGAATGGGTTAAAATCCTGTCTGCCTTATCGGTCAGGGCTGATTTCTCTTCCTTATTAAATAAACATTCTTCAATAATTTCTTCCACATAGTCATATTTTTCATTAATAATCCGCTTTTCATAGCTTTTCGGTATAATTTCAGTCAAATCTACCGGATGGTCCTTGATAACCTCTTTATCAAACTCCAACATCTTTATGGCATGCCATCGCAAATTGGTAAGCTCCGAATAGCGGGCTCTGAGCACATTCTCCGTTTTCTGGATTTTATCTTCGATCTCATAGTCATAATGAACCACAACCCCCTGAGGCTCCTCCTCATAATGGTGGACCACCGCATGCATCAAAACATCCAGTCCCGTGCGTTTCCTTGCGGAAACCGGAACAACCGGAATATGCCCCAACATCTCCGGCAGGCGGTGCAGATCAATTTCCATGCCGCGCTCCTCCACAATGTCCATCATGTTAAGCGCCAGAATAACTGGTTTTTTAAGCTCCAGAAGCTGAAGAGTCAGATACAGATTTCTTTCCAGAGAAGAGGCATCCACCACATTGATAATCACATCTACGCCGTCCTCCTCAATGCATCTTCGCGTAACAAGCTCCTCTATTGTATAGGAGGTCAGGCTGTAAATGCCGGGGGTGTCGATCACTCGGATACTCCTTCCCTTATAGACCGTCTCCCCCTCAATCCGCTCCACCGTAACGCCAGGCCAGTTGGCCACCTTAAGCTTTGCGCCTGTGAAAGCGTTAAACAACGTGGTTTTCCCGCAGTTAGGATTCCCGACAAAGCAGACCGTAATAGGCTTATTTCCTTTCCGTTCCATCCTCTGTCACCTCCTCCACATGAATACCGCCCGTAATTTTTCTGCCCAGTGCCAGGCGTGTGCCGCGCACCTTGATAATCATAGTACCGCTCTGCTTTTTATTCAATATAAAAATCTGTGTGTTTTCATTAACTCCCAGAGCTTCCAGCCGCCTTGTAATTGCCTCGTCAACAGTCACAGAGCGAACCACATATGCATTTTGAGTTTTTCCGTCATATAATTTCATAGTGTCCATCCTCTGCATCGTAATTTGAAGCCATCTGACTCCGGAAATATTGTAATCTTATTGATAATCATTGTCAATAGAGAGTTAACTCATCATTCTTCCAGCTCCAATAACATCTGTTTGACCTCTTTCATCCGGTCACGCAGCTTTGCGGCTTCCTCAAAATTCAGTTCTGCTGCCGCCTGGCGCATCTTCTTTGACAGCTCCTTCGCCAGCTTATCAAGCTCTTTTGCGTCCATGGACTCCGGTTCTTTTCTAAAATCATCTTCATCAGCTTCTGCTGCCTTTGAAATGGAAATCAGGTCGCGGACTGCTTTTCTGATGGTCTGCGGCGTAATATTGTGTTCTTCATTGTATTTCTGCTGGATTTCCCGGCGCCTGTTGGTTTCGTCAATGGCGGCGCGCATGGAATCTGTAATGGTATCTGCATACATAATTACATGACCGTCTGCATTTCTGGCTGCCCGGCCCACAGTCTGAATCAATGAGGTTTCTGAGCGAAGGAATCCCTCCTTATCGGCATCCAGAATGGCCACCAGCGTAATTTCAGGAATATCCAGTCCCTCCCGGAGCAGATTAATCCCCACCAGCACATCGAATACATCCAGACGCATATCGCGGATGATTTCCGCGCGTTCCAAGGTATCAATATCCGAGTGGAGATACTTCACCCGAATTCCGGCCTCCCGGATATAATCCGTAAGATCCTCCGCCATTCGTTTGGTCAGCGTTGTGATTAACACCTTGTTGTGTTTTTCCACTTCCTTATTGATTTCTCCCACCAGATCGTCGATCTGTCCCTCCACTGGGCGGACGCTGATCTCCGGGTCCAGAAGTCCTGTGGGACGGATAATCTGCTCTGTCCTCAAAAGCTCATGCTGCGCCTCGTAAACCGACGGAGTGGCAGATACAAACATCATCTGGCTGATATGACTCTCAAATTCCTCAAAATTTAGCGGACGATTATCCAGGGCCGAAGGGAGCCGGAACCCATAATCCACCAGAGTCCTCTTTCTGGAACGGTCCCCAAAGTACATACCTCTGATCTGAGGCAGCGTAATATGGGACTCGTCAATGATAATCAGGAAATCCTCCGGGAAGTAATCCAGAAGCGTGCATGGCGGTTCCCCCGGCTTTCCGAAAGTGAGATGACGAGAATAATTCTCAATACCGGAGCAAAATCCCGTCTCCCTCATCATCTCCACATCAAAATTCGTCCGTTCGGCGATGCGCTGCGCCTCTAAAAGCTTGTCCTCGCTCTTAAAGAGCGTCACCTGTTCTTTCATTTCAGCCAGAATATTCTCTGCGGCCAGCATCATTTTTTCCTTTGGGACCACATAATGAGAGGCCGGGAAAACAGCCACATGTCCAAGCTGTGCCCTCACCTCCCCTGTCAGAGGGTCAATTTCTGAGATCCGGTCCACTTCATCGCCAAAGAATTCCACACGGAACGCCTCGTTTCCCGCATACGCCGGAAAAATTTCCACAACGTCTCCCCTGACCCGGAAAGAGCCGCGCTTAAAGTCCATATCATTTCTTGTATATTGGATATCGATAAGTTTATGGATAACTTCATCCCGGTCCTTTTCCATCCCTGGCCGCAGGGAAATTACCATCTCCTTATAGTCGATGGGACTGCCCAATCCATAAATACAGGACACCGACGCCACAATAATTACATCGCTGCGCTCTGAAAGCGCGGCCGTCGCCGAATGTCGCAGCTTGTCGATTTCATCGTTAATGGCCGAGTCCTTCTCAATGTAGGTATCTGTGGAGGGAACATAGGCCTCGGGCTGGTAGTAGTCGTAGTAGGAGACAAAATACTCCACCGCGTTATTGGGGAAAAATTCTTTAAACTCCCCATATAATTGGGCTGCTAATGTCTTGTTATGCGCTATGACAAGGGTAGGTTTATTTAATTGCTGGATGACGTTTGCCATAGTAAATGTCTTACCGGAGCCGGTGACACCGAGAAGTGTCTGGAACTGGTTGCCTTCCTGAAATCCTTTTACTAATTCCTCAATTGCCAGCGGTTGGTCGCCGGTTGGCTGATATTGCGATACTAATTCAAAATGATCCATGATAATATTCTCCCTGTGAAGTATTTCCAAAATACTCTTCCCATCCATACTAACCAGCTATCTATTCTTTTTCATTCATTAACTGCTGCAACTCCTCCTTGCTTGGAAGCACCGTTTGATATTTACTCGCAAATATCTGATTATTATCCTTTGGCAAAGTCATTTCTACCACTGCATCTTTCTTATCCTTACAAACAATGATGCCAATTGTTGAATTTTCATCCTCAAGTTTTACTTTCCTGTCATAATAGTTTACATACATCTGCATTTGCCCAATATCCTGATGTTTCAACTGTCCAACCTTTAAATCAAATAGAACAAAACATCTTAACAGACGATTAAAAAATACCAGATCTACTCTATAGTGCTCCTCCTCAAATGTAAACCGCACTTGGCGTCCCACAAACGTAAATCCTCTCCCCAACTCCAGCAAAAACATTTGTAGATTGTCTATCAAACGCTTTTCCAGTTCAGTTTCTGAATAAACAGCTTCTTCTGGCAATCCAGTAAATTCCAAAATATAGGGGTCTTTAAAAATGTCATCCGGTTTTTCAACTTGCTGCCCTTCCAAAGCAAGGCGCATTACATCATCTTTCTCTCTGCTTAATACAAGCCTTTCATATAGAGAACTGCCATATTGTCGTCCAAGTTCATCCTTGCTCCATCCATTCTTA
>CAJUDN010000004.1:70483-71278 GCA_910585355.1 uncultured Lachnospiraceae bacterium
TTTCATAGAAATGTCGTTCTTCTAAATTATTTATCCGCATCAAAATAAGGTAATGCGACCAGCTTAAGTAAAATCGCCTGCCTTCATCATTCATGGGAAGTTGCTCTGAATGTGGAAAAGCCGTATCGGAAATCACATCTTTTGAATATACCACATAAAAGCGACGCATAAGTTTTAAATTCTCATAGGAAAATCCCCTGCCAAATTCTTCTGTCAGCTGTCTGGACAACTCCTGAAGAATATATTTTCCATAGGTTGCACGCTCACTGCCATTTTGCTCCTCATCTATAATCATCCGACCAGCCTCATAATAGGAATAAACCATAGCCATGTTCACTGCCATACTCATTTTGCGTTTTGCATCCCGAAATAATTGCACAACTTGGCCAAAAAATTTATCACCGTTCTTCATATCTTTCATTCCAAATATCTCCTTTTCCAATTCGGTAATTGTTAATTACCGAATTTACAAAACTTTCTGCACAACAGATGAATTCCCAGCCGAAATGAATTGTAATATCTATTTAAAAATACAATCTAAAACATCCATTTCGCCGGAAATCCCATAATCCCTTTCGTGATGGTCATATTCCGGCTCTGATGGTTGCAAATAACCTTCTATATACCCTTCAACATCTGATCTCTCTACATTTACGTTACTTTTTGAAATTATAATTCTGTTTAAAATATCCTGTGGAAGTTTTCCAATCATTTCTGAAACTTCCTGTTCCACATCCTCTTTTATAAAGTCACATATAGTATCCACAACAGATTCTGTATCTATATCCTCATAAT
>CAJUDN010000005.1:0-11570 GCA_910585355.1 uncultured Lachnospiraceae bacterium
GAGTATCGCCTTGCCAAGGCGAGGGTCGCGGGTTCGAATCCCGTCTCGTGCTCTGGTTAAAGTAGGGAGGAACCTTGATTTTATAAGGTTTCTTCTTTTTTGTCTCATGGTTTTTTTGAAGACAGCTTGAAGACACGTTACAGCGCTCTCGCCATCAGGTTATACGTTTCTTTTTCTGACAATGGGTTATAAATGTAACCCAAAGTTGTACTAAGGTTAGAGTGGCCCAACAGCTCCCGGATGCAGTCCAACGGGACATTTCCGGCACTTAACCGGCTGGCAACCGTTTTCCGGATTTTATGGGAGCGTTTGACCGGAATGCCGAGCTTCGAACATGCTTTTTCCAGTGCATAATTAATCTGGCGGGCCGTAATCCGTTTTTCATCCCGGATGAAAATAAAATCATCCTCAGAAGCCGCACAGGCCGATTTAAGACGGATATCATTCAGAATGGAAATGGCGGCCGGGACAAGCGGGATAATGCGGTCGGAATGCGTTTTCGTATGCTCAACAATCCGGTATTCCTCCTGCCATATATCCCCACTCCGGTAAGAGACCTTCGCTTCTTCTCTGCGGATATGAAGGTTTTTAATGTCAATAACATCACACCATTTCAAAGCGACAAGCTCCCCAACGCGGAGACCGACAAAGAAATCAAACTTTACAGCCAGCAGGACAATGTCACCAGTACGCTTATACTCCCTGTCCAGATAACGAAGAATCTTTATAAATTCGTCACTCTGGTAAGTTTCCGATGCTCCGGTCTTTTTATTCACCTGCCGGTACTTAACCGTAATCTTTACTTGCGGCATGGGATTTTCCGTTATGTACTTTTTCTCATAGGCATATTCAAACATCCCGGAAAGAACGGTTTTGACATTCTGCCATTCCTTTGAAGAAAGGCAGTTATCCCGGACAAGAAGATTGCAGGCCGTTTGCAGGCTCAGACGGTCATAGGAAAGTACCTTTTTGTCACGCCATGTCTCAAAGTATTTATTCCAGTGCTGCTCATGGCGGCGGATGGTTTTCATGCTGTCCGTGACATTTTCCTTGTAAGAAAGCCATTCCCGAAACAGTGCATCCATGGTCATGGAGCCGGTTTGACCAAAGTAGAAATGGAACAGCTTTTCGATTAATTCGTCATAAGTTGCCGCACGGACAATCTTTCTTTTATCACTCCCCCTAACATAAGTCTGCCAGCGGCCTTTTTCTGTTGATGGTTCTGTAATAGCATACGAATGTCTTTCAAGAACCGATATTCGAGTATTCATTTTTTGGTTTTGTAATACCCTGCTATTCTGTACCATAACAAATAAAAGCTACCTTTGCAATGAAAATATAAGCCGGAAAAGCGGAATCATCTACAGATTTTTGCATGCTCCCGGTACTGATACTCCTGAATCATGCGCCTGTGGTTCTTATTAAGACGTTCCCGGCCGCCGGAAAGAAGTTCTGTAAAAATACGGATATCGCCATCATGGGCGAGAAGGACAGCCGCCAGAGTGGGAGCAACCTGCCTGTCTATCCAACGGACAGAATCATCTATCGTTTTAAGCTCCTGTGGCTGATACAGCCGCAGGGCGGAAATCCCGGAGATAAAAGCTTCCCACTTTTCCAGATTCGAGCATCTGCTTTTCCGGTCATTATCCTTATTGATGAACCGGACAGAGTTTGCAAGAACGCCTACAATCACAGCGCCAAGCTCCATGCCGTCCACAAGACACCGGGCGGCGCGGTTTGCTCTATGGTCCTTCAATTCAAGCTCCCAGCGTACCCAGGGGTCTGTTAACAATGGTTCCTTACCGTCTTTTCTTTTCGCGTTCTGTTCTAACTGCTTATCATAAACACGCAGGAAACACTCGCTAGTACGGCTTCCAAAATTCAAGGTATATCCAAGCACTTCGCCAGTATTTATGCATCTGTTCACGTAAGAAGTAAAGTTACGGAAATGTGTGGAACACTGACCGGATCTGACAAGAGCATCAAGCTCTTGCAGGGTAAAAAAGCGTGCTCCATGGTCATCCACAGAAAGGTCTAAACGGCTTATAGAGCCACAGGAAAGAATATCCCGCAGAAGGTCAGAAAAAACCGTAGAGAAGTCCGTATCCGGTTCATACGCCATAGAATGGAAAGGAGTAGGAACGAGCCGTTTGTTAAGATAATGGGAAAGCACATCCGACATACCGGAACCCGTGATAGATACATGAACGCCCATATTTTCATTTCCGTCGTAGAGGATGTTAACGCCCTGAGAGGAAATCAGTCTGGAGCGGTAACCAAACTTGCCGGAGGGCAGAAGATGAAATTCATCCCTGCTATAGCCAAGAAGGGCCATTGCGTCAGACGGTTCCGTAGAATTGGACAATGTAAATTCGAGCCAGTCGACCAGAACGTTTAATCCATTCCCAAGAGAAGCATGTAACCCAATGTTCATAAAGTTTCCTTGTTTCCTTTCTGTGGTTTTTCTACCCCCGTATTACTGACCGGGGGTAAAGCCGACGTTTGAATCGGAGGAAAATTTTAATATCAGTTTTAGCTTAGAGCGAAATGCCTTCCGCTCCGCCACGGCCCGCGCCAACGCGCTGGGCCGTTTCTTGCGCGCCAGGCATGCTTTCGACGAAACTGTTCAATCGAAAAAAACACGCTCTGCAATTACAATACGCATAATATCGACCCATGAATCTATGTATTCACGTAAACCAGAATCCACAAGATCGGAGGAGACTCCATAAAAGTTATCCAAACAGCGCATAGCAGCGAAATACTCATTTTTTAAACATTCCATGGACATTTCTTTAAACATGGTATACAGATCATCGAAAGACCAGGAAGGGACAACGACAGAGACATAATCAAAAACCATACTACCTCCTTTATGAAAATGGTTTCCTGTAAAGCAACTTAGTCAATCCGGCCTTCACCAAGAGTTTCCCCTCCATGCACCACTCAATATACACGGGACTTTATTCACCGGGCTGGACTATGGACCTTTTCGGGTATGACATATCGCTTTGTAAGAATTTTGACGGTTTCCAATATACCGGCAACAATCACTTGAATAAAAAATAAATCCATAATATAATGCAAGTACATTACATTCCTATATGTTCAAGTGTGATTCAGTACATGTACTATACATGTGTATAATATAACACAAAGTACATGTACTGTAAAGTACCAAAATGAAAAAGGAGAAAATTTCATGCCAAGTCAAAAACCAAGAATAACCGTATATACAGATGAAGAAACAAATTTAAAATTAGCCTATATAGCTAAATCAGAAAATCGCAGTTCTAGTAATTACACCGAGTATTTAATAAAAAAGGATATAAAAGAATTCGAAAAAAAGTATGGCACAATTCAGATTGAAGAAAAACAAGTAAAAGAAGATAATACAGGAATAAAAATATTGAAAATGGTAACAGGTATAACAGCTGGAGAGAAGATAGGAGATATAGTAGTAAATGAAATACACAAAAGACAAGAAAAAAATTCAGACCGCTAATACTTTGGCAACCACAACGCTACCATGTAATCAACGAGGACTTAAGCGGCACTGTCGTGCCTAAGTCCTCGTTGCCTACATTATAGCGTTTTTCATGTGCGTCAAGCGGCTTTTGCGGCATATCCTCGCCGCCTGCAAGGCGGCTCCGGTATTCCACAGTCCGCTTGACACACGACGGCCCTATGGCCGATTCTTATATTTAGAATCAACTGCACGGTAGTAAGAAAGCAAGGCGTTTTGCACAATCGTAGTTTTAGTGACGCCATACACTTTAGCGTCAGTATCCAGGCGGTTGTAAAGAAAAGTAGGGACGAACAGAGACAAACGTTTTTTTTCAGTTTTCATGATGATTCCTCCTTTAAAATATGAAGTTGAAGACAAAAACGAAGACATGGGAAGCAGGGTATTAAATCTCCTTGTATTTATTAGGTTTTTACCCTATAAAATTTTTCGAATCCCGTCTCGTGCTTTTTTTAATTGGTGCGGAAGCTTTTATTTACAAAGGTTTCCGCTTTTTATTTAGGCGAGATGCTGCCTGATTTTGTTTGACAGGGGAAATTCAAAATAACAGCTGCATGGGGACAGATAGGAAAGAAAATTGAAAAACCTATTGACAAATATAAGAAGTTCGATTAATCTTATAGCATAACGTTATATAATGATATATAATCATTGAAAAGGGAGATGGAAAGATGCGGGTAATTGGTATTGGGGATAATGTGTGCGATAAATACGTACACTTAAAGACCATGTTCCCGGGAGGACAGGCATTGAACTTTGCAGTCTATGCCAAGATGCTGGGAGCAGATACTTCCTATATGGGAGTGTTCGGCCGCGATGAGGTTGCAGACCATGTGATTGCTACCCTGGATGAACTTCAGGTGGAGCATGGGCGCTGCAGGCAGTATGATGGGGAAAACGGATGCGCGAGGGTGACTCTGGTGGATGGCGACCGGGTGTTCTTAGGAAGCAACAAGGGCGGCATTACAAAGGAAAAGCCCCTTGATCTGACAGAGGAAGACTTGGAGTACATCAAGGGCTTCTCCCATGTACATACCAGCAACAACAGCCACTTTGACAGCCAGCTTGCAAAGGTGAAGTCAACAGGAGTCCCGCTTTCCTATGATTTTTCAGGCCAGTGGAAGGACCCGGAAAAGGTGGCAGCCGTTGCGCCCTACGCGGACTATGTATTTTTATCCTGCGGTTCTGTTTCTGAAGAGGAAGCAAAGGAAATTTGCCGGAATATGAAGGCAGCAGGCTGCAAAAAGATTATTGTAACGCGGGGAAGCTACGGAGCCATGTACTACGACGGACTGAATTTCTATGCACAGCCGCCAAAGTTGGTGGAAGCCGTGGATACTCTGGGGGCAGGAGATTCCTTTGCCACTGCATTTCTCCTTTCTTTTACAGAAAGTATGGAAAAAGAGCCGGAAAAAATGAAAGAGGATAAAGCCTTTTATGAGGCCGAATTGAGGAAGGCCCTTGAGGCCGGAGTTGAGTTTGCATCCAAAACCTGTATGGTGCGCGGGGCATTCGGCCATGGAAAAGCATTTGAAGAAGAGTAAACAAACCATTCATAACCAGGAGGTAAAAAATGACAAAGACAGTGAAAGAAATCGTAATGGAAATCAAGCAGAAAATGGACCAGATCGGCGGCTTAAAGCATGTATACTTTGTAGCATGCGGCGGCTCCAAGGCAGCAATTTTCCCGGGACTTTATCTCTTACAGAGTGAAGCAAAGACCTTCAGTGCAACCACCTACACCAGCAATGAGTTTGTTCATGCAACTCCCAAGGAGCTGGATGAAAGATGTGTGGCTGTAATCTGCTCCCTTAAGGCAACGGCAGAGACCGTAGAGGCGGTTAAGACTGCCAATGCAGCAGGCGCAGTTACCATTGCCATGACAGGCAATATGCAGACAGGTATGGCAAAAGTTGGCCAGTATGTAGTTACATATTCCAACGGAGATGACCAGATTTACAGCGACTCCAACCAGGCAAACTCCTTAAGAATCGGCTTTGAACTTCTTCATCAGTTTGAGAACTGGGACAAATATGAGAAAGCCATGGACGCTTACCAGTATATTGATGAGATCATCGCAGAGGGCAAGAAAAACTGTCTCCCGGCTGCAAAGGAATGGGCTGAAAAAGAGAAGGATGAGCCGGTATTCTATGTTCTGGCTTCCGGTCCCAACTATGGCGTTGCATACTCCATGTGCTGCTGTCATTTTATGGAAATGCAGTGGAAGCATGCCGTATGCCTGCATACCGGTGAGTACTTCCATGGCCCCTTTGAGACCACAGACAAAGAGCTTCCGATGGTTCTTTTAATGAGCGAAGGCAGAACCCGTGCTCTGGATGAGAGATGCTTAAAGTTCTTAAATACTTATGCAGAAAACTTTATCGTTATCGATTTCAAGGAGTTAAACGGCGGAAAGATCGACGAGAGCGTTGTGGAATTCTTCAACCCGGTTGTTATGATTCCCATTGAGCGTTACTATGTGTCCCAGATGGCGGAGGTTCGCGGCCATTCCATGGACGATAGAAGATATATGTGGAAGGTAGAGTACTAATCAACTTTCTATAGAAAACAGGCGGAGTTTCAAGGAAATTTTCCTTGGGCTTCGCCTGTTTTCGTTTAACAGGGAAAGATAAAAAGAAAATGTGATTTTTAAGTAGCGGAATGGTTACATTTTTTGCTTAAATGTGTAAAAAAGATATTGACAATATAATGACTTATAATGTATCATAATGATATGAAATGAAATGAGTCGAATCAATAGTAAAATGAAAGGAAAGAGGAGGTTACATACTATGAACGCAGACATTTACAGCCATGAGGGCGAAGGAATCCAGTGTGTATATGACAATAAAAACTGGGTGGTATGCATTAAAAACTGGAAACCCAACAATGACATCGAAAACATTGAACGCCTGGAAGTACATCATGCAACAGACGAACAGTTTATCATGATTTCCGGAAAAGCAGTTCTCTTAGCTGCCACCAGGGAAAACGATGCATTCCGGATCGATGTGATTCCTATGGAATCCGGGAAGGTGTACAACATCCCCCAGGGAATGTGGTTTAACACCGTGGCTATGAAGAACGCCAAGATGGCCTATGTGCAGGATGCAGGAACCACCGCTGAAAACAGCGAGTACTGCAATATGACAGCCGAAGAGCTCGCATACGTGAGGAAAAAGGCAGCCGAATATTTTAACTGCTAAAATATCCGGTATCGGGAAAGGGGAATTAACTATGACGATTGATACACATGTGCATCCGGCCCTGTTTGCTGATATTTGTAAAGATAAGGAACGTTTAAACCGCCGCTGTGACGAGATGGGCTACCATCTGATGAGTCCTTTCCCCTTAGAGGTTCTGGATAAGCAGAACTCCTTCGCAGGAATTGACAAGATGGTGCTGCTGCCGCTGGACCACTCCACCAGATGCAATGGGGAAGTGATGATTACCAACGAGGAGATTAAGACCCTGGTTGATTTAAAGCCGGATGTGTTAATTGGCTTTGCCAGCGTAGACCCATACAGAAAAGATGCTCTGGAAGTTTTGGACCATGCATTTTCAGAACTTGGCTTAAGAGGGCTGAAACTGAATCCGGCCAAACAGAGATTTTATCCGGACGACAGAATGATGTGGCCGATTTATGAAAAGTGTCTGGAATACAACCGACCGATTACCTTCCACGCGGGCCTCTCCTGGGAGCCGGGAACCTTGTGCAAATATTCCCATCCCCTCCGGTTTGAGGAGGTGGCGCTGGAATTTCCAGAACTTCGGATGTGTCTGGCACATTTTGCATGGCCCTGGGTACGGGAAATGGCCATGTTAATGATTAAGTATCCGAACGTCTACACTGATACGGCTATGATGTATATGGACAGCGCAGAGATGTTCATGGAAAAGGTATTTCATCAGGATATGGGCCAGTACTGGCTGGACCACAATTTCCAGAACCAGGTGATGTTTGGCTCAAATGCCCCGCGGTTTCGTCCGGTGAGAATCAAACGCGGTCTGGACAGCTTAACCATGCGGGATGATACAAGAAGGAAGCTTTACGGTGAAAATGCCATGCGGTTCCTTGGAATGGAGGGCAGGTAGATGAAGGTAGAACTGATCACAAAGATTGTCTGTGCTGACATGGAGGAACAGCTCATTAAGATCACCGATGACGTGAAGGAAGCGGTGGAAAACAGCGGAGTAAAGGACGGCGTCGTGTTTGTTATCAGCGCCCATACCACGGCGGGAATCACCATGAATGAGGGACTTCCCTGTGTGGAAAAGGACCTGATTGGAAAGCTGGATAAAATGGTTCCCTATGATGATGTGTACGCGCATAACCATTTCCTTCCATCTTACGGAGCCACCGGGGGAAACTCTCCGGGGCATATTAAATCCATGCTGGTGGGAAACCACTGCGTACTCCCTGTAAAGGATGGGAAGCTGGTGGTCGGCCATGCACAGGACATTTATTTCGCAGAGTTCGATGGAATCAAAAACCGTAAGTATTACATTGAAGTAATGGGAGAATAGAAGAGAGGGATAAGGGGATGAAGGTTACAGCAGTCGGGGATAATTGCGTGGACGTTTATTACACATTGAACCGCTTTTACCCTACAGGAAACGCAGTGGATTTTGCCATTAACTTAAAAAAGCTGGGGCAGGATGTTTCGCTGGTTTCCATTAAAGGAAACGATGTGTTTGGAGTGGCAGTGGAGAATGTCCTGAAAAATTATGGGATTGATCTGACCCACTTTTATGATGGGGAGCGCCAGTCGGCCGCCGCGCAGATGAACGTGATAAACGGGGACCGTATTCATGAGAAATTCAATGGAAATGTGCTGGCAGATTTCACGCTGAATGAAGAACGGATGGCATTTGTCAAACAGTTCGATGTGGTTTATTCCGAAAAGTGGTCCAGAATCGGCCGATATATCAAGGAGATTAAAAACGGAAACAATATCATGATTCATGATTTTTCCAAACGGCTTCAGGATCCGACCAATGAGGAGATTTTACCATATCTGGATTATGCATTCTTCTCATATGAGAAGCTGGATGATGATATCCGGGAATTTTTAAAAGTGACCCAGAAAAAGACTGGGCGCGTTGTCATTGCCATGCTGGGGGAAGACGGAAGTTTAGCCTATGATGGGAAGAAATTCCATCGGGAGCTGGCTGATAAAGTGAAGGTAGTCAATACGGTGGGCGCCGGAGATTCTTATGTGGCAGGATTTACCAAGGGCCTTTGCGAGGGATTGGGGCTTGAAGAATGTATGCATAAGGGAAAGGTAACGGCAACCGGCATTATCCAGATGTTTGATCCGTACTAGAAAGAAAGGGGAAAAGAGAGGATGGAATTTAATATTTATTCTTTGCTGGTAGATTTAATGTGGGCAAGCATATTTTTGTTTGCCGCAAAACTTTTAAGAGAGAAGATCAAAATTTTACAGAGTCTGTTCGTTCCGGTAAGTCTTTTGGCAGGCTTCATTGGACTGGCTCTTGGACAGAACGGCTTCGGGTTGATTACATACTCCAGTCAGTTCGGTTCCTATTCCGGTCTTTTAATCATCGCTGTATTCGTATCCATCGGACTCCGTGGATTCAACTTTAGCAAAGGTGGAGTAAAATCCAACTTTGACCGTATCGGAAGTTACTACTGCTTCCGCAATATCGGCTGGGCGTTCCAGTACGCGATGCCCATCATTTTCTCCATGCTGGTGCTGCGTGTGATTGTTCCGGAGTTAAACCCGGCGTTCGGTATGCTGATTCCGGCTGGCTTTCAGGGTGGACATGGTACCGCGGCGGCTCTTGGCGCAACCCTTGGAAACCTTGGATGGGAAGACGCCACTGACCTGGCCATGACCTCTGCAACCGTAGGTATTTTAACCGGTATTTTCGGCGGTATTGCACTGATCAAGATCGGTACCACCAAAAACTACACCAAGTTTGTAAAAGATTTCAGCCAGCTTCCGGACGACATGCGTACAGGTCTTATGGAGGAGGGCCGCAGACCGGTTCTCGGTGAGGAAACCGTTTCTCCCATGGCCATTGACCCCTTAGCTTGGCATTTAATGCTGATTCTGATTCCCACAGGCATCGGATATCTCCTTACAAACGCCATCCAGACCGCAACAGGTCTTGGCGTTCCAAGCTTCTCCGTTGGCTTCCTGGTAGCCATCGTATTTCATTTCCTGCTTAAAGGAATTAAGGCTGACAAATATGTGGATAACCGCATTATCTCCCGCATGGGAAGCTGTGCAACCGATTTCCTGGTATTTTTTGGAGTTGCTTCCATTAAGATTCCGGTCGTTATCCAGTACGCAGTCCCCTTCGGTCTGTTAATGATTTTCGGTATCATCTGGGTTGTGTTCCACTTTACTGTACTGGCTCCCCGCCTGCTAAAGCGGGAGTGGTTTGAAAGAGGCATCTATGTATACGGCTATTCCACAGGGGTTACTGCAATCGGTATGGCTCTTCTCCGTATCGTTGACCCGGAGAACAAGAGCTGCACACTGGATGATGCAGCTATCGTAACCCCCATTGAGTCCATCATTGAAATCTTTGCGCTGGCGGCCGTTCCGGTGGCTTGCGTACAGGGCAACTGGATGATCGGTGTGGCTCCGATTCTCATTTACCTGGCGGCATTGATTGCCGCACCATTTGTATTCAAGTGGTGGCATCCGCATCCGCATGCCGTCTGGGATGAGTCTCAGGAAGGTTAAAGATATTAACGAAGTTTAGATAAACCCCTCACGTAAAAGGATGCCGTACCCATGGCATCCTTTTTGCGGTATAATCTATGAAGAAGTTCATGAGGTTTATAAACCATACCGGAAGATGCAGGGCCGAACTGTTACGGATGTATATGGAAGATTGATAAAGGGGGTTGTAAAGATCTAAGAAATCGGGTATCATACATATAACTGAAAAGACGTGCTGTGCACGGAATCATAACGAAAGTTATAATTGCGGACACGGTGCATGAGAAAAAGACAGGTGCATAGGTTCCCTGTCTTTTTCTTATGCACAGGCCCACATAAAAGGATCTGCCGCTAAAGCGGCGTGTGGGCCGCACAGCGAGCAGGGAGAAGGCATCCCCTGTTCGATTATAGAAACAGCAGGAGGTATGAAAGATTGAAAATGAACTGGAGGGAAACAGGAAAAGACCTTATTTACGATTTCTTTGGAGCGTTTTTACAGGCTCTAGGGACCTGGTGCTTTATTGAACCGTGCCGAATTGCTCCCGGTGGTGTCTCCGGTATTGCTCTTTTAATCAATTTCATAACCGGATTTCCGGTGGGAACCCTGACTTTTATACTGAACATTCCGCTTTTAATCAGCGCATGGATTTTGCTGGACCGGAAAATGGTTATGAAGACCATACAGACAGTGGCTGTCATGACCGTAGTTCTGGATCTTGTTGTAACGCCGCTTTTTCCTCAATATATAGGCGATCGTCTGATTTCATCGGCATTTGGCGGAATTCTTGTGGGTGTGGGTATGGCTCTCATATTCATGAGAAATTCCACCACAGGCGGCGGCGACATCATCGCGAAGCTTTTGCAGAGGAAATTTCCTTATATGCATACAGGATATGCGCTGATGCTTATTGACATGGTGGTCATTGGGCTTTCCATTTTGGTATTTCGTGGACTGGAGGCTGCCCTTTACGGCTTAATTTCCATGGTCTGCACCACCCAGACCATTGATGTGCTGCTTTATGGAATGAACAAAGGTACAATGGTCATGATTCACTCCCCAAAGAATCGGGAAATCGCCGATGAGATTATGGCCAGAATGGATCGGGGAACCACATTTTTTAAGAGCATGGGCGGCTTCAGCAGACAGGAGGGCGAAACCCTGATGTGTGTGGTGGACAGAAAGCAGTTTTATCTGGTAAAGGCGATCATTGACGCTTATGATGAACATGCCTTTGTGGTGGTGATGGAGACCAAGGAGGCCTATGGAGAAGGTTTCTTGAATGATCCGAGAAAACGGGGAACGGAAGGTCTATAAAAAGATGGCGCGGTGGGAGATTCCATGATAT
>CAJUDN010000005.1:11670-59017 GCA_910585355.1 uncultured Lachnospiraceae bacterium
AATGTCGCCAGACATTATATCAGCGCCGATTCGCGTCTGTCCGAAGGGCAGACAAATACCAAAGCGAATCGTGTGCAGCCTGCGGAGCATATCATGCCGGAGGCATGATATAATGTCGCCAGACATTATATCAGCGCCGATTCGCGTCTGTCCGAAGGGCAGACAAGTACCAAGCGGAATGGAAAGGAGTCAGAGTGAATGAGAGTAGCAGCAGTTTATTTTTCTCCCACCGGAAACACAAAAAAAAGTGTGGAGGCCATGGCGGCAGCAATTAATGCAGAATATGAGACTGTAGATTTAACACCCTCTGCAAACCGGAATGTGGTCCGCCAGTTTGGACCAGAAGATCTGGTTATCATCGGTATGCCGGTGTATGCGGGAAGAATTCCCATGGCGGCGGCGCCAAGGCTGGATGGAATCCGGGGGCGGCAGACACCCTGCATTTTGGCAGCCACATATGGGAACAGGCATTATGATGATGCTCTGGCGGAGATGGAAGACATTGCAAGGAAACAGGGATTCGTCGTGAAGGGAGCCGCCGCTCTTGTGGGCCGCCATACATACGGCGCCATTCAGATGGAGCGGCCGGACGCGGCCGATTTGGCGGCCGATGCCGAATTTGCAAAAAAGGCTGCAAACAGTGATGGGCTTACGTGTATAATTCCCGGAAACCGTCCTTATAAGGAAGGGATCCCGGGAGGCAAGTTTAAGCCTTTGACCTCGGATACCTGCGTAGGCTGTGGTATCTGTAAAAGGGGGTGTCCAGTGGGAGCCATTGGCGAGAATTTCCAGGTAAATCCGGAGATTTGCATCTCCTGTTTTCGCTGCATCAGAACATGCCCGGTCCATGCAAAGAACATGGATGTGGATGCATACAATGCTTTTTCAACAGATTTTTCTGCAAAGCTGGCAGCCAGACGGGAAAATGAATATTTTTTATAAATGCTTTTAAGAGCAGGAGAGCCGGAACAGCTATCATAAAGGATGGCAGTTCCGGCTTTCTGCTTGAGGATAAAATACTATTTATATTTATCAGAAATTAGAGATAACAATATAGAAAAAAACAATTTTACATCTAAAACTATCCTTACTATAATTGACATGTGCATAAAGAAACTGAAAACAGAAAAAAAACGACATAACAGATACTCTATTTAGGAATGATACAATGATAGAAATTAAGAATCTGCAAAAGTCCTTTGGCAGCAATGAAGTTTTAAAGGATATTAATATAACGATTCAGGATGGAGAAATTTATGGGCTGATTGGCGTCAGCGGCGCGGGAAAATCAACCTTATTAAGGTGTATAAACGGTCTGGAATCCTATGATGGTGGCAGTCTGAGAATTGACAGAACGGAAGTCAGTCAATTAAACCATCAGGAATTGAGAAAGCTGCGAAGCAAAATAGGAATGATTTTCCAGCAGTTTCTTTTAATGGAGCGCATGACGGTATACCATAATATTGCGTTTCCACTGAAATGCTGGGGGAAAAGCAGGGAAGAAATTGACGCGCGGGTAAACGAGCTGCTTTCCCTTGTGGAGCTGGAAGAGAAAAGGGATGCGAAACCAAGGGAACTGAGCGGCGGGCAAAAACAGCGCGTGGCAATTGCGAGAGCGCTGGCCATGAATCCCCGGATTTTACTTTGCGATGAAGCCACATCAGCGCTGGATCCCAATATTACAACCTCAATCCTTCAACTGTTAAAGAGGATCAACCAGGAATTAGGACTGACAATTATCGTGGTTACTCATCAGATGGATGTTGTTAAGCAGGTGTGCCAACGGGTATCCGTCCTGAGCCATGGAATTCTAACTTATACAGGTGAAGTAAAAGACGCCTTTTTGAAGCATTCTGAGGTGCTGACGGACTTGCTGAGCGAGAGCCTGGATTTGGCGCTGCCTGAGAGTGGAACCAATATTGAAATTATATTCGAGCTGGACAGGGATTCTTCACTGCTGTCGGATTTGTCCCAAACGACCGGTATTTCATATGAAGTTGTCTGGAACAGAATGGACAAATACAGTTCCGGAATATATGGCTCCTACACGATCAACATTGCAGAGAATGATTTCCAGAGGATGAAAGCATATCTGGACGGCGCAAAAGTGGAATGGAGAATTTTGTAAAATGTTTTATAAAGATGTTCCAACTTTAATAAAAAGAATTGTAATACCTGGTTTCTGGACTACCATATATATGCTTATTATAGCGACGATTACCTGCACCATATGTGGCTTTGCTCTTGCCATAGTGCTGGTTATTACCGATAAAAAGGGTTTAAAGCCCAATCGGCTTATTTATGAGACATTAAGTGTTCTGATTAATGTTGTGCGTTCTACTCCATTCGTAATATTAATTATTTCTATTATTCCCCTCACAAGACTTGTGGTCGGGAAGGCCATAGGGCCCAATGCCGCAATCTTTGCAATTACAGTGGCAGGTTCCCCCCTGGTGGCCCGGCTTATGGAGACCAGTTTGAAAGAGGTCAACCCCGGTCTGATCGAGGCTGCAAAATCTTTTGGGGCTTCCGACTGGCAGATTATTTTCCACGTTTTAATTCATGAGGCAGTACCATCCATTGTTTCAAATCTGACTCTGGCAATTGTGTCGATTTTGGGTTACACCGCAATGGCAGGAATTGTAGGCGCCGGCGGTCTCGGGGCTGTGGCGCTTACGTACGGTTATCAGAATTTTGATGATGCAGTCATGTACAGTACGGTTCTGATATTGATAATTTTTGTACAGATTATTCAGCACACAGGATTGGTAATATACAGAAAGTTAAAATAGCACCAAGCTGTTTACTTAATAAAAAAAGGAGACCAAAAGATGAGAAGAAAATGTATTATGCTGGTTGCTGCTGTTGCGATCGGGGCATCGGCCTTATGCGCCTGTCAGAAAAGCACAGCCGACACAGCCACACAAGCGGCAGTGACGGAAGCAGCCACAACGCAAGCGACCACAACGCAAGCGGAAAAAGAGGCAGAAACCACACAGGCGGCCACCCAAACGGAAGAAAAGACAATAATTACCGTAGGATGCCTGGCTCGTGAAGAGCCGGATATCCTTTTTGTGGCGGAACAGATGAAAGATTCTCCGTATGAAATTAAACCGCAGGTTTTCAGCGATGTCATTACCACCAATATGGCAACAGAAGAGGGGGAAATAGATGCCAATTTTACCCAGAACAAGAAATATCTGCAACAGTTCAACGAAGGAAACGGTACGCATCTGACAGCGCCAGGCGAGCCGATTTCTACCTTCCCGGAAGGGTTGTATTCCAGAAAATATGAATCTCTTGAGGAACTGCCTGACGGCGCCATCATCGCGATTTCCAATGATACTGTGAACCGTGCAAGAGAACTGGATATTCTGGAATCCTGCGGCCTGATTACGGTTGATCATTCGGCAGAATATCCGACTCTTCTGGATGTTACGGAGAACTCTAAAAATATCGAAATTCTTGAGATGGAATCGAGAAGCAAATGGGGGGCGTTTGATGATGTAGACTGCATTGTTGTCACAGCAGTTACTATTTACCTCTCTGACGATCCGGAGAAACCGGCCCATCTTCTTGCCATTGAAGGAATGGACGTGACGATGACTGTTGCGGGAACATGTCTGGTAGTTGCAGAGGAAAATGCGGATGCAGAATGGCTTAAGATGATGGATGAGATCATGCATACCGATGCATATGCAGCGCACCTTGCAGAGACTTATAAAGGAGCTAAAGTTCCCATGTTTGAATCAGATTCATTTCATGTTAACTATTTTGAATAAAATCGTAACTGTTTAGTGCCCTCGCAGTTACGGGGAAAAATCTTTATATGAAGGAGGAGAAAATGAAACATCGTACAGAAGCAAGTTTTCCAGGCGGATACAGAACAAATATCAAGGTGGAGAGTCCGGGAAGTGGAAAAATATTGGAATTTCATACAGATTATTCCAAGGAATATGGCGGCGACGGCAGCGCGCCTACTCCCTGGGATACATTTCTGGCATCTATGACGGCATGCCAGGGAATTCATGTGCGGAATTTTTGTGCAGAACATAATATTCCCACAGAGGATTTACGCGTTCAGATGGACGTTGTTCTGGCAGAGGACAACCGCGAGGTAAAGGAATTCATTACGAATATCGTTTTCCCCAAGGGAGTTTCAAAGGACTTGCAAGAGGCGGCAATTTATGAAGCAAGGCACTGCAAGGTAGTGCAGCATCTTCTGGATTTTGAGCCGATTGTTACATATACTGTGGAAACGGCAGAGGGAACAGATAAATAGAAGGAATAAAAAAGGGATATCATCGGCGGTGGCAGAAACCTCTGCTTTAGCCAATGATATCCCTTATTCTACGTCATTTTAAGATCAGGTCTATTCCTTCAGGAAATCCAGAACAACCGTTCCGTCTTCCTTGCGGACAACGGCTTCTTTTGTCATGTTTAAGTCTTCCAGAGCCTTTATATATTCTTCTTTGGAAGCAAAACGCGGTTTGGACTCAGCAAGGACCTTTTTTGCCAGGGCGGCATTGTCCGAAAGAAGTCTGTCGGCCATGAGAAGGAGGCATTTAGCCGGAGCGATGCAGGCTCTTTCCGGATCTGCAATGTAGTAGTCCATGCCATGTCCGGTTCCGACTGCTCCGGCGCCATAGGGATGAACTGCCGGCATGATGGAGGAGACATCTCCCATGTCGGTGCTCCCGGTATCCCAGTGATCTGTTTCCACAACGCATCCCGGGCCGCCGACGGCTTCCATGGCTTCTTTCGCAAGCTGGTTGAGGTTTTTATCGTTGTTTAACGGGAAATAGCCGGGACGGTCTTCAATGAGCACTCCGGCGCCCATGGCGGCAGCGGAACCGGCCATGGCCTGGTTGATTTTTTTATTGTATTCCGTGATGGCTTCATAGGAAGCGCCGCGCACATAGGTCTCCACCTTTGTCTTTTCCGGAATGGCGTTTACGGCAACGCCCCCTTCGGTGATGATGGGATGGAACCGGATATGTTCATTATCTAAGAATGTTTCACGGAGCGCGTTGGCGGCGTTCATGGCGTTAGT
Organism: uncultured Lachnospiraceae bacterium; assembly: GCA_910585355.1. Lineage (GTDB taxonomy): Bacteria > Bacillota > Clostridia > Lachnospirales > Lachnospiraceae > CANRXD01. Next base: position 16,724 of record CAJUDN010000005.1, read on the forward strand.
GGCGGCATAAAGCGCATTGACTCCTTTTTCCGGAGAGCCGCCGGCATGGGAAGCTACACCCTCAAAGGTGAGATTTTTAACCACACAGCCGTTGCAGCCGGGATTTATGGTCAGGTACTTTCCTTCTTCCATGTTTCCCGCATGAATCATCATTGCCATATCCACACCGTCAAAATAGCCGCGGTAGATGAATTCCACCTTGCCGCCGTAGAAGTGAATGGTACCGTTCTTCCTTAAGCCTTCGCGGTAGCCAAGCTGAATCAATTCCTCAGCCGGAACTGCCATTAAACGGATGGAACCGCACATGCCATCCAGAGCGCCCGGCTGTTTTAGGGCAGCGGCAATACCTGCAAGGGTTGCACATTGGGCGTTATGTCCGCAGGCATGAACTGCTTTTGTCTCTGGATCTGCATCGGGATGGTTTCCGCAGATTAAGGAATCCAGTTCACCGAGGATTGCCACTTTGGGACCAGGCTTTCCGGTATCCAGATCGGTATAGAAACCAGGGATATCTCCGGCCTTTGTGAGGGAGTAGCCCAAATCTTCAAAAATCTTTTCCATGTAGGCATTGGTGGCCCATTCATGGTATCCTGTTTCGGGTTTGGCCCAAATATCACGTTCCGTTTTTAAAATCAGGTCACGGCAGCTGTCCACGAGAGATTTCAATTGTTCCGTTCTGTCCATTTTTATTCCTCCTGTATGTTTTTTCTAATAAACAGTATACATGTTTACGGATGTTTTGTCCATTTTATTTAATTATATTGACAATTCTTTCTCAAGAATGATATAATCATCAGTGCGTATTTGGCGCATGCGGATGTGGCGGAATTGGCAGACGCACCAGCCTTAGGAGCTGGCGGGCAACCGTGGGGGTTCAAGTCCCTTCATCCGCATGATGTTTGTTTATCAGTATAAGGGAGTAGTCAGCGCGGTTTGGCGCAGCGTGGTCAACATACTGGAGTTATCCTGGCTTCGCTTGAAATGATGAGACTTATCTGTCCTGGAGCAGATGAGTCTTTTTGTCTTATCTGTATTTTAATCAGGAGGAAATATTCACATGAGTCTGGTGGAACTTTTTATTATCGCGGTGGGATTATCCATGGATGCGTTTGCGGTTTCGGTCTGTAAGGGTTTATCAGTGCAGAAAATGAAAGCGAGTCATGCGCTCACCTGCGGTATTTATTTTGGGGGGTTTCAGGCTCTGATGCCTTTTATCGGATATCTCATGGGAAGCCAGTTTGAGACGATGATTACAAAGATAGATCACTGGGTGGCGTTTATTCTTCTGGGCGTCATTGGAATCAACATGATAAAGGAATCCCGGGAGAAGGAAGAGGAATCCCTTGACTGTTCCTTTGGAGTAAAAGCCATGCTGCCATTGGCCATAGCTACCAGCATTGATGCCCTGGCAGTGGGAGTGACCTTTGCATTTCTTAAGGTGGATATCTATTGGGCTGTGGCTTTTATCGGCGCGGTGACCTTTGTGCTGTCGGCTGTGGGAGTTAAGGCCGGAAATGTGTTTGGAATGCGTTATAAAGCGAAAGCGGAGTTTGCAGGGGGCACGATTTTAGTGCTCATGGGAACCAAAATTCTTTTAGAACATTTGGGCCTCATAAGCTTTTAAAGGGCGAAAAGGACTTGCGGCGTTTCTCTGAATTCGATATAATTTCCATATAAAAGGAGGGCGAAAGATGAACAGCGAACTTCAAAAAATATATGAAAGCGTAAAGAAAAAGGTTACCTTTAAGCCGGAGGCAGCCTTGATTCTGGGCTCTGGCCTTGGCAATTTTGCAGAAACGATTAGGGTCGTGGAGACGCTGGAGTATAAGGATATTGAGGGCTTTCCTGTGTCCACAGTTCCAGGACATAAAGGAAGATTTATTTTCGGATACATGGAGGATGTGCCCATGGTTATCATGCAGGGACGAGTCCATTACTATGAGGGCTATTCCATGAAGGAAGTAACGCTTCCCATCCGGCTCATGAAACTTATGGGAGCAAGGCTTCTGTTTCTGACCAATGCCTCCGGCGGTGTCAATACCGGGTACAAAGCCGGGGATTTCATGCTGATATCTGACCATATCAGCAGTTTTATCCCGTCGCCGCTTATTGGAACCAATGAAGAGGAGCTTGGACCGCGGTTCCCGGATATGAGTGACGTGTATAAAAAAGAAATCCGATCTATCATACGGCGTGTGGCAGAGGAAGAAAAAATTCCCCTTCAGGAAGGCGTGTATATCCAGTTCACGGGACCTGCCTATGAAAGCCCGGCGGAAATCCGTATGGCGAGGACTCTGGGAGCGGATGCCGTGGGCATGAGTACGGTCTGCGAGGCTGTCGTTGCAAACCACATGGGCATGGATATCTGCGGAATTTCCTGCATCACCAACATGGCCAGTGGAATTCTTTTGCAGCCTTTGAGCCACAAAGAGGTCCAGGAGACGGCGGACCGGGTAGCGCCGCTATTTGAGCGGCTGGTGAAGAAGTCTCTGACGGCCATTTATCATGAATACCTTTTCAGAAAGTAAGTATGGAATGTATATCTCCTTGATTACAGACGAATTAAACTGGCGTCAAGGAGAGATACATCCTCTTCCAGATGCGTGGAAACAAGCAGAATTTTTCCCTTTGTATATTCTTTTATTAAGCTGATGGTCTTAAGGCGCGTCTCATAATCCAGTCCGGTAAAAGGTTCGTCCATTATAAGAAAGCTAAAGGGCGCTAAAAGGGCGCGCAGTATGGCTGTGCGCCGCTTCATGCCGCCGGAAAATTCACAGACGGGCTTTTTCAGCGCATCTTCAGGGAGAAGATTTAAAAGAATATTTGTCAGTTCCATGTTCGTGTACTGATGTCCAGTCACAAGGCGGAGGTTCTGAAGAGCCGTATATCCCTCAAGAAGGCGGTCCTCCTGGAAAACGGCAGAAATCTGATGGGTGGAAAGGCCGCGGATGGTTCCGGAGTCCGGGGATTCCAGTCCGAGAAAAATGCGGAATAAGGTGGTTTTTCCAGCGCCGGAGGGGGCCATGAGACAAAAGGCGCGGCCAGGCGTTAAGGCGAGACTGAAATCTTTAATGACCGCGTTCCCCCCATAGTATTTACACAGCTTATCAATTATGATTTCATCCCCGTTTTTCTTCATTTTGAACGACAACTCCCTTCCCCGCAAGTTTTTTCAACATCAGAAGAAATCCCCTTTCAAATAATGTACTGATGATAATAATGGTAAAGGTCCAGGCAAACAGGTCTGCTGTGCTTAAATAGATCTTTGCCATATAAAGACCTTCGCCGATGGAGCCGCCCGGAACGCCAATGACCTCGGCAGCGATTCCAGACTTAAAGCCCATTCCCAGAACCGTTTGGAGAGCGCTTTGCAGATAGGGATACAGGGAAATCCGGTAGATGGAAACGGCCTGCTTCCACAATGGGATCCGAAAGACCCGCGCCATTTCCAGAAGATCTTTATCAGCATTGGAGAGTCCGGTCAGGGTATTCACATGAATTACAGGATATACCACAAGAAAGGAAATAAAGACGGACAGGTTCCTGGCCCCGGTCCAGATGAGGGCCAGAATCACAAAGGAGGCCACTGGAACAGATTTCATGAACTGGATGGCGGGAGCCAGGAATTCTTTTATAAAGGGTTTCAGGAATGCAAGGACGCCGGTGAGAAGTCCTGTCAGAAAGGCAATGAAAAAACCCAGACTGATCCTCCCGAAAGAAAACCACAGGGCTTTCCAGAAATCGGGAGAAGTAATTTGTACGGACCATGCTTTCATGGCATCCAACGGCCCCACAAGCAAAATCTGGTTGTGGATAAGAAGAGAAAGTCCATGCCAGAGAATGAGCCAGAATAAAAGGATGACGGTCTTACGGGACCAGTCCGGGTACTTGAACATAAGGGTAAACCTGCTCCTTTATGGGTGTATTAAGGCGTTACTGCATGTAATAGAAGGTATCGTCAGGGAGAGCTCCGCCTACGGATGCGGCATTCTGCTCAAATAGAACTTCAAGGTAGCCGGATAAAGCGGCCTTCATTTCCTCGCCGGAGAGGAATTTAATGTTGCAGAAAGGAAGAGCTTTCTTAGCCAGGGGAGCTTTTGGGATGATTCCTGCCGCGGCAATGAGTTCCGCCGCAGTATCAGGATCGGATTCGGTAAAGAGAATAGAAGCCTCGTGCTCTTCTAAGAAGGTATTCACGGAATCCGTATTGCTTTTCAGGAACTCGTTGTTTACTATGGTCACGCCTGTCACAAGACGGCTTCCTTTGCCCTCCGTCTGGTATTCATCCCATGCTTTGGTGAGGTCCATGACGATGGAAAGCTTATCGTTCTGGGCCAGAGCTGATGTTACAAAGGGCTGGGGCAGCAGGCCGATGGCCGTGGGATCCTCAGCTAGGATGGAGGCAACCTCAGAGGCTTCAGACTTGAATTCCAGAGTCACATCGTCCCCGGAAAGTCCGGAGGCGGAAATCAGATAGCGGAGAGCGTATTCCGGTGTGGTTCCCTTCCCGGGAAGATAGACAGTTTTGCCCTTTAGCTGGTCCACGGTCTCAATGGAAGTATCAGAGGATACCAGGTAAAGAACGCCTAGGGTATTGATATCAATGACGGAGACGCCGCCGTTTGTTTTATTATACAGAACACTGGCAAGGTTTGCAGGAAGCAGGGCAATGTCAACCCTTCCTGCTGCAATCAGCGCAGTCAGTTCATCGGCGGCAGTTACCATCGTGAATTCATAATTGTTTTTGGCGGTTTTGTCTGCCGCGTCCTCCATGAGTTTTACAAGCCCCATGGTTGTGGGTCCTTTAAGCCCGCCTATGCGGACAACGGGTTCGTCGGAAATATCCTTGCTGGAGACAGATTCGTCAGAAGCGGTTTCGGCTTCGGAAGCGGCGGTTTCAGCAGCCGAGGTTCCGGCAGCAGTGGTCTCAGCGGCAGTCGTTTCGGGCGCGGCAACAGCCGTAGTCTCGACAGCCGCCTTGTTTCCCGAAGAGCAGCCTGTCAGTGCAAGGAAGCCAAAGGCAAAAGCGGCCATAATTGGAATGAACTTTTTCATAATTAACAACTCCTCCTTGAATAGATGGTTTTGGTGCTGACACCGTTAAGCATACCCAATTTTCCGGAGAGGCTGCTGATTTTGTCCATGGGGGCGTCTACGACCACACTGATGATGGAAATTCCCTTATCACGGTATGGAACCCCCATGCGGCCGATGATACAGGAGCTGTATTCATGGAGCAGCGCATTCATCTGCGCGACAGAATCCGGCTGTTCAACGATGATTCCAATAAGAGCTACGCGTGTTTCCATGAAATTTCCTCCTTCGCCCCTATAGCGTGTTTGAAAATTCACTCCTGTCATCGGCACTCCAAGTCTCCCACAAACTGTGACGCGCAGCTGCCGGAAAGCAATTTTCAAACATGCTCTAAAATAAAAAGACCTGATACGCGCTGAAAAGAGCGTACCGGTCCCCTCCATATACCTGTACAAAATCTCTTTCGCCTTCTCCCGCAGGAATCGAAAAATGCCCTTTGGGGTTAGCACGAACAAATTCAATATAACATAAGACTTTTTGATTGTCAAAGACCAATTGTTTTTCGGCTGCGACTTTATCCTGAACTTAAAAAAATAAAGGATAATCTGAAAAAATCGTTAAAAAATAAACAAGAAGGATATTGCGGATGGGGGACCTATGTGCGATAATATATTAACGAAAAAAAGTTGTTAAATATATAAATTCAGGAAAGAATTTCAGGAGGAAAAAACATGAGAACCAATGATGAGGCGCTGCTGAAAATCAAGTATAATGTTTTGCACGAAGTGGCAAAACTGGCCTTTTCTGGTGAGCTTGAGGAGAAAAGAGACGAGATTCCGTTTAAGCTGATTCCAGGTCCCAAAGCACAGTTCCGCTGCTGCGTTTATAAAGAGAGAGAAATCATCCGGCAGAGAGTCCGCCTTGCAGAAGGCAAATGCCCCAGCGATAAGCACAGCGATAACATGGTTCAGGTTATCTCTTCTGCATGTGAAGAGTGCCCGATTACCCGTTTTGTTGTTACTGATAACTGCCAGAAATGTATGGGGAAGGCATGTCAGAACGCCTGTAATTTCGGAGCCATTACCATTGGCCGTGACCGCGCCCATATTGATCCGGGAAAATGTAAAGAGTGCGGCAAATGTTCCCAGGCCTGCCCATATAATGCAATTGCAGAGCTCATCCGCCCATGCCGTCGTGCGTGTCCTGTTGACGCAATTAAGATGGATCTGGATACCGGTATCTGTCAGATTGATGAGTCCAAGTGCATTCAGTGCGGCGCCTGTGTAAGGAGCTGCCCCTTTGGAGCCATTACCACTAAGGTGTTCATTGTACAGGTGATTGAAGCCATCAAAGCGGGGAAGAAAGTGGTCGCCATGGTGGCTCCCGCGGTTGAAGGTGAATTTGGCCCGGATATCACAATGGGAAGCTGGAGAACCGCGCTTAAGAAGGTTGGCTTTGCCGATATGGTTGAGGTTGGCGTCGGCGGAGACATGACTGCCGCCTATGAGGCTTTAGAGTGGGCCGAGGCTTACAAGGAAGGGAAAAAGATGACTACATCCTGCTGTCCCGCCTTTGTAAATTTGATTAAGAAGCACTATCCGACATTAATTGACAATATGTCAACAACTGTTTCTCCCATGTGTGCCGTGTCCAGAATGCTGAAGGCGAAGGATCCGGAAACGGTAACCGTATTCATTGGGCCGTGCATGGCGAAAAAGAGCGAGGCTGCGGATAAGACTGTCGAGGGAAACGCGGACTTTGTTCTTACCTTTGGAGAGGCCTTGGAACTGATCCGTGCCAAAAATGTGGAGCTGGAGCCGGAGGAGTACAAGGACCAGGAAGCCAGCGTATTCGGAAAGCGTTTTGGAAACGGCGGCGGCGTAACAAACGCGGTCATCCAGTGTTTGAAGGAACAGGGGGAGAATACCGATATTAAAGTTGCAAAATGCAGCGGCCCGGCGGATGTGAAGAAGGCTCTGCTTCTCATGAAGGTGGGAAGACTTCCCGAGGACTTTATCGAGGGTATGATGTGTCCGGGTGGATGCGTCGGCGGTCCCAGCAACTTAAAGCAGGAGATGGACTGGAAGAAGGACAGAGACAATCTGATTGCCAAGGCGGATGACAGAGGAGTTTGGGAAAATTTAAAGAACTACGATATGGACTCCTTTTCCATGCATAGAACTCACGAAAAGTAATACATAAAAATTTCAGGGCCGCTTTGGAATATCCGAAGCGGCTTTTTCTTGACGAAAAATATACCTGGGGGTATCATTGGAGAAGTGGAATGACTATATGGCCAGAAGACATTGGGAAAGGAAGAGTAAAATGGCAGAACAGAAAAATAAACTGGAAGAGGGAAATATCTGGCATCTGATGGTGTCGCTGTCCATTCCCTCCATTATTGCACAGCTTGTGGGAATTTTATACAATATGGTGGACCGGATGTTTATCGGGAGAATTGAGGATGGAGTCACGGCCATGGCGGCTTTAAGTGTGTCCCTGCCTTTAATCACCTGCATCACGGCTTTCACCAGACTTGTGGGGATCGGCGGAGCGCCTACCTGCGCCATAAAAATGGGCCAGAAAGACCAGAACGGGGCGGAGGAGATTCTGGGGGTCAGCTTTGCATCCCTGATTGCCGTGGGCGCCATCATCACGGCAGTGATTCTTCTTTTTCAGAGGCCGATACTGACGCTATTCGGAGCAGATGAAACCACGTTAAAGATGGCCTGCGAATATATGACCATCTACGGTCTGGGAACCATTTTTGTTATGATTTCCCTGGGGATGAATTCCTATATCACCACGCAGGGATTTGCCAGAACGGGAATGTTCACAGTCTTAATCGGGGCGGTTCTCAATATTTTTTTTGACGCGTTCTTCATCAATGTCCTTCATATGGGGGTGCGGGGGGCTGCAATCGCCACAGTGATTGCCCAGGGAATTTCCTGCGTGTGGGCGCTGTCGTTTTTGCTTGGAAAGAAGAGTCTGCTGAGAATACGGAAAAAATATTTTCGGGTAAAATGGAAGGTGCTGGTTCCCATCATGGCGCTGGGGATTTCCCCTTTTACCATGAGTATTACGGAGAGCCTGATTCAGATTTCTTTTAACAACCAGCTGGCCAAATACGGAGGAACCATGGCAGTGAGCACAGTGGCCATTATGTTCAGCCTCTGGCAGTTTGTGACGCTTCCCACCCAGGGCCTCTGTCAGGGGGCCCAGCCTATCATCAGTTATAATTATGGGGCGCAGAACTACAAAAGAGTCCGTAAGGCCTGCCGCATCAGCTTGGCGCTTTGTATGATTTACTCGGCCAGCGTGACTGCCATCATGATGAGATTCCCACAGGCATTTGCCGGAATTTTCAGTAACGATCCGATGCTCCTGAAGCTTTGTGCCTGGGCGCTTCCGGTATATTTGGCGGGCGGAATTGTTTTTGGAGCGCAAACAAGCTGTCAGCAGTCCTTCATGGCCCTGGGGCAGGCCAAGATATCCCTTCTTCTGGCCTGCCTGAGAAAGGTAATTTTCCTTACGCCGTTTATTTATATTTTCCCACTGACGATTGGAAAGCTTTCGGTGGCAGCAAAAATGGCGGAGACGGTAACAGAGTTTGTGGAGTGCCCGGCAGAGGTATTTGCAATCTTCTTTGCAGAGCCTGTTTCCGATACTACGGCGGCGGTTTGCACCACCATTACCTTTTTCCTGTTTTATAATAAAAACCTGAAAAAGCCGGATGTTAATTAATTTACTTACATTTTTGCAAAGAACGTGATATAATAAAAATACAGCGTGTGGTTCCTGGGAACGTAAGTCCAGTTGTCAGGTGCCGCATGCTTTTTTATTTTATCAGGAAAAACATTGTTACATTAATGCGTGAAAGCGGTATGAAAGAGGGCGTTTCCCATGAAACAAAAGGCACTTCGTGTATAAATGCAAACGTTTTTTGCCATAATGGGAAGTTTTTGTTCTTCATGTGTTAAAAAACGCACATTTTTATTTTAGGAGGCACGGTATGTTTGAAAAAGGCAGTTTGATGGTTTATGACACTGCCGGTGTCTGCAGGGTTGAGGACATCGGAGTTCCCGAGGGGCTGCCTGCGGCCCGGGAGGGGAGAGAGTATTATAAGCTTAGTCCGGTATTTGGATCTGGAATTATTTACATTCCAGTAGATACAAAAGTATTTATGCGTCCTGTGATTTCCAGGCAGGAGGCGGAACGGCTGATCCGCAGGATTCCGGAAATCCGTGAAAATCTTTGTGAGTCCAACAACCAGAAGGCGCTGGAAAATCACTATAAGGAGTTTCTGCTGACCCATGACTGTGAGGATTTAGTCCAGCTGATTAAGACCGTTTATATGAAAAATAAAAATCTGGAGCGGGTTGGGAAGAAGGCAGGAAAGACTGATATTCAGTACATGAAGCGGGCTATGGCCCTGCTTCACGAGGAGCTGTCCATCGCACTGGGAATACCGACAGATGAGGTGGATGACTATATTGCGAATGCTGTGGAAAGATAATAAAATAACATGGATAAAAGGAACCCGGAGGGAAAGCGCTCCGGGTTCCTTTTATGAGCCGCTACAAATTACATTTATTGATCCGCCTGGACATCAGTTCCTCAATCCGCTGCTCCGTGGCGGCAATCAAACGAATGTGATCATTTGGTTCGCTGGCCAGGTTTTTATGAGCAGTGGCCAGCATGAGCTTGATGCGGTTGAGCTGGTTCACTTCACTGGCGCCGGGATCATAGTCTACGGCGATGATATTGGCCATGGGATTTTCACGCCGCAGTTCCTTGATAACCCCCTTTCCCACAATGTGGTTCGGAAGGCAGCCGAAAGGCTGTACACATACAATGTTATTAACGCCGCCGTGAATCAGCTCCAGCATTTCCCCGGTTAAAAACCACCCCTCGCCGGTCTGATTGCCAATGGAAACAAATTCGTTGGCCATGACGGCAAGTTTCTTTATTTTCGCCGGCGGAGTGAAATGACGGCTCTTCTCAAATTCCATTCGTGCAGATTTCCGGAAATACTCCAACAGGGAAATAGCCATGTTGCAGAGGTAGGCGGTGGAGCGCTTTGTGCCAAGGTTATCTGCACGGAAATTGGTGTTGTAGAAGCAGTACAGGAGGAAGTCCATAAGGTCGGGTACCACAGCCTCGGCTCCTTCTGATTCCAAAAGCTCCACAATATGGTTATTGGCGGTAGGAGAGAATTTTACGAGGATTTCTCCTACGATGCCGACCTTGGGCTTTTTCACATTCACCTGTTCCAGGTTGTCGAAATCCCGGATAATTCCCTTCACGTTCCGCACAAAGCTCATCATGCCCGGATTCGGCCTGGAGAGGGCCTGAATGCAGATGCTTTTCCATTTTGCGTGGAGTGCGTTAGCAGACCCCGGCACCTTTTCGTAAGGCCTTGTGGCATATAATACGCGCATGAACACATCGCCATAGACAATGGCCTGTAAAGCCTTGGCGAGCATCTGCGGAGAATATTTAAAGCCGGGGTTGGTTTCCATTCCGTTGGCATTGATGGAGATAACGGGGATCTGCGGCATTTCGGCCTTTTCCAGAGCTCTGCGGATAAATCCAATGTAGTTGGAGGCACGGCAGCCGCCGCCGGTCTGGGTCATGAATATGGCTGTATGATTGAGGTCATACTTCCCTGACAGCAGGGCATCCATGATTTGCCCGATCACTATTAAGGACGGGTAGCATGCATCATTGTTTACGAATTTAAGTCCTGTGTCCACAGCGGCTTTGTCATCGTTCTTAAGGATTACCAGATTATAGCCGAAGCTGCGGATGGCCGGTTCCAGCAGATCAAAGTGAATGGGCGACATCTGGGGACAGAGGAGCGTGTAGGTGTCGCGCATTTCTTTGGTAAACACCACACGGTTGTAGGAGCTGGAAACGATGGTCCTTGTATAGCGATGTTCCTCTCTGACCCGCAGGGCGGAAATCAGGGAGCGGATACGGATTCTGGCAGCTCCCAGGTTGTTTACCTCGTCGATTTTTAATACGGTATAGATCTTTCCCGAACTGGTCAGAATATCGTTTACCTGGTCTGTAGTTACAGCATCCAGTCCGCAGCCAAAGGAATTTAGCTGAATCAAATCCAGATTATCCTGAGTTTTTACGTAGGAGGCGGCCGCATAGAGACGGGAATGGTACATCCACTGGTCCGTCACGATCAGGGGCCGTTCCACACTGGCAAGGTGGGAAACAGAGTCTTCTGTTAAAACGGCAAATCCATAGGAGGTAATCAGGTCCGGAATTCCATGATTAATTTCCGGGTCAATGTGGTAGGGCCTTCCGGCCAGAACGATACCGCGTTTTCCGGTTTCCTTTAGATAGGAAACCACTTCTTCTCCCTTCTTTTCCACATCCCGGCGGGCATTTTCCTGCTCTTCCCAGGCCTTTTTGGCGGCAGCTCTTGTTTCGTACTCGGGAATATTGAATTCTTTTTTAAATTCATGGGCAAGCTGTTTGGAAAGAACAGATTCGCTTGTAAAGGCCATAAACGGGTTCATGAAGCGGACATTGTTTTCCCGAAGCTCTTCCATATTGTTTTTGATGTTTTCGGAATAAGAAGTCACCATGGGACAATTATAATGGTTTCCGGCTCCCGGAACTTCTTTCCTTTCGTATGGAATACAGGGATAGAAGATAAAGGGAATGTTTTTCTTAATAAGCCAGGAAATATGACCATGGGCCAGCTTGGCCGGATAACATTCGGACTCGCTGGGGATGGTTTCGATACCCAGCTCGTATATCTGACGGCTGGACTGGGGGGATAGCACGACCCGGAATCCCAGCTCCTTAAAAAAGGTGGCCCAATATGGGAAGTTTTCATACATATTGAGAACACGTGGAATGCCGACGGTTCCTCTGGGAGCCTGGTCGGCCGGCAGGGGATCATAGTCAAACAGCCTGTGATATTTATAGTTGTAAAGGTTCGGGATATCGCGTTTTGCTTTTTCAATTCCAAGACCGCGTTCACAGCGATTTCCGGAAATGTACTGACGCCCGCCCTCGAAACGGTTGATGGTGAGGACACAATGGTTCACGCAGCCACGGCACCGGCTCATGGTGGTGGTGTAGGAAAGGCTTATGATTTTGTCTAAGGGCAGCATAGTACTCTGCTTCGGGCGGTGCAGATAGCGCTCTCTGGCGATTAAGGCGGCGCCGAAAGCGCCCATGATTCCTGCAATATCGGGACGGACAGCCTCACAGTCGGCTATTTTTTCAAAGCTTCTCAATACGGCGTCATTATAGAAGGTGCCGCCCTGTACTACCACATTTTTTCCCAGGTCAGAGGCTGTGGTAATTTTGATTACTTTAAACAGCGCATTTTTAATGACGGAATAAGCCAGACCGGCGGAAATGTCAGACACAGACGCGCCCTCTTTCTGAGCCTGTTTTACGTTGGAATTCATAAATACCGTACACCGGGTTCCAAGGTCAATGGGATTTCTGGCATACAAAGCTTCCTTGGCGAAATCCTGAACGCTGTAGTTTAGGGACTTTGCAAAGGTTTCGATGAAGGAGCCGCAGCCAGAGGAACAGGCTTCATTTAACTGAACGCTGTCAACCGTTTTATCCTTAATGCGGATGCACTTCATATCCTGTCCGCCGATATCCAGAATACAGTCGACCTCCGGATTGAAGAAGGCGGCGGCATAATAGTGGGAAATGGTTTCCACCTCGCCTTCATCCAGCATGAAGGCGGCCTTTAAAAGGGCTTCGCCATAGCCGGTGGAGCAGGAATAGGCGATTTTAGCCGTTTCCGGCAGCAGGGATTTGATTTCCTTAATGGAAGAAATCGCGGTTGCCAGGGGGCTTCCGTTGTTGTTGCTGTAAAAATCGTAAAGCAAAGAACCGTCTTCACCCACCAGAGCGATTTTTGTTGTGGTGGATCCGGCGTCAATGCCTAAAAAGCAGTTTCCCTCATAGGAAACCAGATCGCCCCGTTTTACCTTATGGAGGTTGTGACGGTCAGAAAATTTCTGATAATCTTCCCTGTCTTTAAAAAGAGGTTCCATTCGCTTTACTTCAAATTCCATACGGATACCGCCGGAAAGATCAGAAATCAATTTGTCCAGAGAGAGTACAGGCTCCTTTGCGGAGTTCATGGCAGAGCCCACGGCGGCAAAAAGGTGAGAATGGTCAGGGGCTATGATCTGCTCTTCTGTAAGGTTTAAAGTGCGGATGAAAGCATTCTTTAACTCTGACAGGAAATGAAGAGGCCCCCCTAAAAATGCGACGTTGCCCCGTATGGGCTTTCCACAGGCCAGGCCGCTGATGGTCTGGTTGACCACTGCCTGAAAAATAGAAGCAGCCAGGTCTTCTCTTGTGGCTCCCTCATTAATTAAAGGCTGGATATCGGATTTTGCAAAAACACCGCAGCGGGCCGCAATGGGATAGATTGCCTTATAGTTTTTGGCATATTCATTGAGTCCCGTCGCATCAGTCTGCAAAAGGGATGCCATCTGGTCGATGAAAGAGCCGGTACCTCCGGCGCAGATACCGTTCATGCGCTGGTCAATACCGCCTGTAAAGTATATAATTTTTGCATCTTCTCCGCCCAGCTCAATGGCCACATCGGTCTGAGGGGCGTAATCCTGAAGGGCAGTGGCTACAGCCACCACCTCCTGTACGAAAGAAATATGTAAGTGTCCGGAAAGCGTAAGGCCGCCGGAACCGGTAATACTTGGATGGAGTAAGATTTCTCCTAGGAGTTCCCTGCACTTTTTAAGAAGCGCAGCCAGGGTTTCTTGGATATTGGCGTAATGCCGCTCATAATCCGCGAATAATATTTGGTTGTCATCATCTATGACAGCAATTTTGACAGTGGTGGAACCGATATCGATTCCAAGCCGATAACAATGATTCATACGAGCGGGGAAAATCCTCTTACCTCCTTTGTAGAGTGACAGTATCATTATATTTAAGTTCAAAACAAAATAGTAAAAAAGAGTCCCGTAAACGGAACTCAGCATATGGAATTCTGTTCCGGGAACAGAATCCGGAATGCACCGATATCATGTCTGGCGACATTATATCATGCCTTCGGCATGATATGCTCCGCAGGGTGCACACGATTCGCTAAAGAATTTGTCCGTCCGAGAGCTAGACGCGAATCGGCACAGATATAATGTCTGGCGACATTATATCATAGTTTTTTCATAAATACAATCGACAGTATGGGGATTCCTCTGCCAAAAATGGTTAAAATTCTGTAAAAAGTGCGTAAATATCTTGGTGTCTGTGGAAAAGAATTCCAAAGGGTTTGACAAATGGAATATGTGGGAATTATAATAGCGTCCATAGAAGTATTGGAAAGGAATTGGAATGAATATTTTAAGTAAGCTGGAACGAAAATTTGGGAAATATGCGATCCCCAACCTGATGTATTATATTGTGATCCTGTATGCGGCAGGTATGATGATTCAAATGTTTGCACCGCAGGTTTATATCCAATATCTGATGCTGGATGCCAGCGCCATTCTTCGCGGACAAATCTGGAGAGTGATTACATTTTTGATGTGGCCATCCTCCGGGGATCCTTTTATCAATGTCCTGGTAATTTACTGCTATTTTAATCTTGGTAGAAATCTGGAATATGTCTGGGGCTCTTTTCGGTTTAACCTGTACTTTTTCATGGGTATTCTGGGCCATGTGCTGGCGGCGCTGGCAATTTATCTGCTGTTTGGCATGGTTTACCCCCTGACTGCCGATTACCTGAATTTTTCCTTGTTTTTTGCTTTTGCGGCTACGTTTCCGGAAGCAAAATTTCTGCTTTTCTTTGTCATTCCGATGAAAGCGAAATGGCTGGCGCTGTTTGATGGGGCGTACTTTGTTTACGGATTTATTTTCGGCGGTGCGGCAGCTAGAATTGCCATTGCCATGTCCTTGCTGAATTTCATTCTCTATTTTGCCATGTCAAGGGGAGGGAAGTTTAATCCGAAGGAAATAAAGCGGAAACAGCAGTTTAAAGCTCAGGTAAACCAGGCTGTGAAAGCGGCAAGAGCCAATGGGCGCCATCGCTGCGCCGTCTGCGGACGGACGGATCTGGACGCTCCTGATATGGTTTTCCGCTATTGTTCAAAATGTGAGGGTGATTATGAATATTGTCAGGATCATCTGTATACACATCAGCATGTGACCAAAGGAGGAATGGATCCCCGGCAGGCAAAACGCAATGGATAGGAGGAGACGGAATTGAAGAAAACAAAAATCATATGCACGATGGGCCCCAACAGCGACAACCGGGATATAATGAAACAGCTTGTTTTAAACGGAATGGATGTGGCCAGGTTTAACTTTTCCCATGGAAGCCATGAGGAGCATAAAAAAAGATATTTACAGTTAAGGGAAGTGGCTGATGAGGCGGGAATTCCCATCGCGGCGCTTTTAGATACAAAGGGACCGGAAATCCGTACAGGAGTTTTGAAGGGCGGAAACAAAGTAACTTTAAAAGAGGGGCAGGAATTTATTCTGACCACAGAGGAGACAGCCGGCGATGAGTCGATGGTTCACATCAATTACAGCGGACTGACCGGAGACGTGAAGGAGGGCAACCGGATTCTCATTGATGATGGTCTTATCGAGCTTTACGTAAAAAGTGTGGCCGGTTCCCGGATTATATGCCGGGTTGTCAATGGCGGTGAGCTTGGGGAGAGAAAGGGCGTTAATGTACCCGGGGTAAAAATTAAGCTTCCGGCGCTGACCGATAAGGACAAGGAAGATATCCGGTTTGGAATGGAAATGGGCTTCGACTTTATTGCGGCATCCTTTGTCCGTTCCGCAGAGGCCATTGAGGAAATCCGGGAAATCTTAAAATCCGGTGATTCAGATATGGGAATCATTGCAAAGATTGAAAATGCGGAGGGTTTGGAGAATCTGGATGCCATCATTGAGGCCAGTGATGGTATTATGGTGGCAAGAGGTGATCTGGGGGTGGAGATTTTGCCGGAAAGGCTTCCTCATCTCCAGAAATCCATGATTGAAAAGTGCAGTGAGGCGTGCAAGCCGGTAATTACAGCGACTCAAATGCTGGATTCCATGATCCGAAACCCAAGACCGACCCGTGCGGAGGTTACGGATGTGGCAAATGCCGTTTATGAGGGAACGGATGTGGTTATGCTCTCCGGCGAGACGGCAAACGGAAAATACCCGGTGGAAGCCCTGAAGATGATGGCCCATATTGCAGAAGAGACAGAATCCCATTTAGATGATATTTTTTATAAGAGGAGGAAAGTATCCGATGACAACAGCCACAGCATTTCCAATGCCGTGTGCTATTCCTCTGTCTCCACGGCCCGGGCCCTGGGGGCCAGGGTGATCATCGCTCCCAGTATCAGCGGATATACGGCCAGAATGCTTTCCAAATGGCATCCCAAGACCATGCTGATAGGAATGTCCCCCAGTATCACTACAGTGCGGAAGATGCAGCTGTACTGGGGCGTAAAGCCGTTTCAGGCGAAAAGGGCGGAGTCCACAGATACTCTGATTATGAATTCCATTGATTTATTAAAAGAGAAGGGAATTGTTGAGGAAGGTGACTTGGCAGTGGTCACAGCAGGGGTGCTGAGCCATTCCAGAAGACATGACCCGGCAACAGATACCAACATTATGCGTGTCGTTACAGTAGACTGATAAAGGAGAAGACGTACATGGAGAAAAAACTGTTCGTAACCAAGGCACAGCTGGAAACAATTTCAGAGGAGTACCCCACGCCATTTTATCTGTATGATGAAAAGGGCATCCGCGAGAATGCGAAGGCGCTGAAAGAGGCATTTGCGTGGAACAGGGGATTTAAGGAGTATTTTGCCGTGAAGGCAACCCCCAATCCGTTCATTCTTAAAATTTTAAAGGAGATGGGATGCGGAACAGACTGTTCTTCCGAGACAGAGCTTTTAATGTCAAAAGCCTGTGGATTTACAGGGCATGAAATCATGTTTTCTTCCAACGACACTCCGCCGGAAGAATTTAAGCTTGCGGATGAGCTGGGGGCCATCATAAACCTGGATGATTTCACCCATATCGAGTACGTGGAGCAGATCCTTGGAAAGATTCCGGAAACCATCTGCTGCCGCTTTAATCCGGGCGGATTGTTCAAGATTACAACGGATATCATGGATAATCCCGGCGAGGCCAAATACGGTATGACGAGAGAGCAGATCGCTAAGGCCTATAAAATCTTAAAGGCCAGGGGAGCGAAGAATTTTGGCATCCATGCATTCTTAGCGAGCAATACGGTGACCAATGAGTATTATCCTGCTCTGGCCAGGGTTCTTTTTGAACTGGCCGTGAGTCTTAGGAAGGAAACCGGGGCAGAGATTAAATTTATCAATCTTTCCGGAGGAATTGGCATACCTTACCGCCCGGAGCAGGAGCCCAATGACATTAAGAGCATCGGCGAGGGTGTGAGAAGAGCTTACGAAGAGATTCTGGTTCCGGCGGGAATGGGCGATGTGGCTCTGTTTACAGAACTTGGACGGTTTATGCTGGCTCCCTATGGCGTGCTGGTGACAAGGGCTATCCATGAAAAGCACACATATAAGGAATACATTGGCGTGGATGCCTGCGCCGTAAACCTGATGCGCCCGGCTATGTATGGAGCGTACCATCATATTACGGTTATGGGAAAGGAAAATGCGCCCTGTGATCGGAAATACGATGTAGTGGGTTCTCTCTGTGAGAACAATGATAAATTTGCCATAGACAGAATGCTGCCAAAGATTGATATGGGAGATCTTCTGGTCATTCACGACGCGGGAGCTCACGGATTTTCCATGGGATATAATTATAATGGAAAGTTAAAGAGCGCGGAGCTGCTTCTTAAAGAAGACGGGAGCGTACGGATGATTCGCCGTGCGGAAACGCCTGACGACTATTTTGCCACATTTGATTTTTGTGATATTATGAAAAATGTAAGAAAGCGCAGCAGTTAAAGGATCTTCTGAACTGCTGCGGGAAGGCAGAACTGAGATGAGGAAAGCCCGGCTTTTTGCATACAGGAGGTGCAAAAACTTATTGCGGAAGGGCATTTCCTATGGTAATGAAAAAACCCTGTACAATACTGTACAGGGATTCATCATTTAGGATTTCGATTTCAAAAAGGTTTTAGGATAAAGGATTCATTTGTATCGTGCAATTCTTATGTTTAAAGTATATCATGTTGTTTCAAAAAATGATTGTATATTCTTTGAATGAATTATGAAGAATTTCTTAAGATTTTCCATTTCTGGACAAAATGCCCGAATAGGGACACATTCCCAAAATGGGGAGTGCAGAATATCCTATGATAAAAGGGAATCAGGATATTCATGTGAATCATGTAAAGAAGCAGATTCATTGCAGGGACGCATTTACCATGGGACTTACAGGAAGGGGCGTGGGCGTGGCGGTTTTGGATACCGGAGTATTTTTACACCGGGATTTTGAAGACCGTGTCATTGGGTTTGCCGATATGGTGAACAGGAAGGCGAGGCCATATGACGACTGCGGTCACGGAAGCCACATCTGTGGCATCATAGGCGGCAGCGGCGCCTTTTCAGATGGGCGATATCAGGGCATGGCGCCCGGATGCAGTCTGATAGCGGTAAAAGTTCTGGACCGGAAGGGCAATGGGTACGCAAAGGATGTTCTGGCGGGTATTTCCTGGATCATAGAACGAAAGGAAGCACTGGGAATTCGAATCGTAAATATTTCTGTTGGTTCCTTCGGAAAGCGGGGAATGAGCGAAAATTCAGCGCTGGTAAAGGGTGTTAACCAGGCCTGGGATGCAGGGCTGGTTGTGGTTGTGGCAGCCGGGAATAATGGCCCGGGGCGGATGAGCATTACAACACCGGGAATCAGCCGGAAAGTCATTACGGTGGGGTGCTCCGACGACAGTACAGAGGTGCTGGTGGGAGGCAGCCGTATGGTGGACTACTCCGGGCGGGGGCCCACGGCCGCCTGTGTGTGCAAGCCCGATGTGGTGGCCCCGGGATGCAGCGTGGTAAGCTGTTCTAACCGGCCGGACCGCTATACCATAAAAAGTGGAACATCCATGAGCACGCCCATTGTATCGGGGGCCATTGCCCTCCTTTTGGAAAAGTATCCCCAGATGACCAACAGGGATGTAAAATTAAAACTCATGGAGACGTCCCGGGATATTGGCCTGCCCAAAAATCAACAGGGCTGGGGGCTTTTAGATGTGGAGCGTCTTTTGCTATAATGAATAATGAAATAGTCGTTCAGCCGCGCGCTTTTTGTCCGCCGTAGGCGGTCGGGAAGCGGCAAGGCTGAACTGTACCGTATAATAAATGCTGCCATCGGACTTTAAAAGGCCGGGCGGCATTTTTTATTTCATAGAGAGAACCTTGTCGCGTCAATGCATAAAAGCGAGATGGAAGAAGGTCTTTTCAAGGAAACTCATCTATCATATTTCTTTTTACGGCAGGTCTCGTATATTTTTTAAAAATTTACATAGATTTTACATACAGACGGCGGACATTTTACATACTGATGGTATTCTGCAGGTACTAAGAACACGGATCACAGATGTTCTGTGAAAGAAACTGCATATTCCCATTTTAAATTGCCTGCTGTGATGAGGCACGATTTAGTGTACTGACACATTTACATTTCGTCAAATGACTTGCCTGAATTTCCATCTGCCACGTTGTCGTCGGTCAACGATGCCACCGCATCGCCTCCCTCCTCCGCCTTGCAGGCTGAAAATTCATTCTGCGTCATTTAACTGAAAGTAAATGGGTCAGCACACTCTAGAACTGATGTATTGGCTTATGTTTAATCGGCGGGGGATTTTACCATGGCGTCAACAGTATCAATATAAATCGTAATTTTACGGAGGAATATATGGACTTTTTTAACTTGCTTACTATGTTTGGAGGACTGGCTTTGTTTCTTTATGGAATGGATACCATGGGACAGGGCCTGGAAAAATTATCTGGCGGCCGGCTGGAAAAGATTTTGGAGAAACTCACATCCAATCCCATTAAGGCGGTACTTCTGGGAACATGCGTGACTGCGGTAATTCAGTCTTCGTCTGCCACAACGGTTATGGTGGTGGGCTTTGTAAACTCCGGAATCATGAAATTAACCCAGGCTGTGGGAATTATCATGGGCGCCAACATTGGTACCACGGTGACCTCATGGCTCCTCAGCATGACGGGGATTGAAAGTGATAATTTCTTTGTGCAGCTTTTTAAGCCATCATCATTTTCACCGGTTCTGGCTATGATTGGCGTTATTTTCATCATGTTCTCCAAAAAAGAAAGGAAAAAGGATCTGGGGATCATCATGGTGGGCTTTGCGATTCTGATGTTTGGAATGGAGACCATGAGCGGCGCCGTAAAGCCCCTGGCTGACGTACCGGAATTTAAGGGAATTCTTACCATGTTTTCCAATCCGCTTCTGGGTATGCTGGCCGGAGCTGTCTTAACCGCCGTCATTCAGAGCTCTTCAGCCTCCGTCGGTATTTTACAGGCTCTCTGCGCTACAGGGGCGGTAAGCTTTGGCAGCGCGCTTCCCATCATCATGGGGCAGAACATCGGTACTTGTGCCACAGCTCTGATTTCCAGTATCGGCGCCAGTAAAAATGCCAGACGGGCAGCCTTGGTGCATCTGTATTTTAATGTGATTGGAACGTTGGTGTTCATGCTGGTGTTTTATGCGGCAAACGGGGTTGTTCACTTTGAATTTTTAAATGTCCCGGCCAATGCCATGGGAATTGCAGCGGTACACAGCATGTTCAATCTGGCGGCCACACTGGTTCTTTTACCCTTTTCCAATGGCCTTGTAAGATTGGCATGCCTTACAATTCCGGATATGGCGGGAGCAGGGGATGAAAAAGAAACAGAGACCGCTTCCGCGGAGTTTCGCCTCCTGGATGAACGTTTTCTGGAGACGCCGGGCTATGCAGTGGAGCAGTGCAGGCATATGACAATCCGTATGGCTAGGCTGGCCAGGAAGTGTATTCTCACATCTGCCGGGCTATTTGATCATTACGAGCAGGAAAAGGCGGATCAGGTGGAGTTTTTGGAAAATCTGGTGGACAAATACGAGGATAAGCTGGGAACTTATATGGTGAAGCTGGGCAGTCAGAATCTGTCAAAAAACGACAGTCTTACGCTTTCGCTTCTTCTGCATTGCATTGGAGATTTTGAGAGGATTTCCGACCATGGCATGAATCTCATGGCCGCCGCCAGGGAGATGGATGAAAAGGAAATGGAATTTTCCAAAAAAGCCAGAAAGGAGCTGGAGGTTTTTTTGGCAGCTGTACGGGAAATTCTTGATCTTTCCATCTCTGCTTTTGAGAACAACAGTGTAAAACAGGCGTCTCTGGTGGAGCCATTGGAGGAAGTGATTGACGATATCAATACTTATGTAAAAGCGAACCACATTAGGCGCCTCCAAAAGGGAAAATGCACTATTGAACAGGGCTTCGTACTTTCAGACATTTCCACGAATCTGGAACGGGTGGCGGATCATTGCTCCAATGTTGCCATCAGTGTCATTGAGATTGAACGGAACGGCTTTGACGCTCATGGATATCTGAAGAATTTAAAGCGCGACAACGATCCCAGGTTCCAGGCGATGGTGGAGAGCTACCGGAAAAAATACACGCTTCCAACTTAAGGGAAGCGCTGATATAATGACGTTGGGACCCAAAGGTCTTTTGGCTCCTGATGTCCGCGGATTGTTTCGCATTTCATGCTCCCGAAATCCCAAAACACCTCAAGTCCGCTCATTTTTCTGCGAAAATGGCTGCTCTTCGGTGTTTTGCGGGTATCATATAATGCCTGTGTGTGTAAAAGTCGGAAAAATTGCAGACAGGAGGGTTTTAAATGGCATTGATATATGTGGTGGAAGATGATAAAAATATACTGGAAATTGAGATGTTTGCCCTGAAAAACAGCAGTTATCAGGTGGAAGGCTTTGAATGCGCCGGAGATTTTTATAAGAAAATGAGTTCCAGACAGCCGGATCTGGTTCTTTTGGATGTGATGCTGCCGGATGAGGATGGTCTGGAAATTGTGGGGAAACTGAGAAAAAGGCCGGAAACAAAAAAGCTTCCGATTATACTGGTGACAGCGAAAAGCTCGGAAATCGACAAGGTGAAGGGACTTGATGTGGGTGCAGATGATTACCTCACGAAACCCTTTGGCGTTATGGAGCTGATCGCACGGGTGAGAGCCATTCTGCGGCGCACAGTGGAGGAAGAAAAGTTTCTGGGTCTGGGGGATATTTTTCTGGACAATGAGAAGCGCATGGTATATGTGAAGGATATCCCCTGCAGTCTGACCTTTAAAGAATACGAGCTGCTGAAGCTGCTGCTTTACAACGCGGGAATCGTGGTGACCAGAGAAGTGATTCTGGAACGGGTCTGGGGCATTGATTTTGAGGGGGAATCCAGGACCCTGGATATGCATATCCGGACGCTGAGACAGAAACTGGGGGACGCGGGAGCTATGATACGGACTGTGCGGAACGTAGGATACATGATAGAGTAGGCGGGGGACAAAATGAAACGAAAGATACGCATTGAACTTCTTGCGATGTCGGCTTTGGCTATTGTGCTGACACTGCTGTTTGCGCTGCTTGTCTTTTACGGTCTGTTTCAGGAACAGATTATGGGGGACTTGAAGGCGGATGCCTGGGTCCTCAAGAACATGCATGTGTTTGACCATATCGAGGATGTCCACCCGGACGCCTATGATTTGAACGCGGAAAGCCTTCGAATAACAGTGGTGGGAGAAAATGGTTCCGTAATTTTTGACAGTAATGCAGACGCGGCAGCCATGTCCAACCATGAGGACAGACCGGAAGTGCGGAATGCCTTTGAGACCGGAGAAGGAAGCGGCACCAGGCGTTCGGAGACTCTGGATAAAAATTTGTTTTATTATGCGGTGAAGCTTGAAAACGGGACTGTGCTGCGAATCTCCAGAGAGGCAGACAGTTTTTTTGCAGTTCTATGGAATCTGCTTCCAACGGTGGCCGGAGTCTTCTTTTTTCTGTTTTTACTGAGTATTTTTCTGGCCCGTTACTTTACAAAAAGTATTGTGGAACCCATAGAGCGGATGGCGGAAAATTTATCTGGGCCGGGACAGGAGGCAGTATACCGTGAGCTGGCGCCCTTTGCGGCTAAAATCCGGCAACAGCACGAGGATATCCTAAAGAACGCACAGATGCGTCAGGAATTCACCGCCAACGTGTCCCATGAATTAAAGACACCGCTGACCGCCATATCCGGTTATGCGGAACTAATGGAACATGGAATGGCCGGAAAAGAGAATACGGAGCGGTTTGCCGGGGAGATCCATAAAAATGCAGAGAGACTTTTATCCCTTATTAATGATATTATCCAGCTTTCCCAGCTGGATGACGGGAAACGCCGGATGGAATACCAGGACGTGGATTTATTTCAGCTTGCGGAGGAATGCGGGGATATGCTGAGCATGAATGCACGGAAGCTGAATGTGACCATGGAGGTCCGGGGGAGATCCACAGTGATTTCCGGTGACAGACAGCTTTTGGAGGAACTGCTTTATAATCTTTGTGATAATGCCATTCGCTACAATTACCAGGGGGGGACGGTAACGGTTACCGCGGGAACAGAAGACGGTTCGCCTTTCCTTTCTGTAAAGGATACAGGCATCGGTATTCCGGGAGAACATCAGGAACGTGTATTTGAGCGGTTTTACCGGGTAGACAAAAGCCGATCCAAGGCAAACGGAGGTACTGGCCTGGGGCTTGCCATTGTTAAACATATTGTAGCCCAGCATGGGGCAAAGCTTTTCTTGGATAGTCAGATTTCAAAAGGAACGGAAATACGGGTGGTATTTTCTAAAACTCTGAAATCATAAACTTACTACCTTGCAGAAATCCCGGTAAATGAAATACCTGCTGTCTATGCCCTCTGCACGCCTGCAAAGCTAGACGTAGCGCCACTATGTTGTCGTTTTGCAGACGCACAGATGGCGCAGATGTCCGGCGCTTACTTCACTGTTATTTCCGCAAGGTAGTAAATTGCATTTTCCGTAACAGTTTTTCTTTTGTGAAAAATGTACATTGACGGGCTGTGAGGAATGACGTATAGTATACATATCCTTTCGCCGCAAGGCTTGTTTTTAGAAAATTCTGCAGGTTCCCGGGCAGTTCGCCATTTATTCGCAGGAAATAGATCAGACAATCACGGTTCACTCCCCGGTCAATCATTCCGCTGATTGACCGGGAGTCAATACATAATGGGGCCGTCTGAACTGTTATCGTCAGACTGGGGAAAGGAAAGAGAATTCTGTAAGAAACAGTTGACTTTTTGGGGCAAGTATATTATGATTAAACAAGAAAACAGAACATTTGTTCGCATTGGAGGATGAATATGAATAAAGATGATAAAATGAAGGCTCTTGACGCAGCGCTGACCCAGATCGAAAAAGCGTATGGAAAGGGTTCCGTGATGAAATTAGGCGATTCCGGCGCCAATATGAATATAGAAACTATTCCCACAGGCTCTCTAAGCCTTGATATTGCTCTGGGACTTGGCGGCGTGCCGAAGGGACGCGTCATTGAAATTTACGGACCTGAATCCAGCGGTAAAACGACAGTGGCTCTTCATATGGTGGCTGAGGTGCAGAAACGCGGCGGTATTGCCGGATTCATTGATGCAGAGCATGCCCTGGACCCGGTATATGCAAAGAATATCGGCGTGGATATCGACAATCTTTATATCTCCCAGCCGGACAACGGCGAGCAGGCCCTGGAAATTACAGAAACTATGGTGCGTTCCGGCGCCGTGGATATTGTAATTGTGGATTCTGTTGCCGCTCTGGTTCCCAAAGCGGAAATTGATGGTGATATGGGGGACTCCCATGTGGGACTTCAGGCCCGTCTGATGTCACAGGCATTAAGAAAGCTGACGGCTGTGATCAGTAAGACAAATTGTATCGTTATCTTTATTAACCAGCTTCGTGAAAAGGTGGGAGTTATGTTTGGAAACCCGGAGACTACCACTGGAGGCCGTGCACTGAAATTTTATTCCTCCGTCCGTTTGGATGTCCGCAGAACGGAATCCTTAAAGCAGAGCGGTGAAGTGACCGGCAATCATGTACGCGTAAAGGTAGTAAAAAATAAGATAGCTCCCCCCTTTAAAGAGGCTGAGTTTGATATTATGTTCGGAAAGGGAATCTCCAGAGAAGGAGACGTTCTGGATCTGGCCGCCAATGCAAATATCGTGGAAAAGAGCGGTTCCTGGTATGCCTATAAGGGAGCTAAAATCGGCCAGGGGCGCGAGAATGCCAAAATGTATCTGCAGCAGAACCCGCTGGTCTGCGAGGAAATTGAAAACCAGGTGAGGGAGATCCATGGTCTGAAAGCCCAGCATGTGGCTGTGGAGGCAGCAGAAACGCCGGCCGTTTCTGAAAATGCAGAAAAGGATAACAGTTCAGATAAGTCCGCGCGTTCACCGCGCTGACCGTACGAAAACGCAGCGGCCGCAGGCACACGGCCCCCTGCATCCGATTTCAACCAGTGTCTAACAGGCGCCGCTGGCGCCTGGGACCGCCCGTTTTAAATGGTCGTATGCGGTAACAGTTTAAGGGGCGGCTTGAACTGTTACAGGAAAAGAGTATAAAAGCCTGTTGGGAGGAACAATGAAAGAGTGGAAGCAGGAAGCGTGGGTGAGGTCTGATATGCAGAAGGCGTCTCCTTTGGAGGACGACTCCGGGAAACGGCAGGGGGAAACCTTAAAAGAGAAAAAAGAAGCCTGCAATAAAGCTGTTTACTATCTTCAGTTTTCCGCAAAAACAGAGAGTGAACTACGAAAGAAGCTGGCAGAACAGGGATTTCTTCCGGCTTCTGTTGATTCGGCAATCGACTTTGTGAAGCAGTACCGATATCTGGATGATGAAGATTATGTGAGACGGTATATTGAGAGAAACGGACGTAAGAAGAGCAGGAAACAGATAGAATTTGAACTGCGTCAAAAAGGAGTCCGGGACGATATGATCCGGGCAGGGCTGGAAGAAATGCCCGTAGATGAGGCGATTCAGATAGAGAAAGCTTTGGAAAAACGGGGATACTCGGGGGAAGAAGCAGCCTGGGAGGAAAGGCGGAGAATTTCAGCATATCTTGTAAGAAAGGGATTCTCCTACGAAGCCATTCAAACGGCTTTGCTTCATTATAGTAATAATAGTAACGGTTCAGGCAATCCCTGAACCGTTACTTGTTATACGTTACTGTGAACCGTAATCATTATATACAGAAAAAACAGATTCGGGGCAATATACTTGACATAATGTATAAAACAGTTTAGAATTGAGATGTTGTACAATGAAAACTAAATAAAGGAGGTGCTCCTGTGTCACCAATAATCAGCGTGTTGTTAACAGCAATTATTGTGGCTCCTATTACCTGGGTTATGGCTGTGGCTTACCGGAAGAAAAGCTATGAGAGTAAGATCGGAAGCGCAGAGGAAAAATCCAGAGAAATAATAGATGAAGCATTAAAGGCCGCAGAGACGAAGAAAAAAGAAGCTCTCCTGGAAGCGAAGGAAGAGAATTTAAAAGCGAGAAATGAGCTTGAGAAGGAAACCAAGGAGCGAAGGGCAGAGATTCAGCGTTATGAGCGACGTGTTCTCAGTAAAGAAGAAAATCTGGACAAGAAGACGGAGGCCATGGAAAAAAAGGAAGCCAGTCTGGCATCCAGAGAAGAGTCTTTAAAAAAGCGGACTGCTGAGGTAGAAGAACTTTTTGCCAGGGAACAGGAAGAGCTGGAAAAAATTTCCGGACTTACAACGGACCAGGCGAAAGAATATCTTCTGAAATCCGTGGAAGAGGATGTGAAGCACGATACTGCGAAGCTCATCAAGGAGCTGGAAAGCAAGGCAAAGGAAGAAGCTGACAAAAGGGCAAAAGAGTATGTGGTTACAGCCATCCAAAGATGTGCTGCGGACCATGTGGCAGAGACCACGGTTTCTGTTGTTCAGCTCCCCAGCGATGAAATGAAGGGGCGTATCATTGGACGGGAAGGCCGGAATATCCGTACCTTGGAAACCATGACCGGTGTGGAACTGATCATCGATGATACTCCGGAAGCCGTCGTATTGTCGGGATTTGACCCGATCCGGAGAGAAGTGGCAAGAATTGCATTAGAACGTTTGATTGTGGACGGACGTATTCATCCGGCCAGGATCGAAGAAATGGTGGAGAAAGCGCAGAAGGAAGTCGAAAATATGATGCGCGAGGAAGGCGAGGCCGCTATTTTAGAGGTCGGCATCCATGGAATCCATCCGGAACTTGTCAAGTTGCTTGGCAAGATGAAATTCAGGACCAGTTATGGGCAGAATGCATTAAAACATTCCATTGAAGTTGCTCAGCTATCAGGACTGCTGGCTTCTGAAATTGGCGTAGATGTCAGAATGGCAAAACGTGCCGGTTTATTACATGACATTGGAAAATCCGTCGACCATGAGATGGAGGGTTCCCACATTCAGCTTGGTTCCGAGCTTTGTAAGAAGTATAAGGAATCGGCAGTGGTTATCAATGCAGTGGAATCTCATCATGGCGATGTTGAACCGACGAGTCTTATTTCCTGCATCGTTCAGGCAGCCGATACAATTTCTGCTGCAAGACCCGGCGCAAGGAGAGAGACGTTGGAAACATACACGAACCGCCTGAAACAGTTAGAGGATATCACCAATGCCTTCAAGGGCGTTGACAAATCCTTCGCAATCCAAGCAGGACGCGAAGTGCGAATCATGGTGGTGCCGGATCAGATCAGTGATGATGATATGGTCCTTCTGGCAAGGGATATTTCCAAGAGAATTGAAGATGAATTGGAATATCCGGGACAGATCAAGGTTAACGTGATCCGTGAGTCCAGAGTTACCGATTACGCGAAATAAGTTGTTTTGTCTATGAAGAGTCCGAAGTTACATAATCAAAAAGATTGTGTATCTTCGGCTCTTTTTTACTTTGCGGTCATTGTTCTTTTATTTTTCTGAAAAAGGTGTTGACGCTCCAGAAATTTTGGTGTAAAATGCGGATAAATGCAGGAGAGAGTGAAAGTATATTCAACTCCCCGGAGGTATGGTAATGAAAAAGACGACAACTGTACAGATGAATATGATGAATCTGATGTGCGGCATGTACATGTGCGGCATGATTTTTTGCTTGGAAAAAATTTCAGATTGCGAAGATTCCTGTGTGGATTGTGTGTAATAAAATATCCTGTGCTTTAAATAAAAGAATGGGCCGCAGTTCCAATCAGGACTGCGGCTTTTGCTATTTCATAGGAAGTCTGGCGCTATGCTCCTGCGCTCGTCGCACAAAGCAGTCAGGCCCGTTAAGGGTTGAGCGGGGAGGCAGGTCCGTCCGCTTTGCGGCAGGATTCCTGTTTTATTAAAGGAGACGACTATGGCAGATCTTAATCCAATTATACAAATGAAAGAACTGGGAAAAGAATTTAAAGGCAGCCAGGGAAACGTGAGGGCGCTGGAAAATATCAGCCTGGAAATTATGCCTGGTGAAATTTTTGGAATCATCGGCCTTTCGGGAGCCGGGAAAAGTACGCTGGTACGATGCATGAATTTTCTGGAAACGCCCACCGAGGGTGAGGTTTATTATGATGGAAAGCCTTTGTCAAAGATGAAGGATGCAGAATTAAGGAAAATCCGTCAGTCCATGGGAATGATTTTTCAGCAGTTTAATCTGCTGGCCCAGAGAAATGTGTTAAATAATGTCTGCTTCCCCATGGAAATTGCAGGCGTTTCAAGAAAGAAGGCCTGTGAACGGGCCAGAGAGCTTTTAAAGCTGGTGGGACTGGAGGACAGGGAAGCGGCCTATCCGTCTCAACTGTCCGGCGGACAAAAGCAGAGAGTGGCCATCGCCAGAGCCATTGCTACCAACCCTAAGGTTCTGCTGTGCGATGAGGCGACCAGCGCTCTGGATCCTAATACCACAAAGGCCATTTTACAGCTTTTAAAAGAAATTAACCAGTCCATGGGAATTACGGTCATTATTATTACCCATGAGATGTCTGTGATCGAAGCCGTCTGCGACAGGGTGGCAATCATTGATAAGAGCCATATCGCGGAGATAGGAAGTGTGTCCCAGGTATTTGCAGGGCCAAAGTCTAAGATTGGCCGTCAATTGATTCTTGGGGATGCGGCAAAGAAGGTGGAATTCGGCACCGGACGGCTGTTTCGTATCATTTTTGACGGGCTGGCTTCCAATGAGCCTGTAATTTCCAACGTGATTATGGCCTGCAAGGTTCCGGTAAATATCATGTATGCGGCGACCAGGGATATTAAGGGAAAAGCTGCCGGGCAGATGATTATTGAACTTCCGGACAGTGAACAGGAAATCGAAAAAGTCCTCCATTATCTGAAGAGGGCAAAAGTACCTTATGAGGAGGTTGGGAAAGATGACCTTTAAACTGCTTTCTATGTTTTTTGAGGAATTGGGAAATACTCTGGTTATGACCTTTGTGTCCTCCTTTCTTGCTTACGTGATTGGAATTCCCCTGGGAATCCTTCTTGTGATCTGGGCAAAGGACGGAATCAGCCCGAGGCCAAAGGTTCAGGAGATTCTGGGAGTGGCCATTAATCTGGTCCGTTCCCTTCCGTTTTTGATTCTGCTGATTGCCATCCAGTCCTTTACCAGAAAGCTGGTGGGAACCACAGTCGGCGTGAGAGCCATTATTGTGCCGTTAACTCTGGCATCGGCTCCATATGTGGCACGAATTGTGGAATCTTCCTTAAAGGAAGTGGATTTTGGGATCATTGAAGCGGCAAAATCCATGGGCGCTTCTACGTGGCAAATTATTTACAAGGTATTGCTCCCTGAGGCAAAGCCGTCCCTTCTTCTCAATGCGGCCATTGCGATTACCACCATTCTTGGCTATTCAGCCATGGCAGGCTTCGTAGGCGCAGGGGGACTTGGCGCCATTGCCATCAACTATGGATATTACCGCGCGGAAGACGGAGTGATGTGGACCGCCATCGTGTTTCTGGTTGCGGTGGTGCAAGTCATCCAGTCCCTGGGAATGTATCTGGTAAAGAAAGTGGACAAGCGGGTCCGCTAGAGCGTGTCAGCACGAATTTTTGAGTAATTATTACCCGCTACCCGTGCAATCAGGAAAACAGGTATATCCGTTTTGTATGAAATCTCCCTGGCTTGGGTCCCGGCGCGCAGGATATGGGACAGAGAGGTTTGCATAAAAATGAAAAGACGCAGCTGTTCAGCAGGTCTGTACAGTTACAAAAAGACATCAAAGGAGATTTTAGGTTATGAAAAAAACAGTATATGTGATTTTAGCGGCAGCTCTTGCTGCAGGTTCCCTTACGGCATGTGGTTCCAGGTCTTCAGAAGAGGCAGATAAGACCATTGTGGTGGGGGCAAGTCCGTCCCCTCATGCGGAAATTCTTGCAGAGGCCCAGAAGATTCTTGAAAAACAGGGTTACACGCTGGAGATTAAGGAGTATAATGATTATGTACAGCCCAACATTGCCCTGGACGCGGGCGATCTGGACGCCAACTATTTCCAGCATCAGCCGTATCTGGACCAGTTTAACGTAGAAAAGAAAATGGAGCTGATATCCGCAGGGATGATTCATTACGAACCTTTCGGTATTTACGCAGGAAGGACAGCCGTGACAGCATCTTTTGAGGATCTTCCCGAGGGGGCGCAGGTGGCTGTTCCCAATGATGCAACCAACGAGGCAAGGGCCCTTCTGCTTCTGGAGGCTCAGGGAATCATCAAGATAAAAGAAGGGGCGGGTTTAAATGCGACCAAACAGGATGTGATCGAAAATCCAAAAAATGTAGAGATTATTGAGATGGAGGCCGCTCAGATTCCCCGTTCCCTTCAGGATGTGGATATTGCTGTCATCAACGGAAACTACGCCATCGGTGCTGGCTTAAAGGTGAGTGGTGCGCTGGCCTGCGAGGACGCTGACTCCATCGGCGCTACCACCTATGGAAATATTGTGGCTGTTCAGAAGGGCCATGAAAACGATGAAAAAATCAAGGCCCTGGTGGATGCATTAAAGAGCAGTGAGATCAAAGCGTTCATGGAACAAAAGTACGAGGGCGCAGTGGTTCCCCTCTCATAAGGGGTAAACCAGCAATACATAAAGGCAGGAGGAAATGGAAATGGCAAAAATTGGCTTTATCGGTATGGGTAACATGGGGATGGCGATTATGAAGGGGCTTTTAAAGTCCATGCCCCCGGAAGAAATTCTGTTTTCATCCGCCCATACAGACAGGATGGAAAAAATTTCAAAGGAGACAGGCGTGGCCCATGCTGCCTCCAATGCAGAATGTGCGAGGCAGGTAAAATATCTGGTTCTGGCAGTAAAGCCGCAGGTATTGCCAAAAGTGTTTGCGGAAATTAAAGACGTGGTCACAAAGGAACAGGTAATTATTTCCATTGCTGCCGGATACTCCATTTCCGACCTGGCCGAAGGGCTTGGCGGACAGGTGCGCGTGGTGAGGACCATGCCGAATACCCCGGCCATGGTGGGCGAAGGCATGACCGGCCTCTGCTATGAGGAGACCCTGTTTACAGGAGAAGAGAAGGCGGCCGTGGAATCCCTGTTTACTGCCGTTGGAAAGACAGAAAAAGTTGAGGAAAAACTTTTGGATGTGGTTGCCAGCGCCAGCGGCTGTTCACCGGCCTATGTGTATATGTTTATAGAGGCCCTGGCAGACGGCTGCGTGAAAAATGGGCTTCCCCGTCAGATGGCGTACCGTATGGCCGCGCAGGCGGTTCTGGGAAGCGCCAAAATGGTGCTTGAAACGGGAAAGCATCCAGGAGAACTTAAGGATATGGTATGTTCGCCGGGAGGTACTACCATCGAGGGCGTGGCGGCTCTGGAACAGGGAGGTTTCCGCGGCGCCATCATTAAGGCATGTGACGCCAACTATGAGAAAAACAAGAGGTTAAAATAGTATGGAAGCAACAATTCGCTTAAAACGGGACCTGGCTTATACAGGGACAATTTTAAAGATTTACCGGGATACGGTTGTGGCCAACGGGATTGAAGAAGTATATGATTATATCCACCATGACGGAGCAGCCGCTGTTCTTCCGATCACAAAGGATGGAAAAATTCTCATGGTACGCCAGTACAGGAATGCTCTGGACCGCTTCACGCTGGAAATTCCCGCAGGGAAGGTGGACGCGCCGGACGAGCCGAGGATTGAGTGCGCTTACAGGGAGCTGGAAGAGGAGACGGGATTCCGCACGGAAAAGCTGGAATATCTGATGACCATTAATACTACGGTGGCCTTTTGTGATGAGGCCATTGATGTGTTCCTTGCAAAGGACCTGATTCCATCCAAACAGCATCTGGATGCGGATGAAAGTATTGATGTGGAGGAGTGGGAAGTCAAAGATCTTCTGGAACTTATTTACACAGGAAAGATGACAGACGGAAAAACAGTGGCGGCTATTATGGCTTTTGCACAGAAGGAAGGAATCCGCTGAGAATGGCAGGAAATGTCCGGAATAGACGGGACAGGACACTCATATAGTGGTAAAAAGCCATATGAGGTGAGGCCGTGAAATATGTTGAAAGTAAAAAGGGCAGCCTGGAATTCTGGCTGTCTTTTTTTCTTATGCTGGGAGCCGTTTTGGGGAGCCTGTTCTGCAACCGGATGGATGGGCAGATGAAGGGGGAATTTCATGCGCTGGAGGAAAGTTTGCTGTCCGGCGCAGTACTTCTCAAGATGAATTTCAGAGAGCTATTTTTTAAAGTGGCATCCAGAAGGTTTGGCCAGTTACTTCTTGTGATTCTTGTGGCGATGACGCCTGCCGCCAGGGAAGCTTCTTTGCTTCTATCGGGTTATCTGGGATTTTCGGCGGCGGTGGTGGTCTGCGCCCTTACCATGGATGCGGGACTTATGGGGATTGTGCAGTATCTTTCTCTTATGTTTCCCCAGGCAATTTTTTATATGACCATTTACTATGTGGTATTTTGGTGGATGCCCCGGGAACAGAAGCGGCTGACGCTGGCGGCGGGCACTCTTCTTATGGCGCTTGCCGCGGCAGGAGCAGTGGCGGAAAGTTTTGTAAATCCCTGGATTGCGGTTCTTTTTCTGGGGAAATGAAAAATTGCAGCAAAAATTTTATTCGTAGTATTCACAACATCTGGCCAAGGTGGGGAAGTCTGTGGCCAGATGTTGCGTTTTTTATGAAAATCGGGGAAAAATGGACTGAAAGTGGGAAAAATATGTTTGATTTTATGAAAAAGTGGGGCTATAATGAAGGAAAGCGGTACTTTGTCCGTCCGATGGCCGGACGCGAATCGGCACAGGTATAACGTCGCCAGACATTATTCCATCTGGGGGATATATTGGACAGAAATGAAAGAGGAAATAAAACACTTTATCGAATACTTGCAGCAGGAGAAACACGCATCGAAAAACACGCAGGTTTCTTATGGGCGTGATTTAATGCGGATGGCAGAATATATGGAGGAAACGGGAATTATGGAGCCGGGGAAGGTGACGAAAACGGCGTTGAATTCCTATACTCTTTCGTTGGAAAAGGAAGGGAAGTCCGCAGCGACGGTATCCAGGAACCTGGCCTCAATAAAGGCTTTCTTTCATTTTGAATTTAAGAATGGAGTCATAAAAAAAGATCCGGCGGAGGGGCTGCGTGCACCGAAAATTGAGAGGAGGGCGCCTATGATTTTGACCATCGACGAGGTGAGCCGCCTCCTTTCGGAACCGGGGAACGGCACTGCCAAGGAGATGAGAGATAAAGCTATGCTGGAGCTTCTTTATGCCACGGGAATCCGGGTGTCGGAACTGATCCACTTAAGGATGGATGATATCAATATACCGGTGGGATTCATAACCTGCCGAGATGAGCATAAGGAACGGATTGTACCCTTTGGAAGAGTGGCCAGGGATGCGGTGCTTAAATATCTGGAGAAGGCCAGGGGAAAGCTTTTAAAGGGGAACCAGTCGGAGTGGCTGTTTATCAATTGCAACGGACGAGCCATGAGCCGTCAGGGCTTCTGGAAGATTATAAAGTATTATGGAAAGAAAGCAGGAATTGAGGAGGATATTACGCCCCATACCCTGCGCCACTCTTTTGCAGTCCATCTTTTAGGAAACGGCGCCGACGTAAAAGCGGTTCAAACCATGATGGGGCATGCGGATTTAGCCACCACTCAGATGTATGCAGCCTACGCAGGCAACAATGCGCTGCGCGAAGCATATCAGGGGGCGCACCCCAGGACATAAAAAAGTGTGTGCGTTAACGCAACGATGATAGAGCGATACCCTTGCTCCATATATGAAAAAATCCAGAAGGAATCTTAAGACACTCTCCGGGACTCCTTCTGGATTCTTTTATTTCAGGGAATTTAAAATGCTTCGCGCTACTGACAGCCCGTTGGCGGAAGCCTGCTGTAAGCCGCGGGTGACAGAAGCTCCATCTCCGATGGCGCGAAGACCTTTGATATTGGTCTCAAAGTCTTTGTTAACGACTACCTTATTGGAGTAGAATTTCACCTCGACACCGTAGAGCAGGGTTTCATCGCTGGCGATACCGGGCGTTACCTTGTCCAGAGCCAGCAGCATTTCTTTTATGTCAACCATAATGCGGTGAGGCAGAACCAGGGACAGATCGCCGGGAACAGCATCCTTTAAGGTGGGAATCAGATTGTTTCTGCAAAGGCGTTCTTCTGTGGTGCGGCGTCCTCTTTGGAAATCTCCAAAGGTCTGGACGAGAATTTTTCCGTCGCAGAGCATATTGGAAAGCTGGGCGATATGTTTCCCATATTCAATGGGCGTTTTGAAGGGCCTGGTAAAGTTTTTGGACACCAGCAGGGCGAAGTTGGTGTTGTTGGTTTTATATTCGGCTGACTTATAGGCGTGACCGTTTACCACTGCAAGCCCGTTTTCATAGTATTCTGTGGCCACCTCTCCGGACGGGTTGGTGCAGAAGGTACGGACCTTATCATCGAAAGTGGGGGTGTAATACACTAACTTCGCTTCGTATAAGTTTTTGTTTAAGAATTCCATAACTTCATCCCGGACTTCTACACGGACGCCGATGTCCACAGTGCCCACCTGAGTTTCAATTCCATGGGCTCTGCAGATATGGGAAAACCAGTC
Organism: uncultured Lachnospiraceae bacterium; assembly: GCA_910585355.1. GTDB lineage: Bacteria > Bacillota > Clostridia > Lachnospirales > Lachnospiraceae > CANRXD01. The sequence continues at coordinate 51,907 of CAJUDN010000005.1, forward strand.
GGAGCCTTCGCGGCCGATGGCGGACACAATTTCATCGGCATAATAGCACTCATCGCTATCGGTCACGATACCTGTGGCCCTGCCATTTTCAATGAGAATATCCTGTACCATGGTGTTGAAGACGATCTGTATCCCATGCTCCAGGAGATGCTCCTGAAGACGGGTGTATATTTTATAGCCTTCTTCCGTACCCAGATGGCGGATGGGACATTCGATGAGTTTTAAGTTGGCGCCAATGGCTTTTCTGCGGATTTCCTGAATTTCTTTCTGTTTGTCAATTCCGTAAACATTTTTATCGGCGCCAAATTCCAGATATATATTGTCAGACTCCTTAATCAGTTCCAGGGCCTTATCATACCCCAGAATATCAGGAAGCGTTCCTCCCACATCCGGTGACAGTGACAGCTTTCCGTCGGAAAAGGCGCCTGCGCCGGCAAAGCCGGTGGTAATGGAGCAGGGTTTACAGCCTACACAGACCTTGGTGGTGCGCTTGGGACATACGCGCTTTTCAATGGGACGCCCCTTTTCCACCATAAGAATTTTAAGCGTCGGTTTGTTTTTAATCAGTTCATAGGCGCAGAAGATACCGGACGGTCCGGCGCCTATGATGATTACGTCAAAATGTTCTCCAGACTTCATATACATAACTCCCTTCGGCTTTTTGATGTGTTTTTATCCTGATATGTCTGGACGGCGAAGCGCCTTGTCCAGGACCTGATACAGTTTATCCACTTCCACCGGCTTGAACAGATGGCCGTTCATGCCGCACTCCACCGACTTTTTCAAATCATCGTCAAAAGCATTCGCTGACATGGCAATAATAGGTATGGTGCGGCAGTCCTCCCGTTCCATGTTACGGATGACCCGGGTGGCTTCCAGTCCGTCCATCACCGGCATCATAATGTCCATGAGGATCACATCATAGGTGCCTGGCGGCGTTGTGCGGATGCGTTCCACCGCCTGGGCGCCGTCACCTACGCAATCCACCTCAAAATTACGCTCCTCCAGAAGACACTGAGCGATTTCCGCGTTCAACTCATTGTCCTCCACCACCAGAATACGGTATCCCTCAAAGGAAAGTTCGTCGGTATCGGTTTTGCTCTCTTTACGCTCACCCAGAGGCAGAGACACAGCAAAGCTGAATATACTGCCTTTTCCGGGCGCGCTCTCCAGGTGAATGTTGCTTCCCATCATCTGAACCAGACGGCTGCTGATGGATAAGCCCAGGCCGGTTCCCTGCTGTTTGGAGGGATTCGATCTGGCCTGTTCAAAAGAACGGAAAACACGTTCCTGTTCCTCTCTGGCAATACCGATACCAGTGTCCTGCACTGCAAAGAGGACGATGGGCGTATCGCCGGACGAGTCAGTCTCTTTTACGCTTAGTGTAATCTTGCCCAGTTCGGGAGTGAATTTCACTGCGTTGCCCAGCAAATTGATCAGCACCTGGCTGATTCGCATTTTATCGGCCATAAACCATTGGTGGGTCAGGGCGATATCCTGCACGAAGGAAATTTTCTTGGCTTCAGCCTGGGGCATGATCAGCTCCCGGATGGTATCCAGCATCTCGTACAGATCAAAATCTGCAGGATCCAGCTTCATTTTTCCGCTCTCGATTTTGGACATATCCAAAATATCGTTGATAAGGCCAAGCAGGTATGTGGAAGAGGACTGGATCTTTTGCAGACAGTCCAGAATCCGTTCTTTTCCCTGTCCCTGCTGGAGGGCAATGGAACTCATGCCGATGATGCCGTTCATGGGGGTACGGATTTCATGGCTCATACGGGAGAGAAATTCGGACTTCGCCTTGCTGGCAATATCGTGCTGCTGCTGGTTAAGCTGACCCTGGATAACCTGGCCCAGTTCCGCCAGATTTTGAGACTCCTCGGGGTTTTCCAGGAGACTCTGCGGTATGCCCAGAATGCAGACATTACCCATATAGTTTCCGCTGTCGTACATGGGAAGTACAATCCCCTGCTGGCCTGGCAGGACATTTAAGAAACACTGAAGAATCTCCTGACGGCTGTCCTCAGGCGAGAAGTACAAAACCTCATCCTGGCCCAGCCAATGGAGGAAGGAATCCTTTTCCTGCTCTTCATACTTCTGAACGCTTTTTTCGATGGTTGCTCCCGACTGCTGCCATTGATAAGACAGATAGTTGGAGTTGAAGTCCGTCCGCAGCTGAGAAACCAGCACGCCGGAAGCCTGATAGTACCTTCCGATTTTCCGAATCATCAGCATCATCTGCACATGGAAGTTGTCCCCCTTGCCAAAGAGATTTAAGGCTGTCGAAACCAGGCTCACGTCCTCGCCGTATCCCAGAAGGCTGCTTTCCTGCTCCTGAAGCGGGGGAAGGGAACCCTGTTCCTCCGCGGGAATTGTTTCGTAAAAGAGCGCCTGTTCCCCGGTTCCGGGATGGACCAGGCTCCGCGCCAGCTTTGCCATTCGGATCAGACGCCCCGTACTGCATCCTGGCTCTCCCAGGGCCAGTCCGGCGCACATTTGAATGTGGAAAGCCTCCTTATGGAAATATTCCGCCGCATTTTTCAGAAGTAGTTTTGTAAACTCGGCAGCCTGAGTCCGGTCCGCCCCCGCCAGCCACAGGACAGCTTCGTCCCGGTTGAGGCGCAGGGCCACAGCCCGGAGGCCGGTCCGCTCCGTAAATTCCAGACAGCTCTCCCGGAGCATGAGTCCTACCTCTTCCAGGATCATGTCTCCAAAAACTATGCCGTTTTTCTCACAGGTCTGTTTCAGCTGGTTCATGTACAGACAGATCATCACGCCCTCCGGCTGATCTTTACGGCATCGGATGATCTGTTCCATGCCCCCGCCAAAGCTATAAAGTCCTGTGACGCCGTCCGTTGTGTTTCTTTTGTACTGCTCAGCCTCTCTTTCTTTCTGGTTCTGGATGTTGCGTATGCTCCCTACCAGCTTCCACCGCTGTCCGTCTGAGTTGTAGACCGCCTTGGCCGCCAGGGCAACCCAGATGAACTCGGATTCCTCCGGCCAGCGCATCCGGAATTCGGCGTACAGGCTGTCCGGATCCCTCTGCACATCTTCAGTCGCCGCTGCCAGGTCTTCGCCGTAGATATATTCAGGTTTGATAAAGCATACTTCTGTTTGAGGGCACAGCCGCCGGCCGTTTGCAAAGGGATGGTTGACGATATCCAGCATCTGACTTTGCAAATCATAGGAAAAGAAGATGTCTGTTGAGGATTCCAGAGCCACTTTATAGCGCTCCTTCTCCTCAAGAAGAATATCCTGCGCCCTCTTTTGCTGCCGTGTCAGGTCCACTACCACGTCATACAGGGCGTCGATCTCCAGAATATTGGGGGGCTTGTAGCTATGAAGCCCTTCGCTTCCTTCGCTGATGCAGTCCGCCAGGCGCTGGACAGGTCTGGTCAGATGCCTTACAACCAGATAAATCCCCAGTACGCCAAAGCCCAGGCCGATTAGAACCGCGATGACCATCCAGAAATAAAGCTGCCGGCCCATGCCAAAAAGATCCATTTCTGTGTCAAGACCAAGCAGCGCCCAGTCAGTGTAGTCGTAGGGGACATTATTACTGTAAAGTTTCAGCGGACGAACCACGGCATAGACGCCCTGATCGTTCCACCTAGTTTCCCGGACCCGGCAAAGCGCTCCGTAACCCGTCTCCTCCAAACCAAATCCGTCCTCAAGGGGCCGGAGCAGATCGTAGAGGATGCCCTTGCCCGTAAGGGGCATGTAGCCGCCGTCCTCCTTCCTAACCGCTAACAGATATCCTGACTGTCGGGAATCATTAAGCTCCGCCACAGGGAAGTATTCATACAGGCTTCTGGAAGAAATCTCCACCCCCAGAACGCCGTAGGTAATTCCTTTATACCGCAGAGGCAGGGAATAGGTTATCATCTCATGGGAATCCACCTTGTCTTTTTCCAGGCAAAAGGGCAGAGACCAATATCCCAGATCCGCCGTGTCCGCGTCCGGATAGTCCGTTCCGGCCTGCCAGGGTTCGTAAAAGTAACAGTCGGCCGAATTTTTCTTTGGGCCGTCCATATGAAACCGGGGGGTCCAGTTGGTATCCAGAGGAATATTCCAGGTTCGTGACAGTTCCTTGCTTCCCCGTTCCAGAAGCAGGTCTGTGTGACTGGCGTTGATTGTGTTGCGGTCAGAGTCGCGGATAAAGAATCCATCAAATTCGCCTGCGGCCGGCGCCCCCGATTCTGTCAAAATTAGAAAGAGGCCTGTGGTGGAGTTATTCTGCAGAATTTCCAGACACTCCGGGAACAGCAGCTCCAGCAGTTCCTGTTTCCTTTCGCCGGAGTTTAAAAGGCTGTCCAGATTTATATTCCTGCTGTCCAGATACTGTTTCAGGATTCCTTCAAACAGGTCTTCCTGGCTGCGGATGGAAGACCAGCGCTGGTTCATATCGTTCTGAAGAATTACGCCCCGGTTTTCCACCAGCCGGTTCAGCATATTTGCGGAATATTCCTCCAGGGTTTTTGCTGTCTGTTTAACCACCAGGGTACCAATCGTAATGGCGCCCTGCAGCAGCATAATGGCAATCAAGGGAAAGAGGAACATGCGGAAAATCGTTGATTTTTTCTTGCTTTGATTGTTTCTCTTCATGATATCTTTACCTATTAGATGCAGCGTTCAGCGCATCACAGAAAGATTTGTACCAGCTCTCAAAGGCCGCTTCGGTCACGTAGGGGGCGGAGGCCTCCTCCAGGCTCATCCCCTGAGCCAGGGACCCAGCTACTGCCGCCCGATCCTTCTCGGCCAAATCCGTCAGATTGTACTCCAGCACTTTTCGCGCAGCGGAACCGTTTTGGAAACTTTTATTGGTATAGAGAGTCATATTTTCCATTTCCTCAAAGACGGCGGTCAGACAATCATAAGTCTTGGGGGCCACAGACAGGCCCTGTTCCGCAATAACCTGCTCTAGCTTTTCAACGTTCGCGGCATTTTTTTGTACTGGCAGATAGCCGGATACACAGCCAAACCGAAGGTTATTTTCCGGCTGAGTAAACCATTTTAAAAATTCCACGGCAGCGTACTCGTGCTGCCTGTCTGACTTGCTGACTACCATGCCGGCACCTTGCTGCACAGAGTAACGTTTCCCTCCCTCGAACACGGGCGCGGGCAGCACGGCGTAATCGATGGCGTGGGTCCCGCTGTCAAGCTCCACCTGATCGGGAAAGTACATTGCGGAGGTGGTGGAACCCGTATAGGCAAGGATATCCCCGGTTTTCACATCGTCCGAACGGAAGGAGCCGTAAGACCCGAAGTATCCCTTGACCATAGGGATATAATAGTTTTCCCACAGGCGGTGCAGCTCCTCCCTGGGCGCGTTTAGGGTTATCTCTCCGTTTTCCACCTGAAAGATCTCCACACCCAGCTGCTGCATTCCGATAACAAAGTAATTGGCCATGGCATCCCGGCCATAGAAAGCTTTACCGTCTTCCAAAACATCAGGAGTGAGGCTGTCTGTCCACTCATAATATGCCTGCGCGGTGGCGGCAACGCCCTCCATGGTCGCCAGGTTTTCCAGAGAAGCGCCTGTGGCCTCTGCAAAAGGTTCCCAGTCCGTCAGGTTCACCATCATGATCTCTGTGGACTTTGCTGTGGGAAAAATCCGCAGCGATCCATCGGCGGCAATGCAGCCCTCTTCAATGTAAGAGTCTACATACATGTTCAGTTCTTCCTGGCTTAAGTAATCAGACAGATTGGCCAGAGCGCCTGCCTGCTCCACCTCATAGGCAGTATCAGCATAGGAAGAAAAGATGTCCGGCATAGTGTCCGCCCCCACCTTGCCGCTGATGGAGTCTCGCACTGCCGATTCCAGATCGGAAACAGAGCCCTGGGAATAGCTTTGTATGTAAATGCCCTCTTCCCGGCCCACCGTATCATTAAATTCCTCCACCAGCGCGTCAAATGCCGCCTGCTGGGAACCGTTATAATAGTGCCATACCGTCAGAGACACCGGGTTTTTGGGGTCCAGCGGGCTTTTGCTGCCGCACCCTGTCAAGGTAAATATGAACGTCGCCGACAGGCACGCCGCATAAACCCCTCTTCCTTTGATTCCTGTAATCCCCATAGGTTTTCTGCTCCTTTCTTTGCCAGAAATACAAGTAAATATCTTGTTAATGATAACATATATTTTCCATGTTTTCAAGCCGCCCTGGTATAACCTGCCTTAAATACCATCCTGCTTCGCTGAAGGCGCCTTTTCGAGAGCGTAAAGGAAAAAGCGGAGTTTCGCCAGATATTATAATGGTCCTGGCAGATGCCGGGGCCCATTAAAAAAGCCGCGCGACAGTTGTTTTGAAATTAACGAAAATTAAAGAAAATTATGAAAATACAGAAAAAAGCTTGCTTTTATTAAACAGAGCGTGATAGAATTATTATAATTATGAAGGAAGTAAAAAAGCATGCATTTATGCACGATTCCCGGCCTGCGGCGGGTCGAAACAGCGGCATTTTTTTGACGCGGACTGATCCCTGCAAAGCGCCGGACTTTTGGAGAGGGAAGAACGCCGATAAACTATGAAAGATGAGGAGAAAATGGATGAGTAGATTGAAAATAGCTTCCCCAACGAGGGCGGATATTGTCATGGAGGGGCTTTATAAGGATCTGGAGCGAAGAATTGAATCCAGCCAGCCGGGCCTCTGTCCTGTGGATATGGCGAGGGCATTTTTGGAGCTGTGTTACGCGCAGACCTGCGGAAAGTGCGTACCCTGCCGCATTGGTTTAAGACAATTAGAATATTTGATTCAGGATGTACTGGATGGAAAGGCCACAATGGAAACCCTGAAATTAATGGAGGAAACGGCTCTTTCCATCATGGATTCTGCTGACTGCGCCATTGGCTATGAGGCCGCCAACATGGTTTATAAGGGGCTCATCGGCTACCGGGACGATTATGTGGAACACATTAAGAATGGCCGCTGTACCTGCACGACCCAGCAGCCGGTTCCCTGCGTGTCGTTCTGCCCTGCACATGTAGATATTCCCGGATACATAGCCCTTGTGAGAGCGGGAAGATATGCGGATGCCATACGCTTAATCCGTAAGGACAATCCGTTTCCGACAACCTGCGGTTTCATTTGTGATCATCCCTAGATCGGA
>CAJUDN010000005.1:59027-70067 GCA_910585355.1 uncultured Lachnospiraceae bacterium
TTTCCTACGGCCTGCGCTCTGATCTGCGAGCATCCCTGTGAGGCCAGATGCCGCAGGGATATGGTGGATGATGCCGTAAATATACGCGGCCTGAAGAGAATGGCGGCCGATTTCGCCGGAGAAGTAGACCCGCCGGAGTGTGCGCCCTCCACAGGGAAACGGGTTGCCGTTGTGGGCGGAGGCCCGGGCGGCCTGAGCGCTGCCTATTATCTGCAGCTTATGGGGCATCAGGTGACGGTATACGAAATGCTGCCCAGGCTTGGCGGTATGCTGCGGTACGGGATTCCCAACACGACGCTCTTCCGATCTTACGGGATTCCCAATTACCGGCTTCCCAAAAACCGCCTGGATGATGATATTAACGCAATCTTAAAGACAGGAGTCCAGGTGAAGCACGGCTTAAAGATCGGTCCCGATATTACGATTCATCAGCTGCGGGAGGAGTACGACGCGGTGCTGATTTCCATAGGCGCCAGCGCAGATAAGAAACTGGGCCTTGAAAATGAAGACGCTGAAGGCGTTTTGTCAGCAGTCCAGTTTTTAAGAGGCGTGGGAAAAGGAGAAATCCTTGATCTGACAGGGAAGGAAGTGGTTGTAATCGGAGGCGGAAACGTGTCCATGGACGCAGTCCGCACGGCAAAGCGGATGGGGGCCAAAAAAGTCAGCATCCTTTACCGCCGTAGAAGATACGATATGACAGCGCTTCCGGCGGAGGTCGAGGGGGCTATTGCCGAGGGAATTGAGCTTCAGACCTTAAAGGCGCCGGCGTCCATTGATGTGGGAGAAAATCATCAGATTAAAGGCATCTATGCCACTCCGCAGATGATCAGCCTCATAAAGAACGGCAGAGCCAGCGTAAAGCCAACTGGAGAGCCGGACATCTACATACCCTGTGATGTTTTAATCAGGGCCATTGGTCAGGATATTGAAACCAGCCATTTTGAGGAAGCCGGAATTCCTGTGGCCCATGGAAAAATCCTCACTCAGAATACGGGAGATTTTGAAAATATGCCCGGCGTGTTTGCCGGAGGAGACTGCGCCAGCGGTCCTGCTTCCGCCATCAGCGCCATTGCGGCGGCAAAGGTGGTGGCTGCCAATATTGACGAGTATCTGGGATATCATCATGTGATCTCCTGCGATGTGGAAATTCCGGAGGCAAATCTGGAAGACAGAACGCCCTGCGGTCGTGTGAACATGACGGAGCGCGAGGCCTGTGAGAGAATCTGTGATTTTGAAGGCGTCGAAAACTGCATGACAGAAAATGAGGCCAAGCAGGAGGCATCCAGATGTCTGCGCTGTGATCACTTCGGATATGGAATCTTTAAGGGAGGCAGGAACAAAATATGGTAAATATTACAATAGATGGAAAAAAGGTTCAGGTAAGGGCAGACATGACAATTATGGAGGCTGCCGCCCAGTGTGGGATTCCTATTCCGAAATTATGTTATCTTAAGGGAATCAACGAAATTGCGGCCTGCCGCGTCTGTGTGGTGGAGCTGGAAGGGAAGGAAAAGTTAATTACCTCCTGTAACAATGTGGTGCAGGAAGGGATGGTATTGTATACCAACAGCCCCAAAGTGCGCCGCCATAGAAAGAAAACCGTTGAGCTGATTTTATCGCAGCATGACTGCCTGTGCGCTACATGCCCGAGAAGCGGAAACTGCAGCCTACAGAAGATCGCCAATGATCTGAACATTCTGGATGTGCCGTTTAAACAGACGCTGGAGCACCAGGCATGGAATAAAAATTTTCCTTTTATCAAGCGGTCGGAAAAATGTATTAAATGTATGCGCTGCGTTCAGATCTGCGAGAAAGTCCAGGGCCTTGGCATCTGGGATGTGGAGGGCACCGGTTCCAGAACCACAGTCAATGTGGCGGGACATAAGACCATTGAAGAAGCGGACTGCTCTCTCTGCGGCCAGTGCATTACCCACTGTCCGGTAGGGGCTCTCACAGAACGGGATGATACGGAAAAAGTATGGGATGCCATCGAAGATAACGAGAAGATTGTGGTGGCCCAGGTAGCTCCGGCAGTTCGAACCGCATGGGGAGAGGAACTGGGACTTCCTCCGGGACAGGCTGCCATTGGACGCATTCTCGATGCGTTAAAGCGTATGGGAGTGGACTATGTGTTCGATACGGTGTTCTCGGCGGATCTTACGATTATGGAAGAGGCCAATGAATTTGTGGAGCGGTTCACGAAAGGCGAGTTTAAGGACAGACCCATGTTCACTTCCTGCTGTCCGGGGTGGATTCGATTTATTAAGAGCCAATATCCGTATCTGGTCCGTTATCTGTCCACCGCAAAATCTCCGCAGCAGATGTTCGGCGCGGTTATGAAAACATACTATGCAGAAAAGCTGGGGGTGTCTCCGGATAAAATATTTACGGTGTCCGTAATGCCCTGCGTGGCGAAAAAAGGCGAGAGCGAAATGGAGCTTTACTATGAGGAGTATGCCGGGCATGATGTGGATGCGGTGATTACGACCAGGGAGCTTGTAAAAATGATTCGCTCCGCCCACATAAAGCCGGAGGGATTAAGAGATATTGAGAGTGACAGGCCCATGCAGGATGGAACTGGAGCCGGAGTGATTTTCGGCGCTACCGGAGGAGTGATGGAGGCCGCTCTCCGCACAGCTTATTACGTGATTAAGGGCAAAAATGCCCCTGCTGATGCATTCCGTGCAGTTCGCAGCCTGGGTTTCAATGCCAATGACGGTGTGCAGGAGGCGGAGTTTAAGATTGATGATATTATAGTGAGAACAGCGGCCGTCAGCGGACTGGGAAATGCCAGAAAGCTTTTGGACAAAATTGAGCGGGGAGAGGTTCAATATGACTTTGTGGAGGTAATGGCGTGTCCCGGCGGATGCGTTGGAGGAGGCGGCCAGCCAATTCACGACGGTGTGGAAAGGGCCTTTGACAGAGGAAGGCAGCTTTACTATCTGGATGCCAATACGAACCTGCGCTATTCTCATGAAAACAGGGATGTGCTCGCCATGTATGAGACGTACTTTGAAAAGCCAAATTCCCATAAGGCCCATATGCTGTTGCATACGGAGCATGGGAAGCAGATAATGAAATAATGTTTATCTTTACCGATATCAGGTAAACAGGAACATAAAAAGCCGTTGCCGGGCAGGAGAAACCTGTCGGGACAACGGCTTTTTATATAGAACTTTTAAAAAGCACTTTGTGCGGAAATTATGTTAAAGCCGGGGCAGAGAGCCAGCGGCCGCGCAGCAGCCGGATAAGGAAAACGATTCCCCGGAAAACCAGTTCGCATGTCATGGAGACCCAGACGCCGATGACTCCATAAGAGTGGGTAAAAAGGACTACGCTGAGCACCCGGATCCCCCACATGCTGCAAAGGTTGATGATAAAAGGTCCCCTGCTGTCTCCGGCACCCCGAAGGGCTCCGATGGCCACAATACTGACGGCAAAAAGCGGCTCGGAAAAGGCCACGATTCTGAGAACGCGGGCGCTCATGGCGGCCACCTGAGGATCCGCAGTTAAAAGTCCGGTTAAAGACGGAGCCGAAAGGAACATGACGATTCCCATACCTGTAACCAGAAGAAAGCCCAGTGCGGTGGTTCCATAGGCAAAGCGCTTGGCCATGTCCGGGCGTTTTGCGCCGATACTTTGCCCCACAAGAGCGGTGGCTGCGGCGGCAATGCCGTATGCGGGCAGATAGCAGATGCTTTCCGTCTGGACTGCCACATAGTTGGAAGCAACAGCCAGAGTGCCCATGCCGGCAATGATGGCTGTCATGACGATCTGGGCGAAGCAGAGAGTCATGCGCTCCAGGGCAGTGGGAGTGGCCAGGTGGAGGGTATTACGCATACAGGTTCCTGTAAAGCGCCAGCGCTCCCCGCCGCGAAGTCCCATGGGCCCCTTGCTTTTTAAGAGCGCAAAGGCCAGAGAAAGCCCGATGCAGGCCTGGGAAAGCCCGGTGCCCAGGGCGGCTCCCGTAACGCCGAGGCCGGCGCCCCAGAGGGTGATGCCGCCGATTTGCCTTGAGGGATAAATAAGAAAGAAATTAAACAGAACATCCAGCAGGCACATGCCGATATTCATAAGGCTTGGGAGCGTCACATTTCCGCTGCAACGGAGAATGCTGGAATACATGGCGCAGGCCATATTAAAAGGAAAGAAGGCTCCCACAACGCAGAAATATGCTCCCGCATAGGGCCGGATATCCGGGTCTGCGCCCAGAAAAGCCGGAAGAAAACGGCCCAGAGAAACAATAATCAGCGCGAGGCTGATTCCAAACAAAAGATTAAACAGGATGGCCTGGCAAAGCACGTTTCGGCTGTCCTCTTCCCGCCCGGCCCCCAGATATTGGGCCACCTGGACGGAAAAGCCCACAGCGACAGCGCTCACAATGCCGTTTAAAAGCCATATGGAGCTGGACACGACACCAATGGAGGCCGTGGCCTGTGAACCCAGACTTCCCACCATGGCCGTATCAATATAACTCATTAAGGTCATTACCAATTGTTCCAGAATTGCAGGAATGGACAGCGAAACAATCAGCTGTACTTGTTTTTTAAGAGATATGGTCTGCCCGTTTCTCATATCCTCACTCATCTGCAGTATATTCATATGAAAAATCCCTCCTGCTCTTGATTATACATGATTTTTTCGCGAAAGGAAAGAGCTGGATGCTTTGTAAAACTGTGGATCCAAAACAAAGCTGCGGCCTGGAGCGGTAACCGTTCAGTATTCAGCGCGTTTTTACTCGTAATCTCCACAAGGCCTAGTTGTTACCGGAAAATCCAAGGAAAGGATTTTTTACTTGTAAGAAAACCGTAAAGCTGATAGAATAAGAAAACCAGGGGACTTGAAAAAGGCCCCTAAAAGGCGTGTAAAGTTACGGCGCCAAGGCATATGCCCCACTGCTGCACGCAGTTTTAAACGGGCATGTGCGGTTATGTTCCCAGAGAACCTGTGAACATAATGCGTAATTTTCAGAATGAAGGAGAAAATCTTAAATATGTTTATAGTAGCAGGTCTCGGGAACCCGGGAAAGGAATATGAAAATACAAGACACAATGCAGGGTTTATGGTTCTGGATGTTCTGGCTGATAAGCTTGGGGCGGATATTTCTGAAAAAAAACATAAGGCTCTTTGCGGCCGGGCTGTGATCGGAGGGCAGAAGGTGATTCTTTTAAAGCCTCAGACGTTCATGAATTCCAGCGGGGAAAGTATCCGGGCAGCCGCTGATTATTATAAGGTAAAGCCGGAGGATATTCTGGTGGTATATGACGATATCAGTCTGGCGCCGGGCCAGCTCAGGCTCCGGGCCAGGGGAAGCGCCGGGGGCCATAATGGCGTGAAAAGCATTATCGCCCATCTGGGAACGCAGGAATTTCCCAGGGTCCGTGTAGGAGTGGGTGAAAAACCGCCCAGAATGGATCTGGTGGATTATGTGCTGGGACATTTTTCACAGGGTGAGAAAAAAATCATGGAGGACGCAGTGGAGGAAGCGGCGGAAGCAGTAGTGGAAACTGTCACAGAGGGCATTGAGCATGCCATGAATGATCATAACAGGAAGAAGGACGATTAGTGTTCTGTCTGCATTATATTCAGTACACTGGGTATAGAAAGAACAGGAGAAGGGAAGTATGGGAGAGATATTTGCAAATCCGTTGACAGAACTGGCGGAATACGGGGATATGAAGCGTGACTTAAATCAGGGGAGGGGACCTGTACACATATGCGGCGTTACGGATTCCCAAAAAGTCCATGTAATGTACGAGCTTTCCGCGGATAAGGCATGGAAGTTAGTTGTGACTTATGATGATGCCAGGGCAAAGGAGCTTTATGATGATTTCAGCTATTTCTGTAAAAATACATGGCTGTATCCAGCCAGAGATCTGCTGTTTTACAGCTCGGATATTCATGGAAATCTTCTGACCAGGCAGCGGATGCAGGTGTTTAAGCACCTGGCGGAAGATGAGGGAGGCATTGTTGTTGCGACAGCGGACGGCCTCATGGATCATCTGCTTCCGCTTTCTGTTCTGGAGGCCCGCTGTTTGTCTGTGGCGTCAGGGGACGTCCTTAATATGGAAGAGATCAGGGGATTCCTGACGAACATGGGCTACGAGCGTATGGGACAGGTGGACGGAATGGGACAGTTTTCCATTCGGGGCGGAATCCTTGACGTTTTCCCCCTCACGGAGGAGCTTCCGGTTCGGATTGAGCTCTGGGGAGATGAGGTGGATTCCATTCGATCTTTTGATCCGGAGAGCCAGCGTTCCATTGCACAGATGGAATCCATACGAATTTTTCCGGCAGCGGAGGTGGTACTTACCCGGTCTCAGATCGAGGACGGGATTCTTTTGATTGAGAAGGAAGGGGAAGAGCAGGAAAAGGTATTCCGTAACCGGGGAAAGGCAGAGGAGGCCCACAGGATTAAGACGACGGTGGGGGAGCTATGCGAATCTCTGCGGGAGGGTTTTGCCGCCCAGAATCTGGATGGATATATTCGGTATTTTTATAAAGACACCGTTTCCTTTCTTGATTATGTGAGAGAGGCGGCTTCCGGAAAGAAAAACGGCCTGGCTGTGTTTCTGGATGAGCCTCAGAGACTTAAGGAAAAAGCGGAGACTGTAGAAATGGAATTTCGGGAGAGTATGAGCCACCGGCTGGAGGGCGGATATCTGCTCCCGGGCCAGGCGGATGTCCTGTTTTCTGCAAAGGAAGCGCTGGCGAAAGCCCAGCTTCCTGATACCGTGTTTATGACCGGACTGGATCAAAGGCTTCCCGGCATGGCCGGAAAGAAAAAGTACAGTATCACAGGAAAGAATGTGAATTCTTATCAGAATGGTTTTGAGTTTCTCATTAAGGATCTGCTCAGGTGGAAAAAAGAAGGCTATCGGGTGGTACTCCTCTCGGCATCCAGAACCAGAGCCAGCAGGCTGGCCGGGGATTTGAGGGAATATGAGCTCCGCGCATTCTGCCCAGAGGATGCAGGGAGGCCTGTGAGTCCGGGAGAAATCCTTGTGACCTATGGGAAGCTTCATAAGGGCTTTGAGTATCCCCTGATTAAGTTTGTGGTTATCACCGAAGGGGATATGTTCGGAAATGAGAGACACCAGAAAAAGCGGAAAAAGTACAATTATGAGGGGAAGAAAATCAGCAGCTTTTCCGAGCTTTCTGTCGGCGATTATGTGGTTCATGAAAGCCATGGCCTGGGAATTTACCGTGGAATTGAGAAAATTGAGCGGGATCATGTGATCAAGGATTATATTAAGGTAGAGTACGGAGGCGGAGGGAAATTGTATCTCCCGGCTACCAGACTGGATGGAATCCAGAAATATGCCGGAGCTGATGCCAAAGCGCCGAAGCTAAATAAGTTAGGCGGAAGCGAGTGGGGAAAAACAAAGACCAGGGTCCGCACGGCGGTGAGGGAGATTGCAAAGGAGTTAGTGGAGCTTTATGCAGCGCGGCGTGACTCGGAGGGCTTTCAGTATGGCCCGGATACGGTATGGCAGAGGGAATTTGAGGAAATGTTTCCGTATGAAGAAACAGAGGACCAGCTTGCCGCCATTGAAGATACGAAGAAGGACATGGAAAGCCGGAAGATCATGGACCGTCTGGTCTGCGGGGATGTAGGGTACGGCAAGACGGAGATTGCCCTGCGGGCGGCATTTAAAGCGGTCCAGGAGGGGAAACAGGTGGTCTATCTGGTGCCCACCACGATTCTGGCTCAGCAGCATTACAATACGTTTGTCCAGAGAATGAAGGATTTCCCTGTGCGGGTGGATTTAATGTCGAGATTTCGGACTCCGGGCGAGATAAAAAAGACTCTGGAGGGGTTAAAAAAAGGGTACGTAGATATTGTGATCGGCACTCACCGGGTCCTCTCAAAAGATGTGGAATTCAAAAGTCTGGGGCTTCTCGTGATCGACGAAGAGCAGAGATTTGGGGTGGCTCATAAAGAGAAAATCAAACAGATGAAGCAGAATGTTGACGTACTGACTCTGACAGCGACTCCCATCCCAAGAACGCTCCATATGAGCCTCATCGGAATTCGCGACATGAGCGTACTGGAAGAACCTCCGGTGGACCGAGTGCCTATCCAGACCTATGTGATGGAATACAACGATGAGATGGTGCGGGAGGCCATCCACAGAGAAATATCCCGGGGCGGACAGGTGTATTATGTATATAACCGGGTCAATAACATTGATGAGATTGCAAACCATGTGGCGGCTCTGGTGCCGGATGCACAGGTGGCCTTTGCCCACGGCCAGATGAATGAGCGCCAGCTTGAAAAAATCATGCTGGATTTTGTAAATGGTGAAATTGATGTGCTGGTATCCACCACTATCATCGAAACGGGTTTGGATATTCCCAATGCCAATACCATGATTATTCATGACGCGGACCGTCTTGGACTTTCACAGCTTTATCAGATTCGGGGCAGAATCGGCCGTTCCAACCGGAATTCCTTTGCATTCCTCATGTATAAGAGAGATAAGATGTTAAAGGAAGAGGCGGAGAAAAGACTCCAGGCTATCCGGGAATTTACGGAGCTGGGTTCTGGTATTAAAATTGCCATGCGGGATTTGGAAATCCGCGGGGCCGGAAATATTCTTGGAGCCGAACAGCATGGTCATATGGAGGCGGTAGGTTATGATCTTTACTGCAAAATGTTAAATGAGGCGGTTTTGGCTCTTAAGGGGAAGATGCCGGAGGAAGATCTGTTTGAGACCGTGGTGGATTGTGACATTGATGCTTTTATTCCGGATGGGTACATTAAAAATGAATATCTGAAGCTGGATGTGTATAAGAGGATATCCGCCATCGAAACGGACGATGAATATATGGATATGCAGGATGAGCTCATCGACCGGTTCGGAGACATTCCGAAATCCGTGGATAATCTTCTCCGGGTGGCTGAGCTTAAAGCCATGGCACACCGGGCTTATGTGACGGAGGTGGATATCAACCTTCAGGAGGTACGCCTGGAGCTGTATCCAAAAGCCAGACTGGACGCGGCGGGAATTCCGGCGCTGGTTTCTGAATATAAAAATGCTCTTCGGTTTGTCCAGGGAGAGAAGCCCATGATGCTTTATCAGGATAAGAAAAATAAAAATAAGGACTGTGAACGAATGCTGGGGACAGCCAGGGAAATATTATTGAAACTGTCCGACCTGGCATCGTGAGTTTCTGCGACGATGAGGAGATGAATAAAAGATATGACGGAATGTGAAATCAGGAATCTTTTGGAGCGCCAACGGTCATATTTTGCCTCCGGGGAGACAATGGATATAAGAAAGCGGATGGAGGCATTAAAAAAACTTAAGGATTGTATTGTAAGGCGTGAAAAAGAAATCAGTGCGGCGCTCAAAAAAGATCTTGGGAAAAGCGGCGCTGAGAGTTATATGTGTGAGACAGGGCTGGTGCTCAGTGAGATCAGTCACATGCAAAAGCACATCCACGCCTATGCAAAAGAAAAAACGGTGCATACACCTTTGGCACAATTCCATTCCAAAAGCTATCAAAAGCCGTCGCCCCGGGGTGTTGTGCTGATTATGAGCCCATGGAATTATCCGTTTCTTCTGACCATGGATCCGCTGGTGGATGCCATCGCCGCAGGAAATACGGCGGTGGTGAAACCAAGCGCTTATTCTCCCAACACCGTAAGCCTCATAAAATCAATGCTGGAGGAATGCTTTGAGCCGGTATATGTGGCAGTGGTTACGGGAGGACGGGAGGAAAACACCTGTCTTTTGAAGGAGAGGTTCGACTATATTTTTTTCACGGGGAGCCAGGCTGTGGGAAAGGAGGTCATGGCCCGCGCAGCCGCCCATTTAACTCCTGTGACTCTGGAGCTGGGCGGAAAAAGTCCCTGCGTGGTGGAAAAAAGCGCCGATCTTAAGCTGGCGGCAAGGCGGATTGTTTTTGGAAAGTATTTAAACTGCGGGCAGACCTGCGTGGCGCCGGATTATGTATATTGTGACAGGACCATCCGGGATGAGCTGGTGAAGGAGATCAAAAAACAGATCAGGAAACAGTTTGGAAAAGAGCCTTTAAAGAACGGCTCCTATGGAAAAATCATAAACGAAAAGCACTTTAAGAGGCTGACAGCCCTTATGGAGAGGGAAAAGATTATCTTCGGCGGAAAATATGATAAAAAGTCGCTAAAAATCGAGCCCACAGTTCTGGGTGGGGTTACGTTTCGGGATGCGGTGATGCAGCAGGAGATCTTCGGGCCCATCCTCCCTATTCTGACTTATGAAACCTTTGACGGAGCGATTGAAAATATCCGTTCCATGCCTCGTCCGCTGGCGCTTTACATTTTCACCTCCCAAAAAAAGGCGGCGGACAAAATTCTGTCCCGCTGCGGTTTCGGCGGCGGATGCGTCAACGACACGGTAATCCATCTGGCCAACAGTGAAATGGGATTCGGTGGATTTGGGGAGAGCGGAATGGGGGCTTACCATGGAAAAGCCGGATTTGACACTTTTACCCATTACAAAAGCATTGTAGACAAGAAAATATGGCTTGATCTTCCTATGCGGTATCAGCCGTATAAGCGGATTTATAACAGGCTGGTGCATCTGTTTATGCGATAGAGGAGCGCTCGTTATTTCTGTGAACAGTAACGGGCGGAACCCGGGCCGCGGATTTTTCCGGGACACCCTTGACAAAATCCGTAAATGTCCATATAATGTGGCTTATAAATAAGAAACAAGCGATGAAGAGAGCAAGTAGCGGAATGATACTCTAAACAGAAAACAGCCGGCTGATGAGAGGCGTATAGAGAAATTCCTGCGAATACATCCCGGAGCTTTGCACCGAACCGGAAAACCAAAGTAGGCTGCAACGGAGTTGGCACACGTTATCGTGTCCGAGTCATAACCTTGACTTGCGAAGCTGTATGGCGTAAGCCATATGGGAACATTAGGTGGTAACACGAGACGGAAGCCTCGTCCTTTTGATAAGGACGGGGTTTTTATTATTTTCAAACACGTTCTAGAGTGTGTCTGAAAATTAACAGTTTCTAGTCAAAATGCCGAAAACTGACAA
>CAJUDN010000006.1:0-31462 GCA_910585355.1 uncultured Lachnospiraceae bacterium
TTTGAAATTCCTAATTGCATCACGGGGTCATTATACTTCCTATAAGAGAAATTATCAATAGTTTTTTTAAAAATTTTGTAGATTTTACGAAATCTGTATCGACCTTATCTCTCTCAGAAATACTCTGTACCTCCGACACACCCACATTATAGTATAATTTCTTAAGAATTTCTATAACTTTTCTCTGTTTATTTTCTTACGAAATTTTTACTTTATTCCATTTTTTAGCCAATATTGTATTTATATTAATACAATACTTGTTTTTTACCCTCTTGCAATTCGTCAGGGGTATGGTATAATGTTCATATTAGAGAATATTTATTTGTTTTTTGAACATTCGCTTCTCACTAGATTTATCAAAAATCAAACAATGTATAAAAGAATTATTCAGGAGGCCGTATCTATGGACCGTTTTGGACTGTTATGCCGTAATATTTACGAAAATAATACCATCACCCAAAGGGAGTTATCCGCTTCCATGGGCCTTTCTCTGGGAACCTGCAATCATCTTATAAAAGAAGCTCTGGCCAGCAATCTCATTTCTCTCGATTCCTCTTCCGGAATTTATTCATTATTAAAAGGAGGAGTGGAGCTTTTAAAGAAATACCGTGTGGACAGCGCCGTCATTCTGGCAGCCGGCTTTGGTTCCCGTTTTGTCCCTCTGACCTTTGAAACCCCCAAAGGACTCCTCGAGGTTTTCGGGGAACGTATGATAGAACGCCAGATCAATCAGCTCCACGAAGCCGGAATCATGGATATCACCATCGTAGTCGGATATCTTAAAGAAAAATTTGAATACCTGATTGATAAGTATGGGGTCAGGCTTCTCTACAATCCGGAATACCATAATAAAAATACCCTGACCACTGTCTATTGGGCCAGAAGCTGCTTTAAAGGTAAAAATACATATCTTCTTTCTTCTGATAATTGGATCCGCAATAATATGTACCACACGTATGAATGCGGCGCATGGTACTCTTCTATATATATGGAAGGGACTACTTCTGAATGGTGCCTGGAGTTTAATAAAAAAGGAGTGATTACAAAAGTCCAGATTGGCGGCGCCGACTCCTGGGTTATGTATGGTCCCGTATACTTTTCTAAAGAATTCTCAGAGCAATTTTTCCCCATTCTGGAGGAGTATTATCATACACCCGGAACAGAACAAATGTATTGGGAACAGGTTCTGGCCGATCTCATAAATAAAACCGCAAAGGAACATCTTCCTGACCGCCGCAAATACCCGGCGCCGGATATTTATATTAACAGGCAGCCGGAAGCTCAGGTTTATGAATTTGAAAATCTGGAGGAACTCCGTCTATTTGATAAACGCTATCAGAACCGTTCTGATAATGTTGCCATGGAGTTAGTCTCCGATGTGCTTCATATTCCGGAATCCGAAATTACAGATATTCGCTGTTTAAAAACGGGAATGACCAATAAATCCTTTTTATTCTGTGCCAAAGACCGTTCCTATATCTGCCGGATTCCCGGTCCCGGAACAGAGCTTCTCATAAACCGCCAGCAGGAAAAGGCTGTTTATGATGCCATTAAGGCCCTTAAAATTTCAGAACATGTCATTTACATCAATGGGGAAACCGGATATAAGATTTCCGAATACTATGCCGGCTCAAGGAATGGGGATGCAAGAAACTGGAATGATGTGACGCGGTGTATGAAGCTGGTTCACACACTCCATGACGCGTCTATTCAGGTGGGGCATTCTTTTGATGTCCGGGAACGGATCGAATTTTACGAATCCACCTGTGCCGGATATGAGAAGGGCCTGTTTGAGGACTATCCCCAGGTCAGAAGCCACATGAATGTGCTTTTAGACCGCCTGGACCGCCTGAACCGCCCCCGTACCCTGTCCCACATTGACAGCGTCTGCGATAATTTTCTCTTTCTCCCTGATGGGTCTTTAAAACTGATTGACTGGGAATATGCCGGAATGTGCGATCCTTTGATTGATGTAAGCATGTGCGCCATTTATTCTTATTATAATGAAGATGAAGCAGAAAAGCTCCTTTCCGTTTATCTCGGTCGTGACGCCGTTCCGGAGGAACGCTTTGTGTACTATTCTTATATTGCCCTTGGCGGATTCCTATGGTGCCTTTGGGCTGTTTATAAAAGCAGTATCGGTGAAGAATTCGGCGATTATACCCTTATCATGTACCGGTACGCAAAAGATTATTATAAGAAAATCGTCACAAATCCGGCATTTCTGCTGATTGGAACGGATTTTAAACACTGAGCAAATTTTTAAAAAAGAGGCTGTTGCAAAATGAGGTTTTCATACAAAATATAGATTTCTGTTTGAGAACAGCATATTATGTCTTGATAAACTTTTCCAATTTGCAACAGCCTCGTGGCAAATCCCATTTTCTTCTAATGCAATAAACTTTTCACCCCATCAACAGTTAAATAATCTGTTCCAATCCTGTCTACACCTAAAGAGGTTAATTCAATCAGTTCCGATATCTTGTTACACGAAGACACACAAATTTTTTTATGATGCGATTTTATTTTTTCGACCTGCAAAGCATTAAACAAATCACGCCTCATTGAAATCCAGCTAATCTCTCCGCTTTTGCACAACATTTCCACATCTGCATCCGTAAGTTCCAGTTCCTTCCTCTCTGCCTCAGACGGAATTTCATACATCATTTCAACGCCCAAATCCTTGACAATATCAAGTTCCTCTTTCTTCATTATCTTTATAAGAAGAATTTGGCGCAAAAAGCCAGCTCTGCACAAGGTTTCTTTTATGATCTCTTTCATCAGGGCCATTTGGCTGTTTGTATTATTTCTGGCATCCAGAATAAATTTACTGTCTTGTAAACGGCACATATAGCCAACCAGCATTTTCCAGTCCATGCTCCGATAATGACCATCATAATATTTTGCTTCCATAAACTTCCTGTACTCCAACCCATTTGTAATCATATTTTCCTCTGATACAGGCTGCCCTAATTTACAAAAAGTTGATTTTGTCCATCCATTGACGCATACCAGTTTTTTGTCTGAACTCAATTTTAGGTCAGCCTCAAACAGGCGGAACCCTTTGTTGTAAGCATCCAGAATGGTGTCCGGAGAATTCATACCGGTAAACTGACTGTTCTTTCCTCCCAGGGCAGATGCCACAAGAATATTCTCCCACTTTGTCTTATCGCTTTCATCAGTTCTTTGTGTTCTCGCGACAGCATATCTTTTCATGAATTCACACAAGGGCCTTTGAATTTTATTTTTTTCTTTTAAATCAGGCGCGGCGCACCCCTCCGTCATCGCCTGCTGCAGACGTTCCACCACAACTGCTGCCCGCATATCCTCAACCCTGACAAATCTTTCCGGGTATCCTATCCGCTCTCCCCACTGCATCAGTTTTTCATTCCATATCAGGCCTATGCTTGGACAGCCCAGAGAAAAGGCTATGATGTTCGTATGCAGCCTTGTCGCAATGATGCCTTTATATTGTGAAATCATCCTTGCCAGCTCCATACCCTCAGCCGGGCGTTTTCGTATGTACTTTTCTTTCTCTTCTATACCGGCATATTCCAGTACCTCCAGGCCAAATTCATAATCAGAATGTAAGCCGTTATTAAATATCTCCCATTGATATCCCAATGCTTCCAGCTGTGCTATTATCTGTTTCCAAAAATCAAGTTGGAACTGCTTTGTCACATCTTGATATCCATAATCAAAAAACAAGCCCTCCCGCGCAATTCCAAGCCCAATCTTTTTCGCATCAAAACACTTACTGACTTGATAAATTTCTGAAGAAAACGCCGCGGAGTCCATAACTTTACCAATCCATTCTTTCTCGCTCTCCAGATAATTATTCTTAAATGTTGCATAATCGTCGCGGACCGTAACTCCCTTCACACAGGCGCAATTAATTGCTGTCTTTAACTGCCGGCATCTTTTATCGTTTTCATCATACCCCTCAACTCCTGTGCAGTTAATAAAAACCGGAATGTCGTTTTCCTGTGCAATGTTGATAATCTCAGGAACATATTGATAAAAATACTCTCTTTTATATTTTATCAGCCCGCCTCCGGCAAAAATAACAACATCTGCATTGCGGATATATTCCATATCTCTTTGATACATATTATACTCATGTATCATATAATTTGAAATTTGTGCATCATGCAATGCTTCCTGAACAAAAAACTTTGCACATTCAGCAATTACCGTATCCCCAAGATTACGGTTTATATATTCTACCAATACAATATTTATTTTACGGTTTTCAAAACTTATTTTCACTGATTGGCCCCTCCACATCATTTTTCCCTTTTACTGCAATAGTTTCCCTGCGACTTTCTGCCAATCATATTGTTTTGCCAGAGCTTTTGCACTTTCCCGTATTTTTATGTCGTCAACATGCATAAGCGCTGTTCTTATATTTTTGACCGCGGCATCCACGGAAGCGCTGAGGTATAACGCCGGAGAATCTGGTAAATTTAGCATCTCAGATGCAACCACCTGCTTTCCGGCTGCCAGATACTGAAAATACTCCTTCGGAACAGCCTTCGCATGTCTTCCAAAAAAGGGAAGAATTGCCACGTCAAATGAACATATCACAGGTGGGAGGTCTTCATAGGAAACTGGTAAATAATGAAGGTTTTTAAACCCGCTCAGCCACGTTGGAATTTTACCGAAAATCTCCCCTGCAAAACAAATTTCATATTCAGAAAACACCTCGCAAATGCATTGCACCATTGCAAAATATATCCTGTTGTCAATCGTTCCTGCAAAACCTATTTTTCGCCGTCCATCCACACTTTCTTTTACACGATACGGTGCGGAAAACATATTGTAATCCACGCCGCCATCTACATTACATATCGTTACATTTGGACACTTATTCACAGCATAATAATATGCAATATCCATAATTTCAGTGGAAGACTGCCCTGAAAGCTTACGCAGTTCAGGGGGCCTTTCTTCTGTAATATATAAATATTGTCGTAATGGATTTTTACTGATTTGTTCTAATTGATACTTTTCCGGAATGCTTTTGGTTGAATCAATGAATTCATATCCTTCTGGAATCCATTTTTGCAACAGCTGTGCGGCAGATGGATAATCCGATTTTTTATTTTCTTCTATTTTCTCTTCCTTTTGTGTCTTTTTATAATTGATAATCGTATCATAACATCGCTTCGCGGACAGCCCATCGCAAAAATCAAATCTACACGCAAGTACAAAATCCCGTTCCTTTTTATATTTTCCCGGATTTTGAAACGCCTCTTCCAACGCCGAAAGCAGTTCTTCAAAGCCAAAAACTTTTTCTCCCGGCATAAACATATCTATATTATGAAATACAAAACCTTTTTCTGATTTATATTCCTCATAATCAGGAATCAGATACACAATGGGCCTGTTCAATATAAGAAAGTCGTACGCTATAGAAGAATAATCGCTGATCATCACATCAAACGCATTTAATAATTCATCATAGCGAATATCGTTTTCAAAAAGCGTCTTATCGGTTAATTCAAAGCAATCTTCACTGAGGGAAAATGTTCTCCCGGAAAAGGCCGTCTGTTCAACCGGATGGAGCTTATAAACAAATGCCGCATCATTCTTTTTTAAAAAATTATCAAACCTTTCTTTATCAAACTCCTTCAAGCGAAAAATATTTTCCGAAAAAATGGTACCGGAATGGCTGCTGCTGTTTGCACGAAAAGATGGTGCAAAAAAAATATACCGCTTATATTTTTTTATTCTGCTTCCAAATATTTTTTCTATTTTATCGTACCCTGATGCATCCTTTATGCAATCCAGCCGCGCCTGCCCGGTAACATAGCATTTCCTCAAATCAAAGTGAAGCTGGGAGGAAAGCTTAAAACGGTCATCCAGACTATGCACACACATCAAATCTATCTTCTCAAAAAACTTCGTAAGTGCCCTGGCATGCGCTGGATTCATATTATGATCGTAAAAATCATGCGCCTTGATTCCACTCCCATGCCAAAGATTTACAAACATCTGATTTTCTTTTTTGGGCAGCTCCTGAAACGTATAGGAATTCATAATAACATAATCCGCCTCATCCAATAATGCATTCCCCTCTATCGTATTATATACGGCGCAACGAATACCTCTCTTCAACAGCTCATAATATCTTTCATCCTTTTTTAATAGCCAGGCGGTCTCATGTTCTGTATAACATTTTACATATTCCCAAAGAGCATGCGGGTTACATGCAAAATCCGGTTGCGACATAAACAAAAACAACATTCTCCAAGCACCTCTCAATCTAACTGCCGCTTAAACTATTTCGATTCCATAATAGGCCATCATTCTCCGGCATGCATCCTCAATGGATACTTTTTCTGTCCATCCAAGTCCTCTCAATTTTTGAGAGTCTGCACAAACTCTGGAAAGTGCATGCTTTACCGCTAAATCCTTCTTTTGGGTTTCCTGTGCAAACTCTACCTTGACAGCCTTTCCTTTTACCTGTTTGGCCATCAGCTGCGCGGCTTCCAATACCGAAGCCTCGCCAGATTCTGTACATATATTATAGGCTTCGCCATTTTTTCCTGCCGTCATAACATAGAGCATCCCTGCAATCGCATCCGTCATATAAATAAAAGTCCTTACAGGCGTTCCGTCTCCTCTCAAAATAATTTTGTCATTCTGTAATATCTGGGAGATAAAATCAATATGCAGTCTGCCGTCATCCAGCGCTATCCCGCATCCCATAATCTGACTTGGCCTTACAATTTTACAAATCATTCCTTTCTGCATATAACAGATGCATAAACTTTCGGCTGCGCGCTTAGCCGCCGCATACACATTCCTAACATCAAGAGGGTCCAGTATTCCACTTTCCCCCTCCGTAAATCTCTCCTGTACAGACCTTCCATAAACATCGACACTGGAAAGGTATAAAAATTCAGCCGCATGTTTCTCCGCAAGCTTCAATAGGTTACTGCAACCTAAAACATTTGCTTCAAAGGTAGCAACCGGATCTTCATTGCTCATTTTTACACCCGCCGGACTTGCAGCGTCAATAATAAAATCCACTTTTCTCTGGATTTCTATCTCTTGTAAAACATCTCCAATCAACAAGGTAAAATCTTCCCTGCCAATATATTCCCCAAATCTTTCCCGCGCCTTTTTCTCATTTCTGCACAAAGCAACAACATGCATCTTTTCATCAAATAATGTATTTCTCATTAGAAATCCATGTACAAAATGCTGGGGCACATATCCATTTGCTCCAGCAACCAGTATCGTTCTTCCATGAAATTTTCTCCAGTCAATAGCTGTTTTGGCAATCGTTATTGCATCCTCTTTCAAAATCTGCTCCATTTTACTCTCCATTCTACATTCCTAGAGTGTGTTTAGAAATTCATTCCCGGCATCTGCACGCCCCATTTCGCAACGTATTTGGCCCACATTCACTTAGCGCAGCCCAATCCCGCTGCGCCGCGTTCATTTAAGCCAAATCTCTCACGAAGTGGAGCGCACAGCTACCAGAAAGCAATTTTTGAACACACTCCAGGCCGATTAATTATTCTATTTCACCAGTATTGTCGTAATTTTCCATCCATGTCGATTTTCAATGCCATATGACGCCTTCTCCGAGTACTCTGGCCGGATTTCTGGCAACGATAACTTTTTCCAGGAAAACGGATGAGCCCACGTTTCCAACGCCGACCATAGAATCTCTCCCTATAAAAAAGGCCCAAAAAGTATCATATTTTGGCCATTCAAGTCCTTTTAGCCATGATATAGTTTTTCCTGTTCGGCAAACAACGGATGCAGCGCCTCTGCGATTGCAAGATCTTCCGGATATGTAACCTTAATGCAAAATCTATCGCCCATTACCATACTGCATTCTACACCAAGATTCAAGACAAGCTCGCTGTCCTCTGTTACTTCCACGCGATTCTCTTCCTGCAAATAAGACTGATGCGCCTGCTTTAATACTCCATAACGATAAATCTGCGGCCCCTGCTGCACGAAAAGCTTTTTCTTCTGGAGCGTTCTGTTCACCAGCTTGCCGTTATTGCTAAAAGTAATCGCATCCGTTGCCTTGATAACGGTAATACTGGCATCATAGATTTCTATTTGTTCATACAGCTTGTCCATTGTTTTTTGAGAAACAAACGGACACACAGCCGTCATGATCATAACGGTATCCCTTGCTTTGGCAGGCAATGCCATAACGCCATTATACACAGACTCGTAGCGTTCCTTTCCTGCCTCCGCCAAAACGGATAATTTCGTTATCTCATATGTCTTTGCCCATTCTCTGATCAGCTCATGATACTTCTCAGGCGCACAGACACAAATCGCATCTACATGACGGTTTACCTGTGCAGTTTTCAAAGAATACACCAGCATTGGATACCCTGTCATTTCGATAAACTGTTTAGGCAAACCTCCCTGAAACCGGACGCCTTTTCCCCCGGCTAAAACAATCGCATAATTCATCTTCAACACCCGCCTGTCACATACTCGTATATTTTTGTTCCAACTGTTCCGTCCAAATTGTCCAGATGCCTGGAAATCACCTGTAATCTATGTTCCTTCATGTCCGCAATTTCTTCATAATTTTCCAGAAATACATTAAGTGCATTTACATTCTTTTCCTTATAATATGTCCTTCCACCTAAGGAATTATAAAAATCCTCTTTCGATATTTTATCCTTTGATATTTCCCCCGGATAATCATATGCCGTTATCATCATCGGCTTTCCGGTCACGGAATAAATGGTAACTAAAGACCCGCCTGCTCCAAAATAACAATCGGAAACAGCCATAGCCAAATGAGGCTCTTCCGTCTCGTCCAATATTCCCCACTCCCGTCTTTTAAACTCCTCCCGTAAGTTTAAATAGTCCTCCAAAAGTCCCGGACGCATAGAATGAAGCGTTTCCATAGTTAACGGGTGTTCCCGCCAGATGACCATGAATTTATTCTTATATTCATTAAATATCCGGAAGATACGAGAAAGATTTTCAGTAAAGTATTCGCTGTTATTCAAAAGAAGGCTGACATTTGTGTTAAAAAATACGGTCTTCTTATTCCCGATTTTCTGTTTCCACGCTTCTGGCATTTTCGGACGATTCTCCTGGCTCAACCGTATTTTGTCTGTTTTAGGTGACCCAAGGGCGATAATTTTTTTCTCTAACAATGCCGCTTTCCCTTGATACAGTTCTTTTTCAAGATACTTTATATATTGTTTTCGTATCTGTTCACTTTGCACAAACACAATATCTGCAAAAATTACCCCGGGAGAAAGGACAAAATGTTCCGGAATAGACCATGGTACTACGTAATACGGAATATATACTAACTTATTTGTATATTTTTTTAAATTTTCAGAAAAAAAATACGGATGTACACTCGTCACTCTGTTAAAATTATCATATGGATTATGAAAGAAAATAATATCAGGAATCCTCGTTTCAAAATTATAGGCACGATAATCTGTTATAGGCACATCCTCAGGATATTTATCTCCTTCATAATGCATCTCCCTAAAACTGCCATCCGGATTTTTATCGTAATATGGAATCGGTATCACATATGCATCGCAGGCTTCATCCTCCTTTGCCGCTTTCCATATACTTTCCATGGAATCCCACATAGAGGCTTTATATGGTAAAAATACCACCTCTTTTCGTGCCACGATGTCATTTCTTAAACTATTTTCAATCTGAACCCGTCCGCGATGCAGGCTTTCATATACCTCTTTCGCATCCACAGCCTGACCCTGTGCAATTTCTTCATACAAGAGATAGAGTAACTCGCAGTACTCTTCCAAAACATGCACTGTTGCGAAATCTTTTCCTTCCGCCTCCTCTATCCAAGTTCCAAGCCTTATGGTTTCCTGCTGGCATTCTTCCAGTAGCTTCAAGGCTTCTAAAACGTTCTGATTCTGCAGGTAATTTCTTATTTCACTGTGCGCTTCCCCAAGCAATTTAACAAAATCCTCTACCTGCTTTTTCTGTTGCTTTCTCATATTTATCCTTTCGCTTATTAAACAAGGAATATTGGTCGTCTTCCCTGACAGAAATATAGATTCCGTGATCTGCATAGCGACATGCCCGTTCTGCAATAGAAAACCCCTGTTATCTGTTCTTTTTGTCCTCTGGAATCCCTGATTCCTTCCGACTGCCACATTCACCCTTAAGCATTTTTTACAAAAGATGTACCTTTTTGCAAACCGCATTTTTGCGGAATTGCTCAGTTATTCTATTATAATATCGTCAGAATTTCAATATAGTTAACTTTTTTTTGTGAATTTTTGCTGTTATTTGCCGCCTCGCTTCCCTTCTCTGCGAAATAGAAAATAGTTCAAGACTATACGGTTATTTTATGTTATAATACCAGAAGATGGCGTGTTTTGCCGATTTGCGCCTGTCCGCAAAAAGATGAATATGGCGGTAAATTGTATGCATTCAGCAAAACGCATCGTTCCGGGAAGATGTTATATTTCATCAGATATTTCAAACGATAAGGGGGATTTTTATGATACACAGGAAACGGCTGGCGGTGTTTTTCCTCAGTTTTTCCATTGCATTTTCTGCGGTATATCCGGCTGTTCCCGCCATGGCGGCCTGGGAGAAAGGTACAAACGGGTCTTATGTGGGGAGCGACGGCTCGGCGCTGACCGGTATTGTTTCCCGGGGAATCGACGTATCTCACTGGAAACAAAGTATAAACTGGACGGCGGTGGCCGCTGATGACGTCCAGTTTGTTATGCTTGGCACCCGCTATAACAACGATGTGGATCCGTATTTCAGCGCCAATGCCACCGGGGCTTTCAACGCAGGACTTAAAATCGGAGCCTATATTTATTCATACGCAACAACAACCGAATTGGCGGAGGCCGAAGCCGATTTCGTCTTAAATCTCATTAAGGACTATCCCATCTCCTATCCTGTCGTCATAGATGTGGAGTCTTCTGAAATGAGTACCCTTACCCCGGCAAAGCTTGCAGATGTGATTAATGCCTTTTGCAAAAAAATCGAGACAGCCGGATATTACCCGATGCTCTATACGAACGACTACTGGCTTTCCAATAAAATTGACATGTCCAAGGTTCATTATGATGTGTGGGTAGCCCGATACGATGTGAAACCTGCTTATGCCGGCGCCGCACTCTGGCAGGCTACCAACCAGGGGCAGGTCAATGGTATTTCCGGCAATGTGGACATAAATTTTGCGTTTAAAAATTTTTCTGAAAAGATTCCAGCAAACCGCTGGCGCCTTATCAACAATCAGTGGTATTACTATAAGAATTACATAAAACAGACCGGATGGGTCAATGACGGACAGAGCTGGTACTACTTAAATTCTGACGGAACCCAGTATAGGGGATGGCTTCTTTTAAACAACGAATATTACTATCTGCTCCCCAAGACGGGGCAAATGCAGACCGGATGGGCACAGGTGGAAAACAAGTGGTACTATTTAAAGCCTGACGGCCGGATGGCCAGGGAATGGCTGCAGGTGGACAGCAAATATTATTACCTGCTGGATGGAGTCATGGTAACCGGATGGCTGAGAATTGGAAATGATTATTATTATATGAAGGGCGATGGCTCCATGGTGACCGGATGGCGCAAAATGGATGGCGCGTATTATTACTTCGCCGGAGACGGAAAGCTGGTACGGGGCTGGGAATCCATTGATGGGAAGTATTATTACATGAAACCCGACGGAACCATGGTAACCGGGCGGCAGACCATCGACAATACTTCTTACTATTTTAACGCAGACGGCTCTCTTGCCACAAAATGGACCAAAATCAATAATGACTGGTACTATTTTGGTACCGATGGACAAATGCTTACCGGATGGATACAGCTCGATGACGGATACTATTATCTGCATACGGACGGGCGTATGGTAACCGGATGGCAGAGCGATGGAACCAACAAATATTATATGGATACGAATTCCGGAAAAATGGCTGTCGGCTGGAAGAAGCTCAACGGCGCATGGTATTACTTTAACCCGTCAGGGCACATGATTACAGGGTGGCTTAAAGTGGACGGAAAATATTACTATCTGAATCCATCCGACGGGAAAATGATTTCCAACGGTTCCTGCACCATCAATAACATCAACTATACCTTTGACCAGGATGGCGTCTGCCAGAATGAGGCATCCGCCATTGACGGCGGTTCCGCCGGAAGCGTTTATTCCTCCCCATCGGCCGGCAGTAATGCCGGAAACGGAATCACAGCCGTCAATCCCAACGGCTCCTCCAATACTCCCGGAAACAGTAACGCTTCCTATGGAATGCCCGCGGCTCCGGGAAACACAAACAGCAGCGCCGGAACCATGGGAAGCGGCTTCGGTTCCCCGTCCGGTACTTTTGGCGCCTCCGGGAATCCCGGTTCTCCGTCCGGTACTTTTGGCGCCTCCGGGAATCCTGGTTCTCCATCCGGCACTTCCGGCACTTCCGGAAACTCCGGCGGGCTTAAGGAGTACCAGACCAGCGGGCCTAAATAAAAAACGAAGCCGTACCCTTTCGTATGTTTTTTCATACCGGCTTGGCTGCCAAATGTCTGCACGTCCTTATGTGCAAATACGTCGTCCGAACAGCCGCCTGGCAGCACTTTCATAGAAAAGAGACTGTCGCAAAACAGCAGATTCCTACAATATATAGTTTCAATACTTTCATATATTGGATATATATTGTAGAATTGCTGACTTTTGCGACAGTCTCCTCTTTTTAGCCTTTATACTTCAAAAATCAAATCTCCATAGCTGGGAAACGGCCAGTATTCCTTATCCACGATCATCTCAAGACGATCTGCAGCGCTCCGCAGGCAGTTCATAACCGGGATAATCTCATCATAATAAAAATGAGCCCGTTTTTCCATATCGCAGATTGTTCCGCTTGTTTCCAGCTTATCCTGAATCTCAGCCGCCGCTGTCCTCATATCAGAAAGCAAATCTGAAGTCTCCATTAAAAGCTCTGTCTGCACGCTCACATCCGCATCCGCACAGGCCGCCTTTACTGCGTTTAGAGACTGCGCCAGAACTGTGGTATACTTGACCACTGCCGGAATGATCTGCTTTCCCGCCATATCCAGCATGGTTTTTGCCTCAATATTCACAGATTTTGCATATGCCTCGTATTCAATTTCTGCCCTGGCTTCCAGTTCAGTCCTTGTGTACACCCCAAAGTCGCCAAACAGCTTAACCGCTTTTTCCGTCACGAGGGACGGGATAGAGTCCACCATACATTTCAAATTGGGAAGGCCTCTGCGTGCGGCCTCCTCCACCCAGGCATCCGTATATCCATTTCCATTAAAAATGATTCTCTTATGGTCCATAAACAGCTTTTTAATCAGGTCATGAACGGCTGCCGGGAAATCATCAGCCTTCTCCAGAATATCTGCTGCCTCCTTAAACGCCTCCGCCACAATCGTATTCAGTACCACGTTGGCAGACGCAATAGAGTCGGAGGAGCCAACCATACGAAACTCAAATTTATTGCTTGTGAACGCAAAGGGGGAAGTACGGTTTCGGTCTGTGGCATCCTTATCAAAATCAGGAAGCGTCGTCACGCCTGTCTTTAAGATTCCCCCTGCTTTGGAATGAGTGGCGGAACCGGTACTGCAAAGTTGCTCAATCACATCCTCCAGCTGTTCTCCGATAAAAATAGAGATGATAGCCGGAGGGGCTTCCTGGGCTCCGAGCCGATAATCATTGCCTGGAACAGCTGCAGACTGGCGGAGCAGATCCGCATGCACATCCACAGCTTTCATGATGCAGGCCAGTACCAGTAAAAACTGAATATTTTCATGGGGTGTCACACCTGGTTCCAACATGTTTACTCCCGTATCAGAAGTCAAAGACCAGTTGTTATGTTTCCCGGAACCATTGACGCCCTGAAACGGCTTTTCATGAAGAAGACAGGCAAGACCATGGCGGCCCGCAACTTTCTTCATGGTTTCCATCACAAGCTGATTATGGTCAACAGCCAGATTTGCCTTTGTGTAAATAGTAGCCAGTTCATGCTGTGCCGGAGCCACCTCGTTATGCTGGGTCTTTGCAGAAACGCCCAGCTTCCAGAGTTCTTCATTGAGCTCCTTCATATAGGCGCCGATCCGCTCGCGGATGACCCCATAATAGTGATCATCCATTTCCTGGCCCTTGGGAGGCATGGCGCCAAACAAAGTACGGCCTGTATAGATCAAATCTTTTCTCTGTAAATATTTTTCTCTGTCCACCAGAAAATATTCCTGCTCCGGTCCCACAGACGGAATCACCCGCTTCACGCCTGTATTTCCAAACAGATGGAAAATCCTCATGGCCTCCTTGTCGATAGCCTCCATGGAACGTAAGAGAGGCGTCTTTTTATCCAGAGCCTCTCCGCCATAGGAACAGAAAGCAGTGGGAATACAGAGCGTCACGCCTGTGGCATCCTTCTTTAAAAAAGCAGGAGAAGTGCAGTCCCATGCCGTATATCCACGGGCCTCAAAAGTAGCGCGAAGTCCGCCGGAAGGGAAAGAGGAACCATCCGCCTCGCCCTTAATTAATTCCTTCCCTGATAAATCCATCAAAACTTTTCCGGCTTCGTTTGGTCTCCCTATGAAAGAATCGTGCTTTTCCGCGGTTACTCCTGTCAGCGGCTGAAACCAGTGGGTATAATGTGTCGCGCCATTATCCACCGCCCATTCCTTCATAGCATGCGCTACCACGTCTGCGATGGAGGGATCCAGCTCATTTCCGTCCTCGATGGTCTGTTTCAGTTTTTCGTATACGCTTTTCGGAAGACGTTCTTTCATTACAGTTTCATTGAATACATTCTCTCCAAAGATCTCTGCCACATTGATGACCTCGCTCATAAACATTTCCTCCTCTTTCTGATTTTAAAAACGTTCCCCCAATATGGGAGAACGTTTTATTTTCGTACCAGTTTAACCCTGCATTTTCGCTAAAATGTGTTTAAAAATTACTTTCTGGTTCTGTGCGTTCCACTTCTTGGGAGATTTGGCCCAAATGAACGCGGCATAGCGTCGCCGGGTCTGGCTTCGCGGATATGCAGATGGCACAGGCAGCGGATGATAATTACTCAAGAATTAGTGCAAAGTTGTGCCAGGCCCAAGGATCAGCTCTTACTCTTATTCTGCCTTTCCTACGGAACCGAACAGCTCCATCTTGGCTTTTACAGTTTCTTTAATTGCAGCCGCGCCTGGAGCAAGGAGTTTTCTCGGATCAAATCCTTTTCCTTCCAGATCCTTTCCTGCTTCAATATACTTTCTTGTCGCATCTGCAAAAGAAAGCTGGCACTCTGTATTTACATTAATCTTGGCGACGCCAAGGGAAATTGCTTTCTTGATCATATCCTCCGGAATGCCGGTGCCGCCATGGAGAACCAGAGGCATATCGCCTACTTTTTCCTTAACAGCCGCCAGGGTCTCAAAGCTTAAGCCTTTCCAGTTTGCCGGATATTTCCCATGGATATTGCCGATGCCTGCCGCCAGCATATCAACGCCAAGGTCAGCAATCATCTTGCACTCATCGGGATCCGCGCATTCGCCCATACCTATAACGCCGTCCTCCTCGCCGCCGATAGCGCCTACCTCTGCTTCCAGCGACATTCCTTTTTCACGGCAGATTTTAATTAACTCTTTTGTCTTTTCCACGTTCTCCTCAATCGGATAATGGGAACCATCGAACATGATGGAGGAAAACCCAGCCTCAATGCATTTTAAACAGCCTTCATAACTGCCATGGTCCAGATGCAGGGCAACCGGAACTGTAATCTTTAACTCTTCTAGCATTCCGTTTACCATACCTACAACTGTCTTATAGCCAGCCATGTATTTTCCTGCGCCCTCGGATACGCCAAGAATTACCGGGGATCTCAGCTCTTCGGCAGTCTGAAGAATTGCTTTTGTCCATTCCAGGTTGTTAATATTGAAGTGACCTACCGCATATTTGCCTTCTCTTGCTTTCTCAAGCATTTCTTTTGCTGTTACTAACATAATATTGGACCTCCCATTTGCACTTATTTTTGCATTTGTTTCCTGCTCCCTTATTAATGAATGGGAGCTGCAAACCTTGCTTCTCTATTCTTTAATTATACCTTATTTCTCCGGTTTTGAAAAGGTTGATTTCACAGTTTCCTTCATTTCTTCCGGCCTGCACTGGAGGTTATAGAGAATTTGGGCGTTTTGTATCTCCTCAATGGCGGATGGAATCTTCACTCCTGACAGCTCCTCCATCTTTTTGATCACCTCGAACTCATCTGAGCTCCCGCACACCCCTGTAACCGCCTCCATGACACTCCTGGAAAACTTATAGGGACTTGCCGTGGAGGCGAGGATAGTTTTCTTCCCATCTCCGGTTTCGTCTTTATACTTTTCATATACAGCGGCGGCCACGCCCGTATGGGGATCCACGAGGTATCCTGACTCTTCGTATATTTTTTTCATCTCAGCGGCATTTGTTTCCATCCCGGCATACCCGGCCCAGAAGTCTGCCATAAACGCCTTCATTTCAGAAGTGATTTCATATCTGCCCTTTTTGGAAAGGCCATCCATCAGGGCTTTTGTCTTTTCTGCATCGCGCCCGCAGCTTAAATACAGAAGCCGCTCCAGATTACTGGAAACAAGAATGTCCATGGACGGGGATGTGGTCAGAATGAATTCACGGTTTCTGTCGTATTCTCCCGTATGGAAAAAATCATACAGTACCTTATTGTCATTGGACGCGCAAATCAGTCTTCCGAAAGGAATTCCCATCTGCTTTGCAAAATATGCAGCCAGAATATTTCCAAAGTTTCCTGTGGGAACCGCTACGTTGACCGTTTCCCCCTTCCCGATTTCTCCTGCCGCATAAAGTTTCGCGTATGCGTACACATAATACACAATCTGCGGAACCAGACGGCCGATATTGATGGAATTGGCTGAGGATAACTGGAACCCCATCTCATCCAGCTCTTTTTCAAATTCTCTGTCTCCAAAAATCTTTTTAACCCCGGTCTGGGCGTCGTCAAAGTTTCCATGGATTCCCACCACGGAAGTATTGGCGCCCTTTTGAGTCAGCATCTGCAGCTCCTGCACCCGGCTCACGCCGCCTTTCGGATAGAATACCACAATTCTGGTGCCGGGAACATCCGCAAAGCCGGCCATGGCGGCCTTCCCCGTATCGCCGGATGTCGCCGTCAGAATCACAATTTCATTGTCCACATGATTCTTCTTTGCAGCTGTAACCATCAAATGCGGAAGAATCGACAGCGCCATATCTTTAAAAGCAATGGTCTTTCCATGGAACAGCTCAAGGAAATACATTGCGCCGGCTTTTTTTATGGGAGCAATTTCCTTTGTGTCAAATTTATCATCATAGGCACGGGTAATGCAGCCCTTTAACTCCTCCTCTGTAAAATCTGTGAGAAACTGCTTCATCACAACATAGGCCGTCTCCTGGTATGTCATCTTTGCCAGTTCTTCTATTGTCACATCAAGAGACGGTATCCGCTCCGGGACAAACAGGCCGCCGTCGGAAGCCAGTCCTTTCAAAATTGCCCGGGAAGCCGTCACCTTACATTCCCCGCCCCGGGTACTGCCATATAACAATTCCATTCCGTTTCCTTTCTCTCTTTACCCTTGCATCGCAGTAAAACTTTGCCAAAATTGTAGCACACTTTTTAACTGCACGCAAGAAATTTATGATATCCTATGAAAGTCCCGGACAGCAGCCGCGAATGAGTCATGCCTGCATATGCGAATTCACGGGTATCGGGCATGCAGACCCGCTCCTTTTGGCCCTGTTTGGGTGAACATCGACTCCCAGGCTCCCAACCGTGCCGCCCATCCGGAGTTTGCCGACGCGCTTTTGCGGGCCGCAAAAAACGGAGTGCATATCTGGGCATACGACTGTGTGGTAACTGAAAACACAATGAAAGTAGACCGGCTCATTCCCGTCGTCCTCTCATAGCCTGACCCACTCCTGGTATGGACTGATATGGACCGCTCTGTCCCGGCTCTCCAGCCTGCCATGCACGGACTTCATCCCGTGCCCTGTCTGGTCCATGCACCATCTTTCGTCTCTGCTCATATCTCATTCATAAGCAACCTGCGAGCGAGTGATTTCATGGTACTTCCATTATGTGATATAATTCCCGGCGAAACCGCCAAAATCATCTGCCTGGCCAATGAAGGACTCATGGCCGGGCGGCTCATGGACCTGGGCTTCGAGCCAGGCGCCGTGATCTCCTGCGTTTTACAGAAAAAGAAAAAGAATATTGCCGCCTACCTGGTAAGAAACGCCGTCATAGCCTTAAGAAGGGAAGACAGCCGTCTGATTATGGTCCAGGAGCTTCGCGGCGGGGTACAGTCATGAAGCGGCGTATCGCCCTGACCGGCAACCCAAACGTAGGAAAAAGTACGATTTTTAACGCTCTGACTGGCCTGCACCAGCACACGGGAAACTGGGCCGGAGTCACAGTTTCCTGTACTACCGGCTACTTTTCCATTGAGGACCGAGGATTCTCCATTGTGGATCTTCCCGGAATTTATTCCTTTGACGTCCGCTCTGCGGAGGAAGCCCTCACCAGAGATTTTATCCGGAACGAAGCTTACGAATATTTGCTTTTGGTCTGCGATGCCACCTGCCTGGAACGGGGCCTTCATCTTTTACGGCAGGCCACCGGACTTATCGAGGACCGTCCGGAGCCCGAAATACCCCAGATCATTCTCTGTGTGAATCTCTGTGATGAAGCGGCAAAAAAAGGGATCTTGTTAAATTTCCCCGTGCTGGAAAAGGAACTTGAAATCCCGGTGGTCCCCTGCTGTGCCAGAAAAAAAAGCGGCCTGGATCAGTTAAAAAAGGCCCTGGCAGGGCCGTCTCCCTCTTCGGGCTATTGTTCCTGCGGGGCCTGCCCCTTTTTTTCCTCCTGCTCCTTGGAGCCGGAATACCGAAAATACCCGGAGGACTTTTCTCCCTGTGATCTTGCATCCGCGGCCGTTACTTACAGCAAAAAAAATTACAGAACAAGAGAAGAATGGCTGGACCGTATCTTTACCGGCCCCGTAAGCGGGAGCCTTCTCATGTGTTTGCTTTTGGTGGGAATCTTCTGGCTCACCATCACAGGAGCCAACTACCCCTCCTCCCTTTTGTGGAATTTGTTTTTCCATCTGGAGGAAAAGCTGGTAATGCTCTGCCAGGCCATGGGACTTCCCCAATGGTTTACAGGGGTCTCCGTCTATGGCGTTTACCGGGTTGTAGCCTGGATTGTCTCTGTGATGCTGCCGCCCATGGCTATCTTCTTTCCGCTGTTCACTCTGTTGGAAGACCTGGGCTGTCTGCCAAGAATCGCCTATAACATGGACGGCGCCTTTCATAAATGTAAGGCCTGCGGAAAACAGTGTCTCACCATGGCCATGGGACTTGGATGCAATGCCGCGGGAGTTGTGGGCTGCCGCATTATTGACTCCCCAAGGGAAAGGCTCATCGCCATCCTGACCAACAGCCTGGTTCCATGCAATGGCCGCTTTCCCCTGCTTCTCACCATGATCTCTCTGTTTTTCATGGGGAATACAGGCATGGCCGCAGCTGTGCAGATTCCTGCCTCCCTGTTTACGGCGTTCATCCTCACCGGATTCATTCTCTCCGGTATATTTGCCACCCTTGGAGCTTCCTGGTTCCTGTCCCGAACGTTGTTAAAGGGAATTCCTTCCTCCTTCACCCTGGAACTTCCGCCCTACCGCCCTCCTCAGGTGGGCAAGGTCATTGTCCGTTCTATCTTTGACCGTACGCTCTTTGTTCTGGGCCGCGCCGTGGCGGTGGCTGCCCCGGCGGGACTGCTAATCTGGCTGCTCGCCAATATCACCATTGGAAATACCAGTCTGCTGCTTCATATTTCCGGCTTTCTGGACCCCTTGGGACGGCTCATGGGCCTTGACGGAATCATTCTCATGGCCTTTTTGCTTGGCTTCCCCGCCAACGAGATCGTACTCCCCATTATTCTGATGGCCTACCTGCAGACAGGGTATTTAGTGGAAATGGACGACACAAAAGCTCTTTTTTCCCTCCTAACCGCCCACGGGTGGACCATAAAAACAGCCGTCTGCATGGCAATTTTTTCTTTGTTTCACTGGCCCTGTTCCACTACCTGCCTGACCATAAAAAAAGAAACAGGAAGTGTGAAATGGACCATTATCGCTTTCCTGCTTCCAACTGTCATTGGAACTGCGCTTTGTATTCTTACCTCCTCTGTATTGTCAGCATTTCTGTAACCAGAAATCCAGGCATTTTTGCAACCCGATGCGGCTAATATTAGAATGCGTCCGTATTATGTCCTGAGAAATTCCACCAGATATAACGCGGGCAAAACACCAGTTCAGGAATTATCTGGGCCGCCGCATCGGATTGCCGCCGCCTGGTCCTATACCTCTTTTAGCAACGTTTCCCGTACTTTTCGGGCAAATTCTTCTATCCGCCCGGAAATCCCCGGCGCATTCATGGCGGAGCCCGGGCTGTTTCCGGTCTCCATCATGCAGAAGCTCCCCGGAAGATAAAAAGTTTTGTTCATGTTGAGCGCCGTCACCAGCTGTCCGGCAATCAGATCGCTCCCGGAATAGCCTGACACAATGATAGCAAACAATGCCTTGTCATAAAACCTTGTCGTGCGAAAAAGCGCAGTGAGGCGGTTAATAAAAGCCGTCATATTGGCAGAAAGGGCGTCGTTGTAATTGGGACATAAAAGCAGGATTCCATCCGCCCACCTGACAGCCGGATACACATCATCTACCATGGCCCCGCCGTAAAAGCACTGCCCTCTCTCTCCAAAGTGCAGGCACATCTGGAAAGGACACCCGGAGCAGTCCTCCAGAGTGCCGTTTCTTAAGTTAATTTCCCTCACTTCAATCCCGTCCAGTCTGCCCCTGACCTCATTCCAGATAGCCATGGTATTGGATGTCTTATGGTTGGAGGCATGCAGGACCAGAAGATGCGGATGCTCCTTTTTCTCCCATGCAAACGAAGCCACCTGCTCCGCCAGAGTCCTGGCGCTGTTTTTATAGGCCCCCATACGATCCGTTTTCATGTTCGCCGCCTGGACAATAAAATTATCAAGGGACGCTGTGCCTTCCACCAGCGGCCGTCCCACAAACGCACAGCCTGCCTGATTGGCCGCCACCGTAAGCTCCCTGGCCGCTGCCTTCGTATAAAGCTCACTGTCCGCATCGATGATGAGTCCCGCCACGGCCCCCTCCAGCACCCCGTCTCCCGCACGGAGCCATGCCAGCACCTCATAATACTCCCTGTTCACTCCATCTTTTCCAAGCGGAATCGCAAATAAAAGTCTTTGTCCCACAAACCTTCGGGAGCTCTTTTCCTGGTTTTCTCCCTCCCAGAGCGCTGACATATCTTCGAAAAACTCCGCCTGCGTATTCTCCAGAGCATAGGAGAGAATCTGGTCCAGACGTTCTCTCTCTTTTCCTTTTTGCCTCTTTTGAGGATAAATCACCACCAGCTTTTCTTTCTCCAACGATTCTCCTCCCTTCCTATTTAGAAATCTTCCCGGAAAACTGCTGAGGGAACCGTCTCGCATCTGCCGGCCCCCTCATAAGCGTTCACAATTATATAACTATCTTATATAATTTTTTTCAGATTTTCTTCCGCAAACACAATGCGCTCATAAAGGGCATCCGGCAGCGGCAGCACTTCCGTCTCCAGCCCATGGTCTGTATAACGATTTTTCACTCCCATATAAATACCGCCAAAGAACACGGAGCCGCAGTGCCATTTTCCTCTTAAGGCCAAAAGAATGGACAGGGCGCCGGAAGAAAAGGCCGGAGCCACAAAGGGCTTATAGCCAATGGCGCGCATATGCAGATTGGCCGTCACCGTAAGTTCTGTAAGTTCTTTTGAAAGGGCATCGTTGTAATTCTCAATGGAATCCGCAATCACCAGATCCTGCCCGTGAGGTCCAAAGGAGCGCCCTTCTGTCAGGAACTGTTTAAACCGTTCATCCCTCTTGGCATAGTAAGCCGCCCTGGCGTTCATAACTCCCAGACCGAAACCCTGAATCTGCTCCGGGAGAAGCCCCATGTAATCAAGTTCTCCGGATTCGTTTTTATTGCTTTCCAGAAATGCGGTCTTCGCTAACGGGTCCACCGGATCCGAAACCGCGCAGAACAATCCTTTAAACCGCTTTTCCCTGGCCATCCTCGCATAATGCCCGATGATTTTGGAATTGTTTTCAAACTGGTACATCCGCACGTCCTTGACGCCGGAACCCACCGGGGGAATTCCTTTGGAAGCTACAAATACAAACACATCACAGTCAAACAGTTTTTCCTGAGGCACCACCTCGACTTCCGGCAGGGCATCATAATCCCAGGGATAGGCGATCTGGTTCTCTTCAAATTCCCATCTGGCCGTCACCTGGTCGGAAATATCGCAGATTCCTATTTTGGAAATCACATCACCGCCCAGAAGATGAAGACCTGTTAAGAGCATGCTTCCCACATCTCCGATGGCCAGCACATGAACGCGCTTCTTCCCTTCCTCCGGCTTCCAGGAAAGAATTTCTTCAAAACGGGGATGAGAAACATTAATGGCGCGGACCTTTCCTTTCGCAATGAGCTCTTTTATCTGGCCGGGCAGTTCATCTTCACAGAACTTTCCGTCCAGCTTATTTTCATTTAACCACCTAACGCTCTCTTCCTTTTCAGAAAGCAGAGCCGGCCTGTTTACAAGGAAAGAAGCACGGCAGCTTCCCGGCTCCCTGTCAAAGAGCCATGTGAGACTTTCTGCACTTTCCGGCTCCCCAATCTTTTCATAGGGCAGGTCTGCCCTGTCAGAAAAGCAGATCTGTCCGTTTATTTTATAATATGTAATCATTTCCATTCTCCTTAAATGTGACGCCTCAGCCTTGCATCATGAATTCTTTCATCCGACCCAGCATTTCCAGATCATTTTCCAGATATACGGATGCGGCCAGATTTTCATCATATTCCATACAGCTTCCCTTATCCGGGCACAGAGGCAGAATTACAGCCTCAGATAGTCTGGAGAGGGTCAAATTCTTTGCAAAACGCTTCCTGTACTCAGACTCCAGTACCTGAAGAAGGTCTCTGGCATTTTCAATGCAGCAGGCGGAAAACTCAAACAGCGCCTCTCTGCTGCATCCGGTAAGTCTGGGAGTTGCATAGGGAAGAATCATGTTCACGGATGACTGAAGTCCGGCCACCTTCATATCTTCCCTCCGCACCGTATCGCCTCCGATGAACGGATACAGGGTGGATTCCACAAACCACTGACGCAGATTCGGCATGGAGTAGATACTCTCCACAGGGAGCTGGAATGTCTGCATCAGATCACGACCATAACCGGAGATTACGCCCACAACCACTTTTTTCACCGTAATTCCTGCCTCCCTGAGGCTGGGAGCCAGAGCCTGGAGACGGTCCGCCTTATGAACCAGGTCATCCACCAGAATCACCGGGCGGTCAAAGGATTTGATGGTTTTGATCTGGCTTTCAAGCGGCGAATAGTATGGGAAAGGCTCAATGGAATAGTCCTGCAAATCCGGCTCGTAAACCTTATCGGTGTGAAGCGTCTTCGTCACGGTATTGGGAACTACCTTGCCCCTTAAAATCTTACCGAAGGGAACGCACATATTTTCCCCCAGCGTTCTGGGAACCATATGTTCCCTTGGCACATCATTCAAGGCCGTAATCCGGTCTACCAGCCGATGGTGCATAATGCCGGAGGATAAGGACAGCACAAGATTGCCCGGATACAGCTTTGTCATAGTAAGCTGTAACTTTTTATGATTTCGTTCAATGGCTTTCAAAACTGCGGCACTGCTGGCAAAGGGTTCCTTGATTGTCGTCTCCAGATTATGCAAAAGCAGCAGCGGCTCGTGCATATCCGCCATATAGACGATACGTTTCTCACTGTCTTCTCTACCCATCGGCCTCACAAAACCCTGACGTTCCAGAGCGAAAATAACTTCCTTGGAAGTAAGCCCCCGTTCCGCCACAAACATGGCAAAACTTAAGTTTCTTGCCAGCGCCTGGGTGACCACCTCCACCAAAAGAAGCTGAGCCGAGTCTCTTATGGCCTCGCCGTCGCGGATTTCACTTTCCCGCATAAAGATGCCCGTGATCATAAGCACTTCACGGCTGGTCCTTCTTCTTACGGCGTTGGCCAGTTCCATATCGCGCAGCACGCTGAAAAGCTCTTCCGACTTTAGCTCCCGATAACTTACAAATCCTACGGCGCGGGCGCCCTCCATGGTGTTTCTCAAAAGAATCAGCTGATCCTTTTCCCGGCCGATCCTTGTCAGGATTGCCTCCGCGTCAGGGTGGGCATAAAGAACCGTGTTTTCGATTTCCGTCAGAACCTGATCGTCTGTGCAGGGAACGTTCTCAAAGGAAATGGCTTTCGCCCTTAAAATCGGTTTAAATTCCGGCTCCCTTAAATACAGCCCCTTGTGGTAAATGTATTCCTGAACCACCGGATCAATGAGGCTTGAAATATCCCGGTGATTATCAATGTTTTCACGGATCTTTGTGGAACTGATGTCCTCCAGATCAGGCGGCAGCTCCAGCTCCTCCACCTTTCCGGTGATTCGGTGATATAAATCCTCCGGATGCTCCTCGCCGGCTCTTCGAAATACAATATGGTTAAAGCTGTGAATAGAATTTTCGCAGGGCTCTTTTTTGTAAGAGCTGGCATTGTGGATGACGTCGGAACCCACTACAATGTAAACCTCTTCCTCTGAAAAAATGTCCTTCAGCCGTTTTAAATCTACCGGGTTGGCAATGTTAATGGGCGTATCCTCCGGAAACAAATGTACATAGAACTCATCCGCCACCGACATATTGACAATCTGGCGCCGTACCAGATGAGGCTGTGTTTTCTTTGACCATGAAAATTCATCAATGGCCAGAAAAACTGTGAAGCCCAGCTCCCTGATTTTTCTGGCGATCTCCTTATGAGACAGGGTAAACGGATCAAAGGTCCCCGGGAAGAAAGCCACCTTATACCGCCCTTTTAAGCCTACGCTGCCGCTGAAAATCTGATATCTGGACATGAACCGGCTCACATGGGACAGAGTTGCCGCACGGTAATAAAGGCTTAACTCCCCGCCTTTATTTTCGTTTAAAAGGAAGAGAAGCTTCTTGGAGCAAAGGGAAAACAAGTCATTTTTATCACGCTCTGACATCTCCTCAGAACCGAATACGTGCTGACCGATCACCAGCATGGCCTCCTGGCGCACCTGCTCCCTGTAATTGGCAAGGCAGCTTAAAATCAGGCCCAGAAGCTGTATTTTCCGGTCATGGGCGACCTCCGCCGGTTCCTCAAAGCGGCCCGGATATCTGGCGTAACATTCAAGAAGAACTCCCAGTGTATCAAGGGCAACAGAGACAATCCGTTCGTTGGCGCTGGCCAGCAGAACGTGAAGTCTCTCAATTAAATCATCCAGCTGTTCCGGAGGAAGCCAGAGGGCAAATTCACCGAGATACTCCGGAATATACTTTGAAAACTCGTACTCTCCCACTTCGAGGCCCTTTAAAAGCTCC
This sequence comes from uncultured Lachnospiraceae bacterium, assembly GCA_910585355.1. Classification (GTDB taxonomy): domain Bacteria; phylum Bacillota; class Clostridia; order Lachnospirales; family Lachnospiraceae; genus CANRXD01. The sequence continues at coordinate 25,534 of CAJUDN010000006.1, forward strand.
ACAGCAATTTCGTTTCGCTGGTCTGTGGTCAGAAGATGGGCCAGACGCAGCAGGGCACGTCCCGCGTCATGGCGCACGCCCACCTGTTCACTGACTTTAATCAGGTTGGAAAAATGGGCGCAGATATGAAGGAGATGCTCCCTTTTTCCGTGATCCACCTGGTCCGCCAAAAGCTTTATATTTACAGCTTTAATGATCCATGGAGTAGCCGATTTTAAATTCTCAAGGAAAATATCGCTTACCACATCATTTCCGTAAAGGATCTCCATCTGCTTTCCTGTATCCAGACGCAGATTTGTAAAAATCCGGTACTGTAAAAACAGCATGGTCATAGAATCCGGCTTCATCTCCTCGGCAGCCCGGCGCACCCGTTCATAGCATTTATGCCCCGGCGTTAGGGCTTCTGTCAGTACCCTTAAAGAACGAACAGCCGCGATTCTCACCTTTTCATCCGGATAATTTATCTGCTCCGCCGCAAACATCACCAGCTTTTCCAGGCAATCCTCCTTTTTGTAAAGCTCCAGGGGAAGGGAGTATACGGCATCCAAAAGATAAAAGAGAGAATCATCCGAAAACGTATATCTGTCCGAAAGTTCCGTAACACCTGCCGTTTTGGCGGGCGTTCGGCTTTCACCAGACGGCAAGGTATACCCTTCCGGGCTTCCCGTAACACCTGCCCTTCGAGCGGGCGTTCGACTTTCGCCCAACGGCAAAGTATGCTTTCCGTCAAACCATTCCATGAATACCTCAAAATACTCATCCCGCACCGTTTCCGAGCTGCGTTCCAGAGCAGCAATCAAAACAAATTTCAGCGAATTCTGGATTCTCCTTTTCTGCTGAAGCGTCAGGCGATAGTCCGGGCAGATCAGCTTGGTCATATACTCGTCCCAGAGGTCAAGAGCCGTTTTTTCATCCGGATCCGGAATATTGGCCGGCAGCTCTTTTCGGTATCCGGCGTTGAAGTCCGCAAACATTTTTCCGATCAGAGCCGCCGCCTGTCTGCGGATATCGCCCTCTCTGTTTAGCAGAAGCTCATATAAGAACTTTATGGTCTGCTGCTTCTGTCTGTGGTTTAAATGAATGGAGTATTCATTGAAAATATTCAGGTACGCACGGACATTTTTCCAGTCCTTTTCGCTTCGCGCCGCCTCCAGGATATTCCCGAACTGCCGCTCAGTTCCGAGACGGTGCATGACATCAATATTATGTTCAATCCCAAGGAACACAAAAGAACGGACGATCTCGTCGCTGTTCTGGATTACAATATTCTTTGCTTTTTCCGGCGCGGGCGGATTTCCGCTCAAATCCGTATCCACACCCAGAGACCGCATATATTTTTCAAATTCATGAAGCCTTGCATAAACCACGCGGTAACGATTGCGTTTGGCTTCATCCACATTGTCAAGCTTAGATAGAATTACGTCGAAGGAGTCTTTCAAAGTGTAAATTTTAGTGATTTCTTTTCCGTCTGCTCCGCGCATCTGTTTTACACGGAAATCTGCATAAATTAGCACCAGAGACTCCACTGAAATATTGTCCAGCTCCAGGTCCCAGGTAGAGTGATTGGCTGCAATATGGCCGATGCTTTCCATATGATAAGCGGTGAACCACTGATTCGTATAATAATAATGAAGATACGGAACACGCTCGTTTGGTTTGCAGCCGAATTTGCCCAGATCATGGCCTGCGGCCGCGCCGGATGCCAGGGCAAGGTCAATAGGAACTCCGGCTTTATAGAGCCCTCTGGCCACATGCATGGCCACGTAGTGAACTCCCGCGATATGCCCCAGGGTCTCAAAGGGAGTTGCCTCACGGTTTAAACGCATCATCTCATAAATATATTGATTTCGGAATTCCTTTACAAAATGTCCATATTCTCCTGCACGATCGCAGGATGCATATTCCTCCTCAGAAAGCAGTTCAAAATCATCATATGGATTGAAAGGCAAAGCCTTTCTTTCCTCATCAAAGAAAAACCGGAGCAGATTCAGGTAAAGAAGCGCACCTGCCGCATAGGGGGCCGCTTTCTTTTCGAACTCCGGATCTGGATACAGAATATGAGTCGCAAATTTATAGGTAAAGGAAATCCATCCTTCCTCGGGTTCCACCGAAAGGGCCCATAATTCGGGTCTGCAAAGTTCCAGGATCTCTTTGCAGGTAAATCTCTTTTTTATGGGAAACAGGGTTTCAAAAGCCTCTTCCCACTTGTCTCTCACAAAAATTTCCTGCATGGTCCGACGGCTTAAGCCGCCGCTTTTTAAAAACTCACGGTCAAACAGCCGCGCGGCCAGTTCCGTTACCAAATGACGAGTATGTTTGCTTCGCATGAAATCACCTCTGCTTCTTCGCTTAATAGTACTAGTATAATGAATGGGGGCATTATTTTCAAGAAATTTCTTATATTATTCTGCTGCATGCCGTAACAGCTCAGAGAGCAGTGCAGCCGCTATATATTTCCAATTTTTATTTATATTTTTTCTTGACATTTCGGCACATGTTTGCTAATATTTCAATAACAATTATTATTATTGTTACTAAAAGGAAGGAGGGAATGAGAGGGAATGAAAACCCTGAAATACAGCCGACAGAGAGAATCCATAAAAACCTGTCTGAAGAACCGAACCGATCATCCCACTGCCGACGCCCTTTACCTTTCCATCCGTGAAGAGTTCCCCAATATCAGTCTGGGAACGGTATACCGGAATTTAAATCTTCTGGCGAATCTGGGGGAAATTTCCAGATTTTCCTGCGGAGACGGTTCCGAACATTTTGATTACCGTACGGAGTCGCATTATCATTTTATATGTAAGACCTGTGGCAGGATCCATGATCTCCCCATTAGTCTGGTGCAGGAAACATCCGATCTTCTGACGGAACCGGTATCGGGGCGGGTGGATTCCCACACAATTTTCTTTTACGGGGAATGCGAGATGTGTCAGCAGAAAAAAACGAATTAAGTATTGACAAGAAACGATTCTTGTGATATATTAAAATCAGTAATAATTACTATTATTAAATAATGAGAATAAAAAGGAGAGAATAACATGAAAAAATTTGTATGTACTGTATGTGGTTATGTTCACGAAGGTGACGCTGCTCCGGAAAAGTGCCCTGTATGTAACGCTCCGGCTTCCAAGTTCACGGAGCAGAGCGGCGAGATGAGCTGGGCCGCTGAGCATGTTGTAGGTGTTGCTCAGGGTGTAAGCGAAGATATCCTTGCAGACTTAAGAGCGAACTACGAGGGCGAGTGCAGAGAAGTTGGTATGTACCTTGCTATGGCAAGAGTTGCACACAGAGAGGGCTATCCGGAGATCGGTCTTTACTGGGAGAAGGCTGCTTATGAAGAGGCAGAGCATGCCGCTAAATTTGCAGAGCTTCTTGGTGAAGTCGTAACTGACAGCACAAAGAAGAACCTCGAAATGAGAGTTGAGGCTGAAAACGGCGCCACTGCCGGCAAGACAGACCTTGCCAAGAGAGCAAAAGCCGCAAACCTTGACGCAATCCATGACACGGTTCATGAGATGGCCCGCGACGAGGCAAGACACGGCAAGGCATTTGCTGGTCTGTTAAAGAGATACTTCGGTTAAGAAGAAATGTCGTAAAATCAAAGGGTTCCAGTTAAAAAAGTAAATTTAGATTAGGCGGTATAGCCCCGATTACAAGGGCTGTACCGTCTTTTTAAGTTCCTATGCGCCTTGTCGTTTCGGTTCCGTGGCAGAAAGAAAATTGATTTCCCGCCTCAGCATCAGCAATCATCTGACTGAACATGGGGCAGTCTCATTTACGTCTGCTCTCCTCCATACCCATCTCTCCCTTTGTGAAAAACCAAACATGCAGATACAATAAGACCGCCCACAACGGCAAGTTGAAACTTGGTCTATGTATCTGCATGAAAAAATATGTGCAGTATTCAATTTCACATCCTGATAACGCAAACGGTCAATAGATCTAGAAAAGAAAGTTCCTGCACTTAACCCTTTGCTAAAGGTTTGCACTCCATACACGTTCTTATTCTGTCAAACAAAGTTTTTGTCGCACATACCTTCAGCATCTATTACACAAAGAATCCATCCGTGCCAAAAAGATGGTTAAGCTCTTCAGTCAGCCATACCTTCTTTATTACAGTCCATTGCCTTGGCCGTTGTATTTTTGGGGGCAACCACTTGCTGGCAATGGAATCTGCCGCGCGGCGTATTCTGGGATGTTCACATCAGGCCTCCGGTCAATCCGGAAGCTGCCGATAAGTCCGTTTAACGCCCGCGCCTGCTGGGACAGCTCTTTGGAAACGGCCGCGCTTTTTTCTGCGGCTGTGGAATTATTCTGGACCACCGCCGAGATCTCCTTGACTCCCTCTTCAACCATAGAGATCATTTCCGACTGCTGGACGCTTGCGGAGGCAATTCCATCCATCAGCGTTTTGATGGACTGGATGCAGCCGTTAATATCCTGCATAGCGGAAACGACAAGGTCCGTAGATTCCGTTCCTGTTTTGGCGCTCTGAATGGAGCTGCTGATTAAGTTATTGGTATTCTGGGCGGCCTCAGCGGATTTGGCTGCCAGCGTACGCACCTCATCCGCCACAACGGAAAAGCCTTTTCCCGCGCTGCCGGCGCGTGCTGACTCCACCGCGGCGTTCAGTGCCAGGATATTGGTCTGGAGGGCAATATCGGTAATTGTTTTAATGATGCTGCCGATTTGGGCTGAGGACTGGTCAATACTCTTTGTGGCTGCGATGAGCTGCTCCATTTTCATATCCGCCTCGGATGCGAAGTCGGTAGCCCGGTCCACCAGCTCGCTGGCATCGTTGCAGCGTACGGCGCTGCTTTGAATCCGGGCGGTAATTGCGGAGATATTTGTCATCAGCCCCTCCACTGAGGCGGCCTGCTCCGCCGCGCCCTGAGCCAGCGCCTGAGCGCCTGAGGACACCTGTTCCGCGCTGATATCCATTTGACTGGCTACATGGGATATATCGCGGATTATGTTCACCAGATTAGCGTGGATGGATTGCAGGCTTGCGGAGAGGGCTTTGAAGTCACCGATATAGTAGGCCTCATTTTCCGTGACATCGACGGTAAAATTCCCCTTTGCCATTTGGCCGAGTATACGCCCCACGTCTTCAATGGTTTTACGCAGGCAGTCGCAGACTCTATGCGTGGTCTGGGCAATCATACCGATTTCGTCTGAGCGGCCGTAAAAGGGTTCGAGCTCCTGGTCGGCGGAGAGGTTCAGGTCTCCCAGGCGGCCGATGGCACGTTCCACCACCATCAGCTCGCGCCCTTCCCGGTGCAGGAGCAGCAAGGTAAGCAAAATAACGGCGGCGGCCATAACGGCGCACAGGACGCCTGTCAGCAAACGCACGTTTGTCACGGCGGAAAAGACCTCCGTAGCGTTGTCCCTGACCATGAAAACCCAGCCCCGGTCCTTCAGGAACTTGTAGACCACAAGCTGTTCCACTCCGTTTTCATCCCGGTAAGAGTATGTGCTGGCCTGCGTGCTGCCGTCGGCGCGGATGCGCTTCAGGATTTCGAGATAACCGGCGTCGGTGGTTTCTGTGTTCAGGAGCGCGTCGTCTTCGTGATAGAGATAGACGCCGGTGTCCACATTCAAAAAGACATATTCGCTGTCCGGCAGACCCTTGATATCCAGATTCAGCAGCGCGTCCATAAGGTGGCTGGCATAAACGCCCGCGCCCACATAGCCGATGCACTGCTGCCCCTCGAATATGGGGTAGTACATGGATAATATCATACTTCCGGTACCTGGAGATTTCATAATGCCAAGATTGGTCAGCTCATACCGGGACAGGATGGTGTTCTGGAATGTATTCAACGAATCTCCGGAACGGGTTGTCATACCAATAGCGCCAGGAGAGGTATGCGTCAGAACATGGGTGCCGGGCGTAGCGATGTAGAGCCCCTCGAATACGCCT
>CAJUDN010000006.1:31472-63840 GCA_910585355.1 uncultured Lachnospiraceae bacterium
TTTGACGGCGGCGAAGTTCTCGGTATAGGTTTGAGCCGCAGACTGCAGCGCTGGGTCATCGGGATTCCGGAGCAGGTTGCGGACCTCGCTGCCAAGGGCAAAGGCGGTCATATACTCCTCCGCGGAGAGCACATACTCGTCAATCATAGCGGCTCTGGCCTCTACCGCGTCGGTCATCTGGTTTGCGATATCGCTTTTGACCATGGAAGCGGCGTTGGTAGATACAAACAGCCACAGCAGGGTCATTCCAACCAGGACAATCGCGCTTGTGATGATTCCGATCCGCACGGCAAGTTTTTTGTTTTCTATGAATCGCATCAAGACTCCTCCTTCGATGGAAAGAATTTCGGGCGGGCGCCTTGCCCATATTATAATATTCTCCGCGCAATATTTCAAGGTTTTCCCGCTTGCCTGCACGACAAACGCATGAATGATTTTTGTCATCCAATTTCTATTTTCACTATCTTTTTAGAACCCAATATTCCTTCAGACTAGAACATGTCTGAAAATTCATTCCCGCCATCTGCACGCCCCTTTTCTTTCATTATTCCAGAAAAAGGCGTGTTCACAGTTCGTCTACTCATGCGTTCGTCGCGATTATATACTTCTACATCCTCTGATTTGTTAAAATGAATTATGCCCAATTTATCCAAAATAGTGGAAAATTAGAAGCTCGTATTCAAGAGCTTGCTGATTTGGTTATGAAAGAAACTTTAAAAAATGAGAAAGTTTACCTAAAGGGAGCTACACAATCTGTCCGTTTATGCGGTATGTCCCCGGTGTCATACCATAAGCCGCCCGAAACGCTTTTCCAAAATACGCACTATCCGAAAAACCGCACTGCAGGCCGATTTCCGTGATAGAAAGCCTACTTTCCCGAAGCAGTTTTTTTGATTCATTCAAGCGAAAAGCAATTAAATACTCAATGGGGCTTTGACCGATGTTCTTCTTGAAGCAGCGGGACGCCTCCCGTTCGCTGACCCCCGCCACTTTCGCAATTTCCGACAGCGTGAGTCTTTCCGTATAATGCCCGTGTATGTACGCAATCATGCTGCGTAGGCGATCCCGCTGCTCTACTCCTGTTTGAGGCCGTGTGTCCGGATGCTCGCGCAGATCCTCCAGCAAAAGAAGCCAGGTCTCGGAAAGAATGTTTCTCGTCTGAAACTCGGTGTCGGGATTGCCCTGCAATTCTTTGAGTAAACGCAGATTTTTCAATATCCGCTCAGATGTAGGATACCCGTGCCGGATAATATGAACCTCAATTTGGCGATTTTTGATGACCGGGTTCAAATACTTGGTTTCAAATCGGCTTTTAAAGTGCCCGCCAAGAAAAATGGGGTGGAAAATGTGATTGATTTCCAGCGTTCTGCCCCCCGGCGCTGCGTTGCGTTTCATGTCCATCACGTTACTGTTGATGAAAAATCCATTCCCCTGGTCGACTGTGTATTCCGCCCCAACAGTGATGATTTTGCTGACTCCTTCCTGGATGTACCCCAGCTCCAATTCCTCATGCCAGTGCCAGGGAATCACAAAGTCAGTCAGATCTCTATGATGAAGGCAGTAAGGATACTCCACCGTCATCCCTTCAATAATCTCTACCTGATTCCCGTCTGTTTCAAATAGCCGCATCATTTCGCCTCCCGTCCTGATAGTTAGTAAAATTATACATAAACTGTCTGGATAATTCTATATTCTGGCAAAAACTTTATTTTAATTTTACTTAAATTTCTTTATTCTATAGATATCAAATGAACTGGAGGAAACCATAATGGCTTATAATTTTGAGTTTTATTCTCCCACCAAAGTGTTATTCGGAAAGAATACCGAAAATGAAGTGGGCAAACAGGCGCGTGCTTTTTGCGCCACAAGCGTATTGATCGTATATGGCAGCGGCAGCGCCAAGCGGTCCGGACTGTTGGGGAAAGTTGAAGCCGCCCTCGATGCCGAGGGAATCGCGTTCCAGGAGTTAGGGGGTATTGTTCCCAATCCCCGTCTGGATAAGGTCTATGAAGGCATTCGTATAGGAAAGGAGCATGGGGTGGACTTTCTGCTGGCGGTTGGCGGAGGCAGCGCAATCGATACGGCGAAAGCTATTGCTTATGGTCTTGCGGAGCCGGACCAGGATGTGTGGGAGTTATTTGAACATACCCGGACGGCGCAAAAGTGTCTTCCTGTGGCCTCTGTATTGACCATTGCCGCTGCGGGGAGTGAAACGTCAAAGGGCTGTGTGATCACCAACGAGCGAACCAGGGAAAAGCGTTCTTATGATGATAATCTCGCCCGGCCCAAGTTCGCTGTCATGAACCCGGAGTATACAAAGACTCTGCCGGACTACCAGACGGAATCCGGTTGTGTAGATATCATGATGCATACAATGGAGCGGTATTTTACTAACGGCGGCAACATGGAGATTACGGACGCCCTTGCGGAGGGGCTGCTCCGTACCGTTATGGAGAATGCCGTAAAGCTTCACCATGAACCGGGGGATTATGACGCCCGGGCGGAAATTATGTGGGCCGGAAGCTTGGCTCATAACGACCTGACTGGCTGCGGGAACGGCGGCGGCGACTTTATGTCCCACAAACTGGAGCATGAGTTGGGCGGTATGTTTGACGTGACACACGGTGCAGGGCTTGCGGCGCTCTGGCCCAGCTGGGCGAGATATGTCTATAAGGAGTGTTTACCCCGCTTTGTCCGCTATGCCAGAAATGTGATGGGAATTTCCATCAAGGGCACGGACGAAGAGGTTGCTGCGGCCGGTATCCAGGCGATGGAACATTTTTATCACAGCATTGGAATGCCTGTGAACCTGGATGAGCTGGGCGTCCATCCCACAGATGAACAGATTGAAGAAATGGTGGATCGGTGTATTGCAGCCAGTGGGAATCGCACCGGATCTGCGAAAAAATTAAGCCGGGAAGACATGGTTCGCATTTTTACGAATGCCTGCAGGCCCAGATAAACCGTCAGAAATACAGGAATGTCATTAACTTATACTATATGATATACTGCCCGGAAGAGCTGCGTTCTTCCGGGCAGCTTTTATTGGAAATTATGCAATCTCAGATTAAAATGGCGTTTGATTAACTCCAAAAAAGTCCTGACTTTTACTCTGTTTAACTGTCAAACAGGCGAAAAGTAAAATATTAACTTGATGCGTAAACACTTTCCGAATCATTTGAATTACTTTTAATCCGCATAGCCCACATAAACAATATGCAGCATGTCCATTCCGTAGTAATGTTTCACGAAGGTTCCCACAGGCTTTAAGCCGTTCCGTTCCGCCACGTTCCTGGAAGCATGGTTATTTTCACGTATAATAGAGCTTACTTTGGGCGCTTTGAGGACCTGAAAGGCATATTCCCGACAGGCAGCGGCCGCTTCTGTGGCATATCCTTTTCCCCACTGAGACCGCTGAAACAGATAGCCAATTTCCAGAATCCGGCCGGAAATATCTATAGATTCCGGAACCGGCTGCCAGGTCAGGCCGCACTGGCCAATAACTTCCCCTGTTTCTCTTTTCTCCACAGCCCATAAGCCGAAACCGAACTTACGGCAGCGGTCCATCTGATTTTCCATCCATTTATCTGTTTCCTCATCTGAAAACGCGTGCTCGTATGCATACATGGTTTCTTTATCCTGAAGAATCGCGCAGATAGCCGGACGGTCCTCCCAGGTCATTTCCCTTAGAAACAACCGCTTTGTTTCCAGGCCCTGAAACTTTCCCGTCCTCTCCTTTCCATCACCAGCCGCAGCCTTAGCGTCCGTATATTGCATTCTTTACCTCCTCCAGAGACATTCCCTGCCGATGAGCAATTCCGGCCAAATCCTCATATTCCAGCTTGCTTCTTGTGATTCCATAGCCGGAGGAAATCTTCTCCCGCACCGTTCCATAGGGTGTTTCAATTTCCCTCATTTCCCTGTTCAGAGTAAATCTTCTGCTGACATGCTCGCGGATTCCGAGCGTTGTGGTATGCTTAAACAGGAGGGACGTCATGGTTTCCTCCTGATCATGTCTGCACATACAGGTTAAAAGAATTCCCGGCCGGTTTTTCTTCATTCCTACCGGGATCGTATAGACCTCCAGAGCGCCCGCTTCAAAAAGAAGCTCCTGAACATAGCCAAGGGCCTCCGGAGTCATGTCATCCAGATTACAGGACAGTTCCACTACCTCAGAGCCGGCAACAGCCGTTTCCCCCAGGAATGCACGGACACAGTTGGCACGCTCAAAGTCCTTTTTCCCCATTCCATATCCGATTTTTGATGTGGCCATAACCGGCATTCCGCCAAATTCCTTTACAAAATGCTTCAGCAGGGCCGCTCCGGTGGGCGTGCAGAGCTCCCCTCTGACCTGAGTGCTGTATGCAGGAATTCCCCGCAAAATATGGGCCGTGGCCGGAGCCGGGACAGGAAGAATTCCATGGGCGCAGTGGACATGACCGCTTCCCATATGGACAGGAGACGCAATGATCTGTCCGGCTCCGATTTCATGAAGCAGCAGGCAGACCCCCGCAATATCCGCCACCGCGTCCATGGTTCCTACCTCGTGGAAATGGATCTGGTCCACAGGCATTCCATGGGCACGGGATTCCGCCTCGGCAATGAGCCCATACACACTCTCCATATCGCGTTTCACCTGGTCCGGAAGATCCAGATGTGAAATAATGTGAGAAATCCCTTCCATACTGGCATGGTGATGATGGTCGTGGTTATGCTCGTGCTCATGACTATGCTCATGATTATGCCCATGTTCATGACTATGCTCATGATTATGTTCGTGCTCATGACTATGCCCATGCTCATGATCCTGCTCGTGCTCATGGCTATGTTCGTGCTCATGATTATGCCCATGCTCATAATCATGACTACTCTCATGATCGGATGCGTCATGGCTCTCCTCTTCCTCCCCGAACACTCTTACCTTCATATGGGTTCCGGTAATTCCGCATTTCACAGCCGACTGTGCTTCCACCTGCACGCCGGGAATCCCCATATGATTCATTTTCTTCAAAAATCCATCTTTGTCCGGGCAGAGCTCAAAAAGCGCCGCCATCAGCATATCCCCTGCCGCTCCCATGCTACAGTCCAAATAAATTGTCTTCATCTTTCTCCTCCGTTCTCCCGGGTTTTATCCCCGCATATGATTGATCATGCTGGCCAGATAGCCGGCGCCGAACCCGTTGTCAATATTTACCACGCTGACACCGCTGGCACAAGAATTCAGCATGGAAAGCAGCGCTGAGACGCCATGAAAGGAAGCGCCATACCCCACGCTGGTGGGAACCGCAATCACCGGGCAGTCTGCCAGCCCTCCGATCACACTGGCCAGGGCTCCCTCCATTCCTGCAATGGCAATGATTACTCTGGCGTTCATGATTTCGTCCATATGGGACACCAGACGGTGAAGACCGGCCACCCCCACATCATACAGCCGTACTACCTGATTTCCCAGGGCTTCCGCTGTAAGTGCCGCTTCTTCTGCCACGGGAATATCGCTGGTTCCGCCCGTGGCGACCACAACCGTTCCAACCCCATCCTTTTTCGGAAACTCCCCGCAGACGCCGATTCGCGCGTCCTTAAAATACTGAAAACTGCCTTCATCTGAAAGTTTTTCTTTAAGTCCCTCTTTTACAGCCTTTGCCTTTTCTTCATCCACCCTGGTCATTAAAATCACTTCCTGGCCCCTCTTTTTCATGGCCTCCACAATTCCGACAATCTGCTCCGGCGTTTTTCCCGCGCCATAAATCACCTCTGCAATTCCTTGGCGCAGCTTTCTATGGGTATCAAGCTTGGCAAATCCCAAGTCATCGAACCCAACCTCTGTAAACGGCTCCTTTTTAAGCTCCAGCACGGCCTCCTCCACGGAAAGCTTTCCCGAGGCCACCCGGCCAAGCATTTCACGAATATCTTCCATAATTTATCCTCTCCTGCTTTTGTTCAAAATTCTACGGACGCTGTAGCGCAAAAACGCCATGAAAAGAAACTGCCGTCTGCTGCGGCAGCAGTTCCCTTCATGGCAACCTTTACTCAACGACTATGTTCTTCAATGTACCGATTCCCTCAATGACGCATTCCACTACATCTCCTGTTTTCAGAAACCTGGGCGGTTCAAAGCCCATTCCCACACCTGCAGGTGTTCCGGTGGCGATGATGGTCCCTGCCTTTAAGGTCATTCCCTGGCTTAACTCTGAAATCACCTCATCAATTCCATGGATAAACATCTCTGTATTGGAATTCTGGCGAAGCTCTCCATTGACTTTTGACTGAATGTTAAGCTTTGGCGGAAATTCAATGCTGTCACTGGTCACAATCCACGGTCCAAAGGGAGTAAACCCATCCAGGCTTTTTCCAAAATACCATTGCCTGTGATCCGTCTGCACATCTCTGGCGCTGACATCATTCAGAATGGTATAACCGAAAATGTAGTCCTTCACATTTTCTCTGGGCACATCCTTTGCATCCTTCCTGAGGATCACTGCAAGCTCCACCTCATAATCCAGCTGGCTCGTGAGCTTTTGATGGGCCGGAATTCCCTCGTCAGGGTCTGTGGTACGGTTTACGCGTTTTGAGAAGTATACCGCCTTTTCCGGCTTCGTAAACGCTTCCTTTTTAAATTTTGCTGATTCCTTCGCATGCTCCAGATAATTAATACCCAGACAGATAATATCCTGGTCCGGAACAGGAATCGGAGACAGAACTTTTATATCCTGTAACGGCGCCGCACCTGGAACCTCATAAGGCGCACGGCCGGAAATATAAGCTAACATCTCTTCCTCCGATGGTCCGATCTCCCTGATTAACTCTTTCATGTCCCGGTATTCCATGCCGGCGGCGGAAATGGGATATACCCAGCTTTCCTCCTGGTTCAGCGCACCCACGAGTTTTTTACTGTTCACCTCATATGTCAGCAGCTTCATAAGCCCTCCTTACCGGATACGCTCCGGAAATCCTACTTTTTTCTGCACCTTTCTCAGCGTTTTGCCGGAGAAATAGGCTGCTTTTTCTGCATTCTCTTTAATTACTTTATCCAGATAGTCTTTATTTCTGGTAAGATCCGCAAAATGATCCTGAAGAGGCTTTAATACGCTCACAACAGCCTCGCCCACGGCCATCTTGAACTCTCCATATCCCTTTCCGCCAAAGTCTGTCTCAACCTCCGCCGGCGTCTTTCCGGTGCAGGCGCAGTAAATGTCAATCAGGTTCCTGATGCCTGGCTGCTCGTCACGGTAGCAGACGCATCCCTCTGAGTCTGTAACCGCCCGTTTACATTTTCTGATGATGGTATCCGGATCGTCCATCAGGTAAATGCTGCCATTGGGATTTTCGTCGGATTTGGACATCTTCTTAGTCGGATCCTGAAGACTCATGATCTTGGCTCCTGCTTTTCCAATATACGCCTCCGGGATTGTAAATACATCACCATAAATATTATTAAAACGAATTGCGATATCTCTTGTCAACTCCAAATGCTGCATCTGATCGATTCCCACAGGAACCACATCCGCCTGATACAGCAAAATATCAGCCGCCATCAAAACCGGGTACGTGAATAATCCGGCATTGATATTGTCCGCGTGCTTTGCCGCCTTGTCTTTAAACTGAGTCATACGATTCAGCTCGCCCATATAAGTGAAGCAGTTTAATATCCAGGCCAGCTCCGCATGCCCCGAAACATGGGACTGGTAATAAATACAGTTCTTTTCCGGATCCAGCCCTGCCGCAATATAGAGAGTGAGAAGCGTTCTCGCACGTCTTCTCAGTTCTGCCGGATCCTGGCGGACCGTAATGGAATGTATATCCACCACGCTGAAAAATGTCTGGTAATCATCCGAAATACTAACCCAGTTCTTTAAAGCTCCAAGATAGTTTCCCAGAGTCAGATTTCCGGTGGCCTGCATTCCGCTGAATAAAGTCTTTTTTCCGTCTAACATCAATTTATCTCCTTGTTGATTTTCCGTTACACTCAATTTTGCACTGTCAGCGCGAGAAACGCGCAGACTTTCCTGAACTGTTGTCCGTCGATACATTTTTTATTATAGTACAAGTTTTATACGGATACAAGGAATAAATTATCTTGTATCCTGTAAATTTTGAGACTATAATAATATCAGCGGCAGTTCAGATAATCCCCAAACCGTTACCGCGTACAGCCCGTTTAACATCACTTCGCGACGGGCCGTGCGCCCGCCGCCGATACGTTTAGTACAGTCATCGCGGGGAATATGCAGATCTGCCTGAGCTGTTACTGTCAGTACCATCCCCAAAAGATCCCATAAGAAAATTTAAGAAGGAAGGAAAACATCTATGGAAAAAATCCCCAGTTTTACGATCAACCATTTAAAACTTCTGCCTGGCGTTTATGTATCCAGGCGCGACGTATCAGGAGATACACATGTAACCACCTTCGATATCCGCATAACCCGTCCCAACCATGAGCCCGTCATGAACACAGCTGAAATCCACACCATCGAACATCTGGGGGCAACTTTTTTACGGAACCATAAACTTTATAAAGATCTGGTTCTCTACTTCGGCCCCATGGGCTGCCGGACCGGCTTTTATCTGCTTCTTACCGGAGATTACGAGTCCGCTGATATTATTCCGCTTTTGCAGGAAATGTTTTTGTTTATCCGCGACTATGAAGGAGAGATTCCTGGCGCCGCCGCAAAAGACTGCGGAAACTATCTGGACATGAACCTTCCGATGGCAAAATATCTGGCTAAAAAATTTTATGATGAGGTTCTGGAAAATATACAGGAAGAGCAGCTAATCTATCCTGTATCGTAATACAAGAGGGTATGTCGCAAAACACCAGATTCCTGCCATATTTAGTCCCAATACTTCCAGATATTGGATACATATTGTAGAATTACTGATTTTCTCGACAGACCCTCCGCCTGCGGCGGGCCGCCGCAGTGCAAGCCTAAGCAGAGCGTTTTTTACCTCAGCTCTCTGACTTCCTGCCGCGGCAGCCGTTTTTTTCCAGCTCCAGCAGCTTTTTCTTGATATCCAGCCCCCCGGCATATCCGGTCAGAGTCCCGTCTGCACCCACGACTCTGTGGCATGGCACCACAATGGCAATGGGGTTCTTATTATTGGCCATCCCCACTGCCCGGGTGGCTTTCACATCCCCGATCTGCTCTGCAATCTCCTTATAGCTGCGAGTCTCTCCATAGGGAATAGTTAAAAGCGCATTCCAGACCTTTTTTTGGAACTCTGTGCCCTCCATCTGAAAAGGCAGATCAAATTTTTTTCGGGCTCCATTCAGATATTCCAGGAGCTGTCCATAAGCCTTGTCTGACAGTTCTGTCCGCATTTCTCTCATATCCGCGCCCTCCGGCGCCACACGGCCAAACCGGAGCCCTGTCACCGCTCCGCCAAGACAGCAGACCGTAATCTCGCCAATGGGGGTTTCATACGTAAAATACCCGCTTCCGTTCCGACTTGAAAAAACCATAATGCCTCTCGGCGGAATCTCCGCCTGCGTCTGATTTTCAAGAACCGGCTCTTCCCCTTCTTTATATCTCCCTTTTTCAGGGCCCCTGGATGTATCATACGCCACATGCCAAAGCTGCCCCTTCGGCAGATGAGGAAGGCCGAACACATGTGGTTCCCAATGCATATTATAGGCCACATAGAAAGTATCATCCGCCGACCCGTCCGCATTTTTCCCATAAGGCCCCCAATAAAGGATTCCAAACTGGCGCCTGTAATTTTCAAACCCCGGTCTCCAGGCGTTTTCCCCATGATAGGAAATATCCGGCCGCCCGCAGGATTTATAATCCATGATTCTGGGCTCTCTGTCCATGTGGAATACCTTGTGTTTCTTCCGAAATGCTATCAGCTCTTTCACAAACTCATACAATTCATGGTTCTTCTCCAGCAGCTTCCAGTCCAGCCATGTGGTTTTGTTGTCCTGACAATAGGCATTGTTATTTCCATTCTGGGAATTTCCGAATTCATCCCCAGCCAAAAGAAGCGGTGTTCCCTGGCTCAAAAACAGGAGCAGAAATCCGTTGCAAAGCTGCCTCTTTCTCAGTCTGACAATCTTCTGCTTTCTGGTTGGGCCTTCCTCTCCGCAGTTCCAGGAACACTCAAAATCATTTCCGTCCTGGTTATCCTCCCCATTCTCTTCATTATGCTTTCTGTCATAGGTCACCATGTCCATCATGGTCATGCCATTGGTATTAGCCATGTAATTAATAACGCCAAAACCATCCGGATTCCTGCGGCTTCTGAAGGCCAGGCTGTTTATCATACCCTCATCGCCCTTCAGGAACTTTCGCATATCTATTTGAAATTGGTCATTATACTCTGCCAGGTTTTTTTCTCTCACTGTCACCGGACCGTCACCCGGAGCCTGATACCTCATGATAGGCCTCCGTTCCATGGCTTCTCCCCAGGAACTGGCAAAGAGTTTTGTCCTTTTTAAAAACGGATCTTCAGCAATAGCTGTAAGCGGCGCAAAACCGGTAAGGCAAAAACCATCCACATGATACTCCTGTACCCAATAGCGCAGCACATCCAAAACCTGAACCATTGGTTCCTTACCAGTAAAATACATCTCCACAATGCACTCCATCTGTTCCCCATGAAGTTTTTTTACCAGCATTTTAAATTCCGTTTCCGGCCTTTTTCGTCCTGTGCCATAGGCCGCCTTTACCGCATAGAGAAAAGACGGCCCATAGCCCCAGTAGTTAAAACGTCCTGTGGGCCTTTGTCCCTGCCCCGTCATCTGATCTGAGGCTTCTGTCATCATAATCTCATTGAATTCTGTCACTGGCATAAGCTCCACAGTTGTAATTCCTAGTTCTTTTAAATACGGAATCTTCTCCATCACTCCCACGAAAGTTCCTTTGGCCTTCACCCTGGATGATAAATGCTTCGTGAACCCTCTGACATGGAGACGATATATTATTGTTTCCGCATATGGAATTTCCGGTCTTTTGTCACATTCCCAGTCAAAATCCCCGGTCACCAGACGGGCCTTCACTCTTTTCTCTGCTCTGGAAAAATCCCCCCATTTTTCCCATCCTTCGACTGCTCTGGCACAGGGGTCTGCAAGCCAGCTCCCATCCGCCTCGAATCCATACTCCATATTTTTAAAAGCGTCCCCCTTAAGAGTCATGGACCATACATCCCCGATCCTGTCCTCTTTCTTAAAAGCGATTACCTCTTCGGCCTCTTCTGCCCCCTTTTTAAACAGCAGGAGTTTCACGTCCTCTCCTTCTGCTCTCACAAGAATTTTTATCTCATCTGCCATCGGCGTTACTCCCAGCGGATACAGGAGTTCATGTCTGCTCTTTTTTTGTGCCATCGTTTCTCCCCCGTTATCTGTCCCGAATATGCGGTCTCTGCCTTAAAACGTAACAGTTCAGATACCCCCTGAACTGTTACCGTAAAACTTCAGGCGCAGCAGATGCCGCTGATTTAGGCCTGCAATTTTCTTTTAACTCTATTATAAAGTAAAGCGTTGTATTTTTCCATCCTTTTCGACAACATACTGCCGTAATTTATAACAGCACAGCTGCTTTTCATACGCATTTATACACGAAATTCTCTCCCATAAAACAAAAAGGCCGGGAATCTGCTTTTCGATTCCTGGTCTCTTATGGCTGCCATTATATTATACTTCCTATAAAAACGAATCCTGCTTGCAGAATTCTCCGCCTGTGGCGGGCTGCGGCAGCGACATTTTCCTTTCCGCCGCAGCGCAGTCCCAGGCGGAGCCTTTTTCATGCAATAGGACACACTTTCCTATTGCATAAAAAATAACGGATATCTGTAAAAGATATCCGCTATTCCATCAGCTATGCCAATGTGTTCAGCAGTAAACCTACCGCATAATAATTTCCTAAATTATAGGGACCGCTCTTGACAAAGTTATAAAAGCTCTGATAACCGGAACGGTCATAACTCTGATTTTTGCTTACGGCTGTTTCTGACTTTGTCGATCCGCCTAAATCATTGCTTACAATCCGCTGTACAGAATCGGAAAGAGCCATATCTGTACGGGAAGCAACCTTTTCAGCAATACCAAACTGGCCGCCCAGAATTTCTTTTGTTCCATTGAAGTCTTTTTCCAGAGCTTCTTTCAGCTTATCTTCGTCAAGCTCCATTTTTCCATCTTTATTATAGGAAATTCCAATCGCGTTCAGAGTCTTCTCCGCGGCCATGCCTCTGCCGAAGGCCTGTGCATGGGCTGTTGCGCCAATTCCGCGGCTTGCGTTTCCTTCAAGCAGGGACTGGACAGAATTGTATCCATCCATTAAATCTTTTACTGCGGATACCACCTTATCCTCATCAATTCCCGTATAAATCGTGCTTTCTCCGGTTTTCTTCAGCTGTGCCTCTATTCGGCCATAATCCAGACTGATTTTGTTTGATGCGGACTGGTATGTGGTAGTAACTCCATTCTCAGTCACACTATATACTGCATCCTGTGCCTGAACAGCTGCATTTTCAATGCCTGCCGCAGCACCGGTCTCTCCGCTGATTGTAAATCCTCCTGCTTCTCCTTCTTTTCCTGAAGTGAGAACCAAAGATACTTTACCGTCAACATTGGCCACGGAAGCCCTTGCGCTCCTTCCGGCCTGTGCATTGATTGATGCAGCAGCCTCCTGATACATCTGATGATAGGTTTTTGCCGTGCCGTTTTCGTTCATGCTTCCAACGGTAACGGATATGCGTTTTCCATCAGAAGCCAGAATATCGAAATTCATATCGTCTCCGGCTGCCACCTGCTCCGCTCCAAAATGAGCTGTACTGGTATTCTGCTGCTTCTGAGCCAGGGTCTGTACATCCAGACTGATGTCTGTGTCTCCCTTAAGCTTATATGTCGCAGAAACATCGACTACGTCGCTGTTGGTAGACGCCACCTCAAAATCATTGAATACATTTTTGCTGCTGTTTATCATCAGCTTAGAAGCCACGCTTTCCAGCGACGTAAGCTCTTTCTGATAATTGCTCAGAAAATTCTGCACGCTGCTGCTGTAAGTTGCAGAGGTTACCTGACTTACAGGCTCCACTGCCTGGTAACGCGACGACTGTCTCGCACTGGACAGCTGAAGCATATTCAAGGTGTTTTGATACTGGTAATAGCTGCCTGATATTCCATTTACTGTCATATATCTTCCTCCTTTCCTAAATATTTATAAAGCCCTTAAATGGCGCTTTATACATTACAATTATTTGCTTTGAAGGTTCAGTACTCCGGCGCGAAACTGCACGAAAATGGGTCACGAAACAACATCTTCCGTTCCCATTTTCTGTGCATCTTCCGGAGGCTTAAAGTAAACCCTCTTTCATTCAAGGCGGCGCCGGGAAAGCGGCATGAAGGGTTACTTATAAAACGACTTTGCGCCGGCCGCTCTCTTATTCAGCTGTCTGTCCGTATCCTGTATCTCCTTAATGAGAATCGCTGTCTTTTTTCTGAGATGAAGAATCTTCGTTTCTTCCTGACTTACGC
The DNA here is from genome assembly GCA_910585355.1 of uncultured Lachnospiraceae bacterium. GTDB lineage: Bacteria > Bacillota > Clostridia > Lachnospirales > Lachnospiraceae > CANRXD01. The sequence continues at coordinate 44,941 of CAJUDN010000006.1, forward strand.
CTTCCTCCATCAGAAGGAACTCTTTGGACATAAGTCTGTGAATCTCCTCATTTTCTTTTTGTCCGCCTTCGGCCATCTTCCAGATCATCTCCAGACAGGCTTCCGTATTATCCATCTCATCCGCACGCATCTGGAGAATCAAGTCAGCCGATACGGCATCCTCCCGTGATACGGCATCCTGTAAATCATCTGTAAATCGCTTCAATTCTCTCAGGGAGTTATATCGTCTCTGCAGCAGAATCAGCACCTGTTCCAAATCCAGTTCCATATCTGCTTATCCCCGTCCCTCGCTCCTGCTTAACATATGCTCCTCGTTTACTTTCCGGGCGGCCTGCTGGAATGCCTCCCTCAGCTCAGCGAGTATATGACTGATTCTTGCAATTTCCTCTTTTTCCCGTTCCCGGCCTGCCTTTATTTTACTGAGATCCAGTATTAAATAATCATAAATCCGCCGAAGATCATAACTGATGGGCTGCCTCATATCCAAAATATCAATCAAGTACCGGACAATTTTGGAAGTGCGTCTCAGACAATCGTCAAACAACGCGTACTTCTTGTCTTCCAAAGCCAGCTCGGCTTTTCGCAAACGTCCAATCGCCTCTTCATATAATAAATCAAGCAATTCTGAGCTGCTCATGGAATAGATGCTGTCTTCTTTATATTTTTGATAGATATTCAATTAATTCTCCTTCTGCCAAAAACCAATTCTACACTACGAAAGCTGGCTCAGGTAGCTGGACTGGCTGTTCATCTTGTTAATCAACGTTTCCATTGTGGTAAACTGCCTAATATAGCGGTCCTGTTCTGTCGAAAGCTGGGATTTATATTTGTCCAGAAGCTTTTCCATTTCCTTTAACTGCTTGTAAATCTCATTATCCATCATGGAAAGCGGGAGCTTTTCTGAACCTGCCTCTTCAATCAAACGGCCGTATGAGTCTCCGTTTTGGCTTCTGTATCTGCAGGCATACCCGATCAGCGTCTCCTCCACAATACCTGTCAGGCCCTTTGACGTGCCGTTACCGGCAAACACTTCCGCCACCTTATCAGGATCACTTGCCATAGCCGCCTTAAATTTTGCCTCGTCAAAGGCTATGGTTCCGCCGTCCAGATAATCCTGCGACATGGTAATCCCCATCTCTTCCAGATCCTGGTAACTGATTCCACTGCTTAACATCTTCGTCATTACAGACTGCAGGTCAGAGCTTAAGGCGCGCATGGTGCCATCGTTGAACAGGATTCCTTCTTTCGCTTTTTTCTCCCAGTTTTCAATGGAGGTTTCCGTCATTTCAGCCTTTTGGGCTTCCGTCAACGGACCATAAGAAGAACTCGGCCTGGTAGTAACCTGGGTATTGATCTCTGTAATCATCGCGTTGTATTCTTCAAAGAATTTCTTGACTTTTTCAGTCACGCCGTCCACATCCGCCTCGGAACTGAATGTTACAGCCATGGAACTGTCAGATGTCCACGAACTGCCATCTGGCTTCACATCTCCGAAAACACCGGAAACCGTAACCTTCATGCCGTCCAGATCAATGGTGTTGGAAGAGCTTTCCACAAGACTCTTGATGCCGTTTCCATAGCTTACAAGCACCTCGGCGTTCTTTCCGCCTTCCAGGCTGCTGCCGCCCGCCCATTTGTCGCTGTCGGTCTTCTCAAAACTGCTGTCTACAAACTCCTTCGTTCCGTCTGCCTTCTCTACCTGGGCTCCAAACAACTTCATGGAAGCGCCCTCCAAGGCAATCTGTCTTCCCTTTCCTGTCTCCGCTGTAATCATAACAAACTGGTTGGAGCCTGAAAGGTAGGAAACTTTCACACCGGCCTCTTCATTTGCGTTAATCTTATCCATCATGGAGCTGATAGAGGTATCGGCTGTCACACCTTTAATTCTGACCCCGTTAATCATCAGGCCGTTTTTATTCAAATCTTCAAGGAAAGCTTCCTTTTCCGCATCCGTTGCGCCAGGCAGCAATTTATCAATATTATCTCTGATGCTGCTCTCTGTGCTCAGCTTATTGCTGGCTCCCTTCCCGATACCCAGTACTCTTCTTACATCCGCGTTACTGGAGGTGATCGTTAGGGTCTGGTTTGAGCTGGCATTGTCGCCCAGATCGAATTCCAGACTGTCGCCGCTTCTCTTCACCTCAATATTACCCGCTCCAAATGCCTGATCCAGACGTTCCTGAATGTTCTTCTCAAGGTCATCCAGACTGTTAATCGTGTCGCCGGATTTCACTAATTCAATCTGCTTGGTCTGTCCGCCAAAGCTAAAGGACAGCTTTTTCCCTTTCAGGAAATCAACCATATTCTGGCTTTTGGCATAAACATCCTTAAATTCCTTCTGGTTTTCTGCCAGTTCTTTCAGGCTGACTCCGTCCTTCTCATTCTTTCCGGTTCCGTCATAGCCCAGGGCCTTCAACGCACTGGAGGTAGAGCGAATCGCCAGATCCGTCGTCTTGCCGTCCTTTTCCTGGAATTTCATAACGCCGTTCTCGTATTTAAATTCCGCCACTGTGGAAAGCTTTGCATCTCCGGATTTGATGTTGGACTGAGCCAGAGCCTTATTAAGTCCCTCCGCCAGCTTTTCTCCGTACGTCTTGCCTGTCTCGGTATCTGCAACGGCATTCATATCAGAGGTATAGTCCAGAGTTACCGTAACATCCTTTCCGTTCTCATCCTTCTCCGTATAGGAAGCCGGGAACGTAAAGGTTCCGGCGGATCTGAATTTACCGTCCGTTCCGTAGACACCAAACTCCAGCCTTTTTCCTTCTAAATTGGAAGTTTTATAAACTTCATTTGTAAGACTGTCTGCCGTAATTCCGGTTTTAATACTCGCAGTTCCTTTGCCGGCCGACAAAAGCGTAGTGGAAGACGCCGTCTGCTTCACTCCCAACAAGGACAGATAATTTGTCATATTGGAGCTTCCACTGGCTGATACAAACTTTGTCACATCGGATTTCCCCAATACAGACACTCTGTTTTTTGCAAACACGGAGGCATCCTTTAAGTTAAAGCCGCTGCTGTATGAAAAATAATTATCCTGCAAATCCAGGATTTTTCCGCTGATAGACTGGTAAGCCTCCTGCTTCCAGGCAAGACTCGTCATACTCTTATTCTGATTGGCAATCTTTGTCTGAGTCCCCAACGTCATCTGCTCGATGATTGAATCCCGGTCAATACCGGAGCTGAGACCGCCATATCCCCTTAAAGTTGTATTCCCTAAACTATTTGTTGCTCCAGATACACTTGCCATTCTTTTATTCCCTTCTTTCCTCTAAATTCTGGTTTACTTTTCTCTCTATTTCTCTATATATTTATCGGCATTTTGCCAAAAAACATAAGAGAGAAAGGCAATAAAGTTAAAAAGCCGGCCAGTACAGTGTTCATACTGCTCTGGCCAGCCTGTATCTACTCTTTATAACAGGAAGAGCATTTCAGCCATCCTTACGGTGAGCCCCTGCCGCCTTCAGTCAGGGAAACCTTACGGGTATCTGGTTGCCATACTGACAAGATACAGCCCACACTTTTCCCGGTGTTATTGTTCACAGGTACCCTATAAACATAACTGAATATGCTCATTTAAGACTTCCTGCGGCAACGGGGTATCTGCTTTAACCCCATTATGATACTGGCTCCCCATCAATCAGCGGAGTGACTGACCGGGAAGTGAACAGTAATGTCCCGCTTACTTATCCCCTGAGAAGCTGGAGTGCAAGGTCCGGCAGGTTATTCGCATGGGAGAGCATGGCGTTGGAAGCCTGAAGCACAATATTTTGCGTAGTAAGCTCCGTAAAATACTCCGCCACATTTGTGTCACGTATTCCGCTCTCCGCGGCCGTCATATTCTCCTTTGTTACTCCCAGGTTGTTATTGGTATGCACCAAATGCGTATAGGCAGCCCCGAAATTTGCCCTCACTTCCGTCACTGCGGAGATTGCCGTATCAATGACATCCACGGAAGCATTGGCAGACTCCCTGGTGCGGAAGCTGGTCTCATCCAGAAGCAATTCTCTGCTTCCCATATAATACCGCCCCACATCCATGATCTCATTTGACGCATGGCCGATCTGAAGCGTGATCTGATCCCGTAACTCCGGCGGTACCCAGCCCGGTGGAATGTCTCCTTCTTTCTCCCCGAACAGCGGGATTCCCGCAAAATCCGTTGACTGACTTATACGGTCTATTTCACCTAACAGCGCCTGACGCTCCATATCCACATTTGCTCTCGCAACCGAATCATACGTACCGTTCGCCGCCTCAATGGCCAGAGTTTTCATTCTGTGAAGCATGGAATGAATCTCCTGAAGCGCTCCTTCTCCCGTGTTCGTCATACTGATGCCGTCGTTATTATTCCGCATGGCCTGATCCAGTCCAGCAATCTGGCTCCTCATCAGTTCCGATATGGCAAGCCCTGCCGCGTCGTCTCCGGCGCGGTTGATCCTATAACCGGAGGACAGCTTTTCCAGGGTCTTATTCAACTTGCCTTTCGTTATTCCCTGATTCCTGGATGAATTTATAGATGCTATATTATTTTGTATCCGCATCAATCCCTTCTCCTTTCTGCACGGCTTTATTTTTCTTTATAATTTAATTTCGGCGATTTTGCAAAAAAGATAAGCTTTTTTAAATAATAAGTTTTTCAAGCCGCTCTTTTGCAGGCTCAAAGTTTTCCGCAGCGTCTTTATAATATTTTATTGCCTTCTCTGTTTGTCCTGATACCTCATACCACAAGGCCAGATTGTATGCAGCCTTAAAAGAACCGGTGCCAACCACACAGCCCGGATGCTCGCCAATCCGGAGACACTTCAGAAAACTCTCTTCAATTTTGGGCAAAAATTCAAGGTACTGTGAAACATCAGAAAGCACCAGCTTCATATAAAATAAACCGCATACAAACCAAAAATCCGCCCGATCCTTCAGGCATGCCTGTTCTCTGCTTACAATTTCCAACGCCTCGCATAGCCCCGACTGTGTCTCCGACTCTATCAGGGCATATAGATAAGAAACCACGCCCTCGGGCCAATAACCGGACTTCCTGGCCCCGCTTTCATAAAACTGCCGGAACCAGTCAAGGCTTTCCAGAGGTTTTTTTGCATTCCGCAGCGTAACTGCCATTTGAAACCGGTAATACATATCCTCCGGATATCGTTCTACCGCTTTTTTCAAATATTCCAGATTCCGCCCGCTCTTATCCGCATATAAATATCCGTCATGCTCCGCCTCCAGGGGAATTTTTAAAAAGGGGCCCGCCTCTTCCGGCTGCTCGTGGATCATGCCGAAATAGCGAACCCCATGAGGAAGGAGCCTTGGGATGCAGGTCAGACTGCTCTCCATCCTCCCCTCCTCTTTCCAGAAATCCCTGCGAAGAATGCTTCCGATCCAGCGCTTTCCATATCTGCCGGAGTGCTCCTGAATCTTTCGTTCCAGCTCTTCCCGGCGGCAGGGCAGCAGATATTCATCCGCGTCCAATATAAGATTCCATTCCGCATCAGAGTGTTCGAGCGCAAAATTTCTGGCGGCTGCAAAATCATCGTTCCACTCATATTTCCAAATCTTTGCCCCGGATTTTTCTGCAATTTCAACAGAACGGTCCGTTGAGCCTGTATCGGCTATAATAATCTCGTCAACAATCCCCCCTGCCTGTTTAAGGCAGCGCTCCAGAGAGCGTTCCTCATTTTTCATGATCATTACAAGATTGATTTTCATGCCCTTTCAGCGCCTTTTTCTTTCTGCTTCTTGTATACAAAACCGCGGATCGCCGCTTCTCCTCCATCTGTCAGGCCCAAAAAGCGGCAGCCATACCCATACCCTTTTTCTCCGGCCTGCCCCACTCGAAGCACTTCGGCTTCAAAGGGACGCTCCAGCGTCCGGAAATTATAAGAAAAGCCAATCCGTTCTCCTTTTAACAGCGAAACCTTTGTTATCACATAAAGGCCGCCGGCCGATAAATTCCCAATTGTTCCAAAAAATTCAGTCCCATCGCTGCATCTTTTGAATTTCATATCCATATTTACTTTTACTCTGATATCTTTCTGCCGCTGCACCACCTGCTTTACATCCAGAATCACACACTCGCCAATCCATGGTTCATCCTCTTCCGGGAAAGCCGGATTCCTGCGTATAACAACCTCGCTCAGCGTCATAACCATTCCGCGCCGCTCATCAAAAAAGTCCACTCTCGTTTTAAACCGTCCGTCTGAAAGGCCAAATTCAGAAAAATAAAGGCAAATTTTATTATTTGTATGTACTACTCTGGCTTCAGCAAGGCGTTTTCCTTTATGATTATATACAGCGCACCGGCTGCAGTCTTTCAAGATCTCGTCTTTTTTATTTATTCCCATCTTATCTAAATCTCCATAACTCCGATTTGGCTTCCTGATTCCATCATCATCTGTATACGAAGAATCTGAATCAGATTCACAAAGCTCTCTTTATCCATAATAATATCGTCTCCCTCCTGTCGCACAGACAGGCTGTCAAGAAGTCCCTGAGTAGTGAACAGCCCATTTCCGCCCAGGCCTCCGTATTTGAGCGAAGCAGCCAGATAGCTGTTATTCTCCTCCAGTGCGGAATACGGGATGCTTACGCTTCGGTTCGCCGACAGGGATTCTCCCATGTATCCCATCACTTTCTTTACATAATTCTGCGTTTCTTTGTAAGGCGGTATGCCTCCATATTTCTGCACAGCCCCCGGCCCCGCATTGTAAGCCGCCAGCGCCAGTTCCACATTCTGAAAACGGTTCAGCTGTTCTTTTAAATATTTGGCTCCTCCCATAATATTCTGCCATGGGTCATACGGGTCCGTGACACCCAGGTTTTTCGCAGTCCCCGGCATCAGCTGCATCACTCCCACAGCTCCCGCCTTTGACACTGCGTTGGGGTTAAAGCCGGACTCCTGTTTTGCCACTGCCCGCAGAAGATTCGGAGATACTCCGAACGTCTTTCCGGCCTGTTCAAAAATGGAGTCCATATCCATACTCTTCGCACTGTTTTTAAATATATTTCCGAATTCGCTGCCGCTCTTTTTAAGGCTGCGGCTTTCGCTTGTTTTTAAAAGGAGCTCCTCTGCCTCCGCCACATTTGAAATGAATTCCATATCAACCAATCCTCCTTTTGGGGTATTTACTTCCTAAGATATCCGATAAGCAATACCAGCCGCGTCTATCTGCCATCCGTCCACAATCGTATTGACAGCCATGGTCCCATTATCTCTGAAATAATACCAGTGTTCTCCGATCTGCAGCCATCCCTTCTGCATCAGGCCGTCTTCCTTTAAATAGTACCAGGAACCAGCGGTGGGCTCCACCCAGCCTTTCTGCATCAGGCCGTCCTCTCTTAAATAATACCAGGAACCGGGGGTTGGTTCCACCCAGCCTGTCTGCATCTCTCCATTTTCATTTAAGAAATACCAGGAATGTCCGTCCGGCGAAATCCAGCCTGTACACATGACGCCGCTCTGGTCCATGTAGTACCATCGTCCTCCGGTTGCAAACCAGCCCTTAACGCAGATTCCGTTACTGTCAAAGAAATACCACTTTCCCGAAATTTTTTTCCAGGTATCTTTCGCACGGCTTCCGTCAGGCATAATATAAGAATCTCCCCGGATTTCCCCGCCGTCCCCGGGGGTCTGCTTTTTTTCTTCCTCCTCCTCAAAATCCTCCCAGTCAAATTCCTGGGATGTGGAGGTTACGAACTGCCCTTCTTTTAAATACTTTTTTTCCTCTGAAGTGACCGGAACGGCTTTGACCTCATAATAATATGTTTTATCCATATCTTTCATGAAATCTGAAAGATCCGCGCTGTTGGTTTCCACGTTCATACGCTTTACAACCTTATCGTCTCCGTAAAGCACCAGAGAGTAGCCCGGCGCATATTTCACGGATTTCCATGTGGCCCTCTTTTTGGAGTTGCGGAACCATCCGGCCCGTTCCGTCTCTCCCAGAACGGTAACCGGCTTGTAATCCACCTTTATCTGCAGCCGTTTATCATCCAGCGAACGGGCTGAAACGAACTCGCCTCCCGACACCTTGCACTGGGAACGGTTAAGGGACACAGGAAAATACTTCCCCTCATCCGCCTGTACCGTAATTTCTATTCTGACCTTTTTTCCGGGCTCCCATCTATCATGATCCGTCCTGTACTGGATATCCTCCAGAGAACCTCCCTTTACATCCACAGTAATTTCCGGCTCCGGAATATCTCCCGACTCTCCATATGTGGTTTTTAAGCTCACGGAAGCCTTCTCGATTACACTGGACTCAGCTCCTTTTGCATGTATGCACGGCCCTGTCGCCACCATACATGCCGCCACAAAGGCCAGCACTACTCCATATCCTCTTTTCATGTCTGCCTCCTTATTTTCAGATGCCGTCCTTATCTCCGGATTTCATCCTTACTTCCAGACTCCATCCTTATCTCCAAATAAAATCCTTATCTCCAGATGCCGTCCTCATCCACATAGAATCCGTTTATTTCCGTATTATGTGCCATTGCCCCGGATCCCGGATAAAAATAATGCCAGGCTCCGTCAATCTGACACCAGCCTTCCACCATCCTTCCGTTTGAATCTGCAAAGTATGTATTTTCATCCCGCTTGATCCATCCGGTAAACATCGCTCCCTGAAGGCTGTTGTCTACAGTATTCAGGTAATACCAGCCCCCGTCCTTGAAAAGCCAGCCTGTATAAAGAGAACCATCAGAATTGAAATAATAATAATACGGCCCTATCACTCTCCAGCCGCCGGACACCATACTGCCGAAAGGATCATTTCCTTCTTTTTCCGTCCGGAAATAGTGCCAGACGCCGTCCAGTCTGGCCCAGCCCACCGCCATCTGCCCATCGGCATATAAATAATAGTCCCTTCCTTTTATTTTCTGCCAGCCGGTGAGCATGTTTCCGTCCACGTCGAAATAGTACCAGAGACCGTTTATCTCTTCCCATTTTCCGCGGCACAGATCACCGCTGGGATAACGATATTTCCAAACGTCGTCCTCCTTTATCCATCCGACAGTGTCCTTCGTTCCCTTCACTACAGAACTGTTTTTACTCTGCTGGCCCTTTCCATCGGAAACATAGCGGTCTGTAATTTCCAGTTCACCGGATTCAAGCCATTCGCTTTTCTTCGCATACTTTGCCTGTGCATTCGTCTCCGGTATGGTTCTGATCTTAAAAGTATATGTCCCCTCTTTTGTCATATAGGGATAAAAATTATAACGCAGGCCGGATACCTTTGCCAGTTTAAAAACCACCTTTTCATCCCTCAGCAGCTGAACCTCATAATATCCCGAACAGTTTTCCGACTTTTCCCACCGGGCCTCTCCCAGGTTATCCTCATGCCAGAACGCGTCGGCCGGCGGGTCATACTCCCCCTTTACGCCGCTTACCCGAAGGGTTACCACCAGATTATCTCCATCTCGTTTCGCCGATACGAAGCTTCCTCCGGCAATCTTTATATCTGATTTTTTATAGCTTGCCAGAAAATAATCCTCACCCACGTCAACAGGTTCAATCGTCACCTTCATTCTCGGTTCGTCCGAGGCTTTAAGAACTTTATTTCCCTTATCCGCCCATTCCGCTTCCGTCACCTGATATTTATCGCTGCCGCCCGAAACATTTATCTCCCCCGCCTTCGGCGTCTGAGCGCTGATCTCGATAGGAGGCAGAGTCCCCCCCGGCTCCAGCTTTGAATTCACTTTTACACTGACAGTCTGAATAGGCTTGGTCGCCGCCTCCGTTTTAAAGGGCGCCCCCAGCACCAGGAAACATAAAGCCAGCATTAGTCCCGCTTTCTGCATTTTCATAATTAACTTTCAACTTCCTCCTCCGGTTTATAATCCAGAAAATATAAATAAATTTCCACCACCGCCTGATACAGTTCTTCCGGTATGGCCGCCCCCAGCTTCATCTGGCTTAACCGCACCGCCAGGGAATCATCCTCATATACAGGAACCCCCGCCTCAGCGGCGGTCTCCATAATCTTCTCCGCCAGATAGCCCATTCCGGAAGCTACAATAATCGGAGCCCGGTTATTTTTGGAATCGTATTTTAACGCGACCGCTCTTTTTTTCATTAACTCATCAAATTCTAACATTGACTCCACGCCCCTTTTCTCTTATTTCCGGAAAAGCGTCTTGGATTTGTATCTCTCTGTCCTTCTTTTTTACCAGAAAACGGTTGACTCCCATACCGTTCTTTTTCATAATTTCAGAAATGCCCTTCTGGATCGCATCATGTTTTTCGAGCAGCGCCTCCGGGACATCTAACTGCATGTCTACCTTTCTGTCCTGGAGGGCCAGAAACAGCTGGAAATCCCCCAAATCCTGAATGTCAAATTTCAGGAGCATTTTAATTCTCCGTCCGACGCTCTCATCCTCTTTTCCTGCATCCGGATCAATCCACACTTCCGACATGACGTCCTTTTCTTTAAATCGGAATGGGAAAATCATATGCAAAACAGGCATATACACGCTCTCATTTAAGAGCATTCTGTCCAGCGCCTGATGGAACTGCTGAACATTTTCCAGGCCGCCTTCTCCCTTTGCCCCCTTTAAAAGGATCTCGGAAAAAGTATTGGAAAATGCCTTTCCCTTGTCGGGCTGTTTCAGGGTTTCCAGAATTTCAGGCAGGCTCTTCTTACCGCCCACTTTGTCAAAACGTTCATATTCACGGTTTCCGACCAGTCTCTCAAACAACTGCGTCAGTCTGTCCTTGCTTCCGTTTTCATACCGCACTGCATGGAAAATGAACAGCATAACCGCATCTCTGACCGCCCCGTAATCATGGGTCCTGGATATATAGTTCGACAAAAACGGAATTACACGGTTATTTAAAAGCATCGTATTGGCAGCCGTATCTCCGTTCTCCGCTTCCCAGTTCATATTATTCAAAAGCTGCTCAAACTCATCCCGGAAGCCCCGGAACATTAACTGATTAATATCTCCCGCAATGGACCGCATCTGATGGAGGAGATGCTCCCCCGAAGAAAAGTCATTATAAACCTTTAAGAAGAAAACAGCTGCTTCCTTTAAGCTTTCGGACGCTCCCTGTACCCCTCCGGACGCTCCCTGGCCCAGAATGTTTCTCAGGCTGTCAAAAAAGGGACCAGAAAACTTTGCCTGGACAATCTGCTGTTCCTTCAAAAAACTCATGAGCTCTTCCGGCGTCTCCAGCTGAGCGGAAGCCATCAGCTGTTCCACAAGCTCTCCGACCCCGGTCGTATCTTTTGCTAATCCTGCTAAAACTCCGGTTCCCTCTCTGTCAAACAGCTGTTCCAGGAGCTTGAACATCTGGGTCCCTTCAGCAATTTTTTTTATAAAAGCTCCGTAATTGCTTTCGTAATCTATAATGCTGTAGCCGTTTCCTGTGGTTGCATTTTTCGCGTCCTCCATACCCTGGCCGTCCGCCCGTACGACACGAGATACATCCACTGGATTCTGAACCTGCTGGTTTTCCTCATAGTTTCCGTTTTTTTGTATGTCCGGCGTGTTTCTGTCCTGCCGGACAGGAATGTTGCTTACCTGCAAAATATTGGCCATACTACCTCCATGAATAAAACCATTCTATACCTATGTTAATATCGGCACATTTTCATTTTCTATTAGCATTATTTTCATTTTCTATTAGCATTATATTGAAAAATATTTCAGCAGTTTTTCACTTAAGCCTTATTAACTTTCAAAAAAAGCCGATAATATATGCATGTAGAAGCTATATTCTGCCTCCGGCAAACCTGGCAGAATGTCCTTTTTGTTTATAAATTTGGTTTATAAAACAACTACGATCCAGCCATTAAGGGAAGGAGGGTTTTTATGAATATAAAACCGTATATCAACAGGATAGGTGGATTCGATTATATCACTCCCGCTTCTTCTGCAAATCCGTCCAAAGTGTCCGCGGGACGCGCGGCATGCGACTTTGACAAGGTATCCCTTAAGGAATCTTCTCCTTATGCGGATGATACATCCTTTGCCCGTGTCCTGGCCCGTGAAGCCGCCGCTAAGCTTGAAACGGGCGCCGGCCGTGAACGGGTACTCTCGTTGAAACAGCAAATTGATGCCGGAACTTATACCCCGGACTCCAGGCGCATAGCCGAACATATGCTGGGCTACCGGTAGCGGGATGGAGGGCATATGGATAACACGCTAAATGAATTCGCCCGTTCTATCGCTCTGATTACGGATGTCGTAAAAGATATCCGGCAGATTGAGGAACAGAAAGCCGTTTCAGCTTCTGAAGGGCATCATGATAAAATGAGCGGACTGATACAGCGGGAACAGGCGATTCTTCTCAAGCTGCGGGGGTTGGAGCAAAGCAGGCTCCATCAGGTTGAAGCCCTGGGCTGGAAGGATCTTACGTTCCGTGAAATTCTTTCTTCTGTCTCCGAAGAGCAAAAAGATCTTCTTCTTCCTCTGTTTACAGAGCTGGACAGGGAACTGAAGGTTTTAACGGATGCCAGGGACAGTGCAGACCGAATCATCGCCCTTCGCCTGACAGAGTTTCAGAAAGCTCTTTCAGAACATGGACAGACAAACCAACTATTTGAAAGGAAAGCATAATATATGGTACGAGCTACATTTGCCGGCCTTTCCACCGCTCTTTCCGCCCTTCAGGCGAACCAGAAGCGTCTGGATATTGTCGGACAGAATCTGTCAAACATGAATACGGTGGGATATACCCGCCAGCAGCTGGAAACTTCCAGCTTAAACTACACAAATCCCGTCGCTCATTATATGAACGGTTCTGAAATTGCCGTGGGCTTCGGCGTTCACATGGATAAGGTCTCCCAGATACGGGATCCATTTCTGGATATTCAGTACCGCACGCAGATGAAAAAAGCCGGCTATGCGGAGTCCTTGCAGAACTCTCTGGATGTTTTGGCGCGACCCTTTGATGAAAGTAATATAGATGGAGTCCGGACAGCCATCGACGATATTCAGGTTATTCTGAATGATATGCAGGATCTGGATAAATTTCATGATCCTGTGTATGAAAGTAACCTGCGTTCCCGCATGAGTGCGCTCACCAATCTTATCAATGACGCCGCCCGGCAGGTTGAGGCCGCTGAGAAAGAAGAATTTGCCAAGCTGGACGGAAAAGGAACCAGTGAAAACGGCGCGATAGACACCGTCAACAACATTTTACAGCAGATTGGCGATCTGAACCGGCAGATCAAACAGAATCAGATCCTCGGCCAGCAAAGCCTGGAGCTGATGGATGAAAGAAATAATCTTTTAGACTCTCTTGCCAGCTATATTCCCATTGAAGTTACTTATTTTAAGGACAGCGACCATGATGGCTTTGAGGCGGATGGAACAACAGAGGCCCCTAGGGAAATATATGAATATGACCATTATGGCAATATTATCGGGAAGAAAGACTGGCCGGACGATTTAAAGGTAGAACTCCTTTATACGGATACTAACGGTGATCCACAGCGTCTTACCCTTGTTAACGGAACGGAAGGCAAGCGGGGCGAAAATTATGGTTCTCTTTCCATTGACGGCGGCAGCCAGGACGATCCTTTAAAAGCGTCTGTGAAGTTTACAGCGGCCCAATCAAGCGGTGCTGCATCTGTATCCGCTTCCGCCAGCGGAGTTCAGCTTTCCGGAGGCTCCATTCAGGCAAGTCTTGATATGCTTGGGAAAAAAGGCGATGGGCTTCCGATTCAGGGAACCCAGACTGTTGACGACGTAAGAGGCTACCAGTATTATATGAACAGGCTGGATACCCTGGCCAAAACCTTTGCCGATAAAATAAACGCAATTAATAATAAGAACGATATTGCCGGTTCAACTCAGCCCGTTGGTGGAAATCTTCTTGCAAATAAGCAGACGAATAACACGGGAGACATAACCGCCCTCACAATTGGCATCAGCAAGGATTGGATCGACGGTACCGCTCATATTAACGACTTGAGGGAAAATCCCACCGACACGATTCTGGATATGCTGGAAGCCATGAGAACGACCCATTCCGAGCTGGGAAATAGAACATTTGCCGATGATATGAATAATATCTCCACGGTTCTGGCCAATGATTCCAGTTTCAACACCAATACACTGAAAACAGATGTAACTGTGTTAAACGGCATTCAGAATTCCAGAGATTCCATTTCCGGTGTTAGCCTGGACGAGGAGGGCGCCAATATGATGGCCTATGTTTCCGCATACAATGCGGCGTCGCGGCTGATGACAGCGCTGGACGAAGTTCTCAATACACTGATTAATAATACCGGCGTGGTGGGAAGATAATATAGGAAACGGAGGTACTGATTACTATGCGTGTTACAAACAATGCGACTTTTCGTAATTTCAGCGGTTCTGTCAATGATGTTCACAGCCGCCTAAATAAAAGTATGAATAAAATATCCAGCGGAAAGGCCTATGAAAAGGCCGCGGATAACCCTCTTGCTTATTATGAGGGAAAGAAGATCGATAACCAGTATCTGGATACGCTGAGCAAGCTGAACCTGATCCCGGACGTGCAAAACCGGCTGTATCAGCAGGAGCTTGGCGTCAGGGATATTCAGACAAGATTGTCAAAGGCAAAGGGCCGTGTGGAATATATTCTTACTGAAACCAGCAATATAGATCCTGGTTTAGTGCAGACAACCAAGGATGAGCTTCTGGCCTTTCAGCAGACGATGGCCAATGATTTAAATGCTCAATATCGGGACTTTTACATTTATGGAGGCAACGATGTCTCTACTCCTCCATTTTCCCTCAGCGCTGATGGAATGGAACTGACGTATACCCATAAGTTCCCCGGTGATGAAAATGCAACTGTAATGACGTTGAAAATGGAGGAACAGGCAGACGGAAGTTATCAGTATACATTCAGCGGCACAAATCCGGATGGAACGGCTATGGGTGAAGACGCGACTCTCGATGCAATTGTCAAGGCCATGAGCGAGCAGGGAAGAATGGATATCGGCTATGGAACGATCTATGATCGTGAAACCCTGGTAGATACTTATACCGGCGGTTTTAATGCCATTACTGGTTTGTCTTCTGATTCGGTCAAGGCGCAGGCGGCTTCAAACCCGGCGGCGCTGAAAAGTCAGATAAAAGATCTTCTGAATGAAAGCCCTATTGGATTAATCGCTCAGGCGGTCAAGTCAATAGACACTTACATGGAGGACAGCGACAGAACGAAGTTCAGAGAGACCCTTGCTCCGGTCATGGATAAAATGACTGCGTCGGAGCATCGGCTTGGTACAGTGTACAGCGATCTGGGCAATAAATATAATATTCTGGGAAGTACGGAAGAACGCCTGGGATTAGACAAGATAAACCTGACCGAGCAATATAAAAATAAACTGGGGGCTGATCCCTATGATTCCATTATTGATATGTATGCCTATCAGCAATCCTATACTGCCGCGCTGAAGGTTAGTTCCTATATGTATGGAACATCTTTATTTGATTTTATGCGCTAATTTTATCCTTAGATTGGGGGTGGACATATGGCAGCGCTTATTAAGGTTACTTCAATTCCTTTTCAATCTACCCGTTTTACACAAAATGCCCGGCTGGTTCCTTCTCAGACAGTTGCGGCGGAACGGCGAAAGACTTTTTCCCTTTATCATGCTTATCAGAACCAGCACCATATCAAGGGGAACTCTTCCAGCCTTGATTTCATGAGCAAATACAGACAGACTTTTTCTTCCGACTCTCCTGTGGCTATTTCCTCGCAGGGCTTCGGACCAAACCTGGGAACGGCCCCGTCGGTTTCGGCTGCGTCCCAGAAAAACATGCGGGATTCCGACACAGTCTCCGTATTAAATTATCCATCATCACGACAGGCAGATTCTGTTTCCTCCGACACCGGGGAATCTGCGGTTGTGGCGGCAGGTAATTCTGAGTCCGTTTCAGAATATCTTGTACAGCGGGAAGCTTTTGAATTCCGTATCGCAAAAGGGGACCTGTCTTATATTCCGGCTATGTCCGTAACAATTATAACGCAGTATCCGGAAGTTCAGTTTGAATATCTGGGTGATTTTAACTATGTACCTCCCCGCAAGGACGCTGCCGGGGGCCTGATTGATATACAGGCATAACAGCAGCTCGGAAAGGCCGATTTTTCATGAAAATACAGACTGATTATTATGGAGAAGTTGAATACAATCCGTCCGATTTAATTACGGTGGCGGATGGCTTTTTTGGTTTTCCTGATTTGAAACATTTTCTTCCTCTGCGTCTGGACGAGGAGAACGAGTCTCTGCTTTTGATGCAGTCCGTTGAAAATTCTCAGGTTGCCTTTGTGGTCATTGCGCCTACCACTTTATGCCCGGATTACTGCCCTGACCTGACAGCGGAGGATTTGGCCTCTCTGGAGGTGGAAAGCAGCAATGAGCTCTCCTATTATACGGTATGTGTCATAAAAAACGACTATCTGGAGGACACTGTGAACCTTAAATGCCCGTTGGCTATCAATCCTAAAACGAAAGCGGCCCGTCAGGTAATTTTAGAAAATGCCAAATACGGATACCGCCATAAGCTGAGTACTTTTTCCAATATCATAAAAAAACCATAAGACAGGAGTAATTGCAATGCTGATATTGCATCGGAAAACGAACGAAAGTATTTTAATAGGAGATCAAATCAGAGTCACGGTAGTTGAAAGTACGTCTATGGGGGTTCGTCTGGCAATCGACGCCCCCAAGAATATTAAAATCATGCGAGAGGAGCTGGCCATCGCCGCAGAAACAAACGAGGCCTCTCTTCTCCCTTCCATCAACTCCATTCATTCCTTGCAGGAAATATTGGAACAACAGCGAAAGGAAGTCCGGAAATAATATCAATCGGACTTCCTTTTAAACAGGTTGCTTGTAATCAATATCTTTAACTGTCGTATTCCTCTCCATATCCAGCAAATCGGAAGGAGAATTGGAATATTTTCCAGAACGGGGTAAATAACACACATATATCTGTATTCGGGAAAAGCCCAGCTTAACATGCGTTTTACTTTTTTCCATCGCTTGCTCCACTTTTCAGTGAATGCTGCTCTTTTTTCCCGAGCCTGCTCCTTTTTAATTTCCCGTTGAATTAAGCGTTTAAGCTTTAGTGCCTGCTGATCCGTTTCTTTGTTCAGGTAGCCTCTGCTCAAAATCCGGTTTTCGAGAATATCATATACATGTATATCCTCAGGCAAACCGTCGGTCGCCCTCTCACCCTTGCTCCCAAACCACATATATGCAATCTGCAGAATTTTTTCTCCTAATTCATTAATTCGAAAGTTCTCCAGTCTTCTCTCAACAGATTCCATATTCATTTTTTCCTTCCAGTGCCTGTGAAAAATGAACAGATCCAGCATATCGCGCACTAAAAGTTCATCCATTACATATGCGTAAGCCGCCTTTGCCAGCCTGTAAACAAACTGGTTTTCAATGGAAAGTATCCTCACATACTGATAGTCGTCAAAAAATGGCGCAGTATCCAGCATAAGCCTTATATTTTTATCATACAGTTTTGTACGGAATGGCAGCTTATGATAGAGCTCCATGTCGAAGCCGGCCGCATTCCTCATATGTTCTCCGTATCCCTTATATAAACGGTCTGACTCATAGCCTAAGTCTATCATATACCCTTTCGCCAAGGCATAACTTTTTTCATCCACCAAAATCTTAAGAAGTCCGCAGTCCGCCATCTCCGGAACGAGATATAACTCGCGGATTGCACAAGAAGAAATAACAAAACACGGAAGCTTCATCATTTCCATCATCATCAGGATCTCTTTTTGAGCTTCCCTGTATACATCCCCAAACATCAGAGATTTCTGGTAACGATCAAAAAGCCGCTCTCTCCACCGATCTGGTATCTGATCACCATTTCCCAAACAAGCTAAATATATGATATTGGCAATTTTATGGTAATCTGCTTCCCGGAATATTTTTTCCCAATTCATCCGGCCATACATTACCCGTAAATCATCCTGGCGTATAATCCCGCCTACTGTATTAACAAGGAATCGGCCTTCATATATTAATCGCTCCATAAAAATCTCCTATTACTGAACCAGATAAACTTTCTTCTTCTGTCTTCCGAATCGAACCGCTTCCTCATGGGTATCAAAATAAATGTCAATCACATTTCCCGTTACACTCTTTCCTGTATCTTCTATGGTGTAAACAATCCCGTCAATTTCTATTTTTGTCCCCATTTCCAGAATGCTTAAATCAGCCGCCACCGTATGCCTGGCTCTTGGTACGGTTTCTGATTTTGTCAAATAGACCTCTTTCTCTCCACAACATTCCTCACAACTGCAGTAGCCGGTGATATCAAACACCCCCAGCGACGTCCCATCATGCACTTCTTCCTGCTGAAGCAGATATACCGGAAGCTTCGCCCTTCCAAAGACCAGGGCTTCCTCATGATTGTCAAAATACAGACTCAGCTTTTCTTTGGCCCTGGTCGACAACTTATCCTGTACTTCATATACATGATCCCCAATCCGTATTTTATCCCCTATCTGAAAAAGCTCAAGATCGGCAGCCACAGTAACCCCCTGAACCGGCCTCTGCCCGGAATAAGTAATATAACCGTCTGATTCCTTTACACAACGTTTACAACTGCAATATGCGGCTATCTCCATCTCTCCCAGATACTCTTCTGTCTCCGCATCTTCCGTTGAATCCAAAGAAGCTTTCTCCTGGCCTTCATTCAAAACAAGTGTAACTGTACTTTCCTCTAATGGTGCAATTGTTGCTAAATCCTCTCCCGTCGTTTCCGTATCTCCATTGCAAGTAGCCACAGTTGTCAGAACACAGACTAAAATTATTGCTGCTCCCACACTGCATTGCACAGCAGTCAGAAACCGTTTTTTTACGCCGAAATGTTCTTTCAACATCGATATCCCCCTAGAGTGTGTCTGAAAATTAAAAAATGCACAAAATCTGGCGAGAA
>CAJUDN010000007.1 GCA_910585355.1 uncultured Lachnospiraceae bacterium
GCACTTGACTTTTAATCAAGTTGTCCGGGGTTCGAATCCCCGATGTCTCATTCTTGAAAGATAGCGGAAATCCTTAATTTTATAAGGTTTTTCGCTATTTTTGTGTCATGCAGAGTATGTAATTATAATTAGTTGTAAATGTCTAAAAAGTTTCAAAGGAAAAAGTAAGAGCTGATTGTTTTTGTAATGGCTTCAGATGCATTTTTGTTGTTTCTTTTTTGGAATCCATTTTATATGGAAGCGTTTTTTGACCTACACTCTCGAAAATTCATTTTCATCATCTGCACGCCCCACTTTGCAGGAAATTTGGCCCTCATTCGGTCAACGTAGCCCACTACGCCTCCCTCATTCGGACCTAATTTCCCACAAACTGTGACGCACATCTGGCGAAAAGCAATTTTCAAACACACTCTAGAACAGAGTAGATTTTTATTGAATCTGATTAAAAAACATCATATAATGAGAATCAGTATTTTGCCTGTTCAAAGAGGGGAAGGCATGAAATTTGTAGGTTTTATAAAAGCTGGTGGAGGAAATGTTATGGGTGAAAAAGGACAAAAACAAGTCAGGGGGATCCGGATCAGTACAGTGAATATGGTTATGATCTTTATTTCCTGTATACTTTACATCCTGCTGATTACAGCGACTATCCGTGTTTCGAAACAATACAATAATGTACATAATTCCATGGATGAGTATATTGCTTTTGAAGAAAACAAGGCATTCCTGACAGAGGGGTCCACTTATTTGACGGAGCAGGTGCGGCTTTATACGGTGACGTTAGAGCCGGAATATATGAAGCATTATTTTATTGAAGTAAATGAGAGCAGGCGCAGGGAGGCGGCATTGGAACACCTGAAAACTGCCTATGAAGGAGATAAGGCATACGGGTATTTGGTAGAGGCGCTCCAGAATTCCAATGCTCTTATGCGCGTCGAGATTTACGCCATGAGACTGATATCGGAGGCGCAGGCATATCCTGAAGAGAGTCTGCCGCCAGAAGTACAGGGGATGCCTCTGTCCGATGAGGATCAAAAGCTGGGAAAAAATGAAATGATTCAGAAAGCGAGAGAACTCGTTTTTGGGACAGCTTATCAAGATGCCAGAGCGCGGATATTGGATGGCGTGGAAAGTTCCATGAAGAGTATGCATGAGATAACACATGAGAAAATGCTGAGGGACGCCAAAGTTCTGGAGTCCACCATGGTCATGCAGCGAAGACTGGTCAGCATACTTTTTGTGGAGACTGTCGCTACGTTTCTTCTGATTATTCTGCTGATTATCAAACCGCTTCAGATTTATGTAAATTGTATTAAAGAAGAAAAAATGATGGAGATCACTGGTTCCTATGAGTTTAAATATCTGGCGCTTACCTATAATGATATTTTTGAAATTAAAAATGCCAATGAAGCCATGCTGCGTTACCGTGCGGAACACGACCCGTTGACTGGCATTGTAAACAGGGGAGGCTTTGAACAATTGAAGAATATGTTACAAATAAAGGGCGGAGCATTGGGTTTCTTAATTATTGATGTGGACAAATTCAAGCTGATTAATGACGGATATGGTCATGAGGTCGGCGATCGGGTACTGAAGAAGGTAGCGGGATTCCTGAAGGAAAAATTCCGTGCCACGGATTATCCGGCACGGATCGGCGGGGACGAATTTGCAGTGATTCTGACTGACATGAAGGCAAATATGAGCGCTGTGGTAATGCAAAAGATTAAAGAGATTAATGATTCTCTGATGCACCCGGATGATGGGCTGCCTCTGGTGTCCTTAAGTGTGGGCGGTGCATTTTCGGAAAATGGTTTTACAGATGACCTTTATAACAGAGCAGATACCGCTTTGTATGTGGTGAAGGAGAATGGAAGGTGTGGATGCCGGTTTTATGAGGAGGGAATGGAACATTAAAATTGGTTTCTGGACAGATGGATGATAATGTTCGATTTGCAATGTTAATTAGGCAACTGTGCCCGGAGGTTTGTTCTGGAGCTTATACAAATAATAGGAGTTAAAACAGTATCTGAACAATTACTATAATGCCAACAGGATGAGTATAAGTCATGAAGGTGATAAAGGGAGAAAATCTGAATGAGAATTGGACTGTGCAACCAGTAGTTGCGGAAATGCATATTAAAAATGGTGGTGCAACCTGACTGACTTTGAGATAATATTGGCATCATAAAAAGAAAGGGTAGGTGCTTATGAATATTGAAATAGCAAATCGTTTAGTTTCTTTGAGAAAAGCCAATCATTTATCTCAGGAAGAATTAGCAGCTAAAATTGGTATTAGCAGGCAGGCGGTATCAAAATGGGAGCGGGCGGAAGCTTGTCCGGATACAGATAATCTTATTCTACTGGCAAATCTGTATAAAATTTCACTGGACGAACTTCTTAAAACAGACGAACCCGTTGAAGCAGAAAACGAAGAAGAAAATAAAGAAGAAAATAAAAAAGAGGAAAATAAAGTATCCAGATTTAGAAAAATGATAATATCTTTTCCGTATCCTTTATTTATAACACTTGTATATTTTATATTGGTATGGGAATTCCATTTATGGAAGACAGGATGGATTGTTTTTCTTACAATACCGCTATTTTACTGGGTAAGGAAAAATGTTCGAAATTGGTAGGAATGGGATATAAAAAGGGGAAGGGTTTCCAAATGCGCCCGGCGGACTTTTATGTGTGCTGATGTGTCCAAAGTCGGGCGCATGAGGGTTTCTTATGATTTTGTTGGAATGAACTGAGCGATGCGCCCGGCAAATTCGGCAATATTCTGTGTCTGGAGGATGACGCGGCCGGGTCCCACAAGTTTTGTGAGGAAGAGGCCCTCCCCTCCAAATAAAATATTTCCAAAGCCTTTGACAGTTTCTATTTCATAGCTGACGCTGCGTTCAAAGCCTACTACGTTTCCGGTGTCAACTTTTAAAACTTCGCCTGGAGCGAGGTTTTTTTCTATCATATCACCGTCAATTTCCAGAAAAGCAAGGCCATGACCGCTTATGTCTTCCAGAATAAAGCCCTCGCCGCCAAAGAGGCCGGAGGAGAATTTTTTACTGAATGTGATATTTAAATTTACGGATTCCTGGGCGCAGAGGAACGCGCCTTTCTGACAAATCAGTCCGCCGTTTGCACCGACATCGATGGGAAGAATCTGTCCTGCAACTGTGGATGCAAATGCAATGGTGGTATTTGGCATGGTAGCTTTGTATGTAGCCATAAAGAGAGATTCTCCGGCAAACATGCGTCCAATTCCTTTCATAAAACCACCTCTGGTATTTGTGGACATATTGATTCCGTCGCTCATCCATGTCATTCCTCCCGATTGGGTGAATATGCTTTCACCGGCATTTTCAAATAATATTTCTACTGCCGGCATAGTGTTTCCTACAAGTTTATATTTCATGCTGTCTCCTTTTATAATGATATTTATGATAATAGTGCCCCATCCGGTCAGTAATCATACTTTCCGCACTGCCTATTTTGCCGTCTGCCGCGTTGGTCTACGCTCCGTTTGGTCCGTGCTAAACGTGTGCCACTGGAACACAGCACCGTCAGTCAAGATACTACCGCATCGCCTCCTTCCTCCGCCTTGTAGGCTGACAAAATATTCGGTACTGGCATCATGTAATAATCTTAACATAGTGTTATGGAGAAAACCATAAAATATTGGCAAAAAAATATTGCAGCAAGAATTTGGAACAAACAGGGTATTTCATGTATTTGAGAATAACAGTCCCATGGGGATATAAAGCAATTTTAAAGAACTTAAGTTGGAGATACTTCCTTTATTGCAAAATAGTTACGCTTTTATTAATTATTTTCCGGCCACTTGTACTCGAGAAAAGCTAATGTTAGAATGAAAGCAGGATGGTGATTGTATGAGGAAATGGATGATATTTTTATACCTTTGTTTCCTGCTTTCTGGTTGTGCCAGTGGAGGGACAAAGAATAATGCAGCAGCAGAAATGTTTGATGAGCGTGAAGAAAATGCAGAAGGAATGAAAGAGAAAATAACAGAGGAAATGACAAAGGAAACAACAGAGGAAACAGCAGAAAATTTTCTGAGTAATCTGGATAACTCGGATAATCTGGATATGATTGTCTTTTCTTTGGAGAAGTTTGAAAATGGATTGGAGTTTTCGTATATGGATGATGGTCTTGCAGAGTCCTATGGGGAGCAATTGAAGGATTCTTATGATTTTGTGGGACGCATGACAGCAGACGGTATCGGATATGTGATAGGGCTAAAAAAGGGAGGAAGCAGTTTACTGGACGGACTCAGCATTTATGGAAAAGATGATTACATAGAAGCGGCAGTTTGGAGTGAACAGGAGGAGGAATATGAGCCTGTCTACACATTTAAAACCATAAGCAGTCTTCTTCAGGGAGGAAGTAACAGTCAGATTTTATATCTTCAGCCCATTGACATGGCGACTCCTGAAGAAATTGAAGATGCATTTTTTTATCAGTACTGCGATGGTGTACAGGGAGTCGAATACGCAAAAGACGTATTTGACAGAGGCGTCCGGTTTACTCCTCCAGATACTGGCGCATACCTTTTTGTAAATCGGTATGAGAATGGTATTCAGAGATTTGAATATGTGGCTCTGACAAAAGAGGAGGAAACTCAAATATTGGAGTCGGACGAAGTGATTTTGCCGGAGTTATATGGAGAGAATGGTTTGGAATTCTTTGTGAGTCAGGAAACCTATGAAAAAATGGAAATTGAAGAGGGAGTTATCACAATGCCTGCCTTAAAGATTGCAGAGGAAAGATGTCGGTTTCAGGTGACGAATATTTCGGAAATTCATGATATTGTGAAGGCAGAAATGAGGTTTTATGGAAAAAGAGAAGGGGATGATAAGGGAATCACCTTACTTTTTGCGGTGGATTTAATGGATAAAACGCAGCTTTCAGAGCTTTCAGGTCTTCTTTCTGACGCACAACTGGCACAGGCGGAAAAGTGCCCTTATGGCGGGGTTATTACCTTGATAAGAGGGGATGAAACTAAGATTACAGTGAGTCTGGCAGCAGATGGCTGCAGCGGATTTATTGTGGGAAGCCATGGTACATATTCATTAACAAAAGAAGCCATGGAGCGGATCTGGGAGATGTTTATGGAACCTAGATTCGAAAAATATATGCCATGGAACGGGGCAGACCAGAAAACAGGAAAAAGTTATGGTCCCGGAGAGGATTGAAATGGAAAAAGGCAGAAACTATCTGTTGAACATATTGAAACAGTATGGAGAGTCGGATATGTACCCATTTCATATGCCGGGACATAAGAGACAGGAAATAAACGATAAATGTGCGGGTGAATTCCCAAATCCCTATAGGATTGACATTACGGAAGTTTATGGGTTTGATAATTTACACCATGCGGAGGGAATACTTAAGGATTCCATGAAGCAGTCGGCAGAAATTTATGGGGCTGATCATACCTATTATCTGGTGAACGGAAGCACCTGCGGAATTCTCAGCGCCATCTGCGGCTGTGTCAGAAATGGCGGAAAGATTCTTATGGCGCGAAACTGCCATAAGGCGTCCTACCACGGGCTTATTTTAAACGGATTGACGCCAACGTACCTGTATCCGAGGTTTTTGGAGAAATTCAGTATTAATGGAGGAATATGTCCGGAAGATGTGAAAAGGGCTTTGGAGTCTGACAGGGAAATTGAAGCCGTATTTCTTGTGTCGCCCACATATGAAGGAATTGTTTCCGATATTGGTTCTGTTGCAGAGATCGTCCATAAATATGGAATTCCCCTGATTGTGGATGAGGCCCATGGAGCGCACTTTCCGTTTTCCGATGGAAAGGAATTTCCGGAATCGGCGCTGTATCGGGGGGCCGATGTGGTGATACAAAGTTTACATAAAACATTACCGTCCTTTACCCAGACTGCTGTTTTGCACATAAAAGGGAATCTGGCAGACAGAGAAAAAATTGAACGGTATCTGGGAATGTTTCAGAGCTCCAGTCCTTCTTATATTCTTATGGCAGCTATGGAGCGGTGCATTTTTTATATGGATGGCGCCGGAAGAGAACTTATGAAGGCGTATGGGAAAAGGATGGGGCTTTTTTATAAACAAACAAAAAAGTATCAGGCGCTTAAAGTTCTGGATGGAAGAATCGTTTCAGAAAATTCTGTTTATGATTGGGATCAGTCGAAGATTGTGGTATCTGTGAAAGGAATCAATGGTGTGAATGGAGAACGCCTGGGTGACAGACTAAGGGAGAAATATCACCTGGAAATGGAAATGTGCGCTCCGGATTATGTGATTGCCATGACTTCTTTTATGGATCGTGAAGGGGGCTTTATCCGGCTTCAGGATGCACTTACAGAAATTGATGATCAGCTATCCGGAGAAGTCATGCATGTGAAAATACCGGCTTTTGAGTTTCCAAGAGCTAAAATGGCCATTTCCCCTGCTATGGCCATGAATAACAGGGGAGAAGGAGTGCCGTTGTTTGAAAGTGCGGGAATGATTTCCAGGGAATTTTTATATCTGTATCCACCGGGAATTCCTCTTCTTGCGCCAGGGGAAATCATTACAAAAGAAATCTTATCAGCGGTTTTCAGATATAAAACATCAGGATTTTCTGTTCTGGGGCTTTCGGATCATTCTCTTTCCACAATAATAACGGTTGCGAAGTAATAAGAATTTATGATAAAATAAAAAGAAGTATGTATTACAGTGAAAGGAAAGCAAAACAGCAGCTATGGGCAGAATTTATTACATCATGGGAAAAAGCGCCACTGGGAAAGATACGGTATACAAGGAGCTTTTAAAGCGTTGCCCGTTCCTTAAGACCATTGTTCCCTATACCACACGTCCGATTCGAGAAGGGGAGACCAATGGAGTGGAATATTTTTTTACGTCTGTCCAGGAATTAAAGCGGTTTGAAGAGGTGGGAAATGTAATTGAATCCCGTACCTACCAGACGGTTATGGGGCCATGGAGCTATTTTACTGTAAATGATACTCAGTTTGATTTACGGGGAAATAATTTTTATTTAATGATCGGCACTCTGGAATCTTATGAAAAGATGTGCCTGTACTTTGGAAAGAATATTCTGGTTCCTATTTACATGGAAGTTCCTGATGGTCTGCGGCTTAAAAGGGCTGTGGAAAGGGAAGAAACACAAAGATTTCCCAATTACAGGGAAGTCTGCAGGCGGTATCTGGCTGATGAGGAAGACTTTTCAGAAGAGAATTTGAAGCGGCTTCAGATTGAAAAACGGTTTTTGAATCTGAATCTGAGCCAGTGCCTGGAGGAAATTTTAAAGGAAATATAATGTCCTTTTTTTCAAAGAATGTTTGTGCTATACTGTAAGAAGATTGGAGGAATGGGTATGCCTGAAGGGACAGTGACTGGCTTTCAAGATATCCTTGGGAATGAAATGGTCAAGGAGCATTTTAAAAGGGCCATAGAAAATAATAAAATATCCCATGCGTATATTTTAACGGGTGAGGCCGGAATGGGAAGAAAGTCCATTGCCAACGCATTTGCTATGACTCTTTTGTGTGAAAAGGGGCAGAGTGAGCCATGTATGGTATGCCATTCCTGCAGACAGGTACTGGGCGGAAATCATCCTGATCTCATTTACGTAACTCATGAAAAACCGGGAAGCATAGGTGTGGATGACATTCGTGAGCAGATCAATGATACTATTATGATTCGTCCATACAGCAGCTATTATAAAATATATATTGTGGATGAAGCAGAGAAAATGACTGTTCAAGCCCAAAATGCTCTTCTTAAGACCATTGAGGAGCCGCCATTCTATGCAGTAATCATTTTGATTACTACAAATCAGGAGGCGTTTTTGCCGACAATTCTATCCAGATGTGTGCAGTTAAAGCTTAAGCCGCTGAAGGATTTTACGGTTAAAAGCTATATAACGGAACACCTGAAGGTTCCGGAGAGGGAAGCAGAGATTTGCGCGGCTTTTGCAAGGGGGAACCTGGGGAAAGCCATCCATCTGGCATCGTCAGAAGAATTTAAAAATTTGTACCAGAAAGTTATGGTTATCCTGAAAAATGTGGAAACCATGGATATTACAATACTTTTGGATTGTATCCGGGAAATGAAGGAGCAGAACTTTGATATCGGGGAAGTTCTGGATTTGATGCAGCTTTGGTACCGGGATGTATTGATGTACAAGGTGACCAAGGATATGAATCTTTTGATTTTCAAGGATAAATATAAATTGATCAATGAGATGGGTCAGAAGAAAGACTATGCCGGCCTGGAACAGATTTTGGCTGCCATTGATACGGCAAGAACCAGGCTGGATGCCAATGTGAACATGGAATTGGTAATGGAACTTTTACTTCTTACCATGAAAAACCCGTAATTGTGAGTTTATGAAACAGTTACAAGAACCCGTCGTAAGGAGATGGAAGGAATGACAAAAGTAATCGGAGTTCGTTTCCGCAAAGCAGGAAAAGTATATTATTTCAGTCCCGGAGAAATGGAGATTAAAACCGGAGAGTATGTGATTGTTGAGACTGCAAGGGGCATAGAGTATGGACATGTGGTACTGGGCACACATGAAGTGGACGATAAAAAAGTAATTCAACCTTTAAAGCCTGTAATCCGTATGGCTACGGAAGCTGATGAGGAGATTGAAAAAAGAAATAAAGAAAAGGAAAAAGAAGCCTTTAAGATATGCCTGGAAAAGATTAAAAAACACGAGCTGGATATGAAGCTTATTGATACAGAATATACCTTTGATAATAATAAAGTGCTGTTTTATTTTACGGCTGATGGAAGAATTGATTTCCGTGAACTGGTAAAGGATTTGGCTTCCGTGTTTAAGACAAGGATTGAGTTAAGGCAGATAGGCGTCAGAGATGAGACAAAGATTGTTGGCGGAATCGGTATCTGCGGACGGCCTCTGTGCTGCGCTTCTTACCTTTCCGAATTTATTCCGGTTTCCATTAAGATGGCCAAGGAACAGAATCTTTCCCTGAATCCTACAAAAATTTCCGGCGTCTGCGGACGGCTTATGTGCTGCTTAAAGTACGAGGAAGAGACATATGAAGAGCTGAACGGCAGACTTCCTAATATTGGTGATTATGTGACCACAGACGATGGTTTAAAGGGAGAAGTCCACAGCGTCAGTATTCTCCGCCAGCTTGTAAAGGTTATTGTTACCATAAACGGAGACGAAAAGGAAATCAGGGAATATAAAGTTGGACAGCTGAGATTCCGTCCAAGGAGAAAAAAGGAGAAGGTCAATATCAACGACGCGGAATTAAAACAGTTGGAGGCCCTGGAGAAAAAGGAAGGAAAATCGAAGCTCGATGAAAATTAGTCTTAAGGAAAACGAGCGTTTGGACGATTTACAGAGGAATAATCTTAAGATTATCCAGAAAACAGATGGATTCTGTTTCGGTATGGATGCGGTGCTGCTTTCCGGATTTGCGTTTGTGAAGGAAAGCGAGCAGGTTCTGGATTTAGGAACCGGGACAGGAATTATTCCTCTTTTGCTCTCAGCAAAGACAAGGGGGAAACATTTTTCGGCTCTGGAAATTCAGGAGGAAATCGCAGATATGGCGGCCAGAAGTGTTTCACTGAATCATCTGGAGGAAAAAATTAACATTGTAAAAGGTGATATTAAGGAAGCCAGCCGGATTTTCGGAGCGGCTTCCTTTGATGTCGTTACCACAAATCCACCCTATATGAACGATGCCCATGGACTTAAAAATCCCGCGGAAATAAAGGCCATCTCCAGACACGAGGTGCTCTGTACGCTGGAGGATGTGGTTCGGGAGGGAGCAAAAGTTTTAAAGCCAGGCGGGAGAATGTATATGGTTCACAGGCCCCACAGACTTATTGAAATTCTGGAAACCATGACAACGTATAAGCTGGAACCGAAACGGATGAAATTTGTTCATCCATTTCGGGATAAAGAGGCTAATATGGTGTTAATTGAATCAGTCCGCGGCGGCGGCGCGTTTCTTAAACTGGAGGCTCCCATTGTAGTTTATAAGGAACCAGGGGTCTATACAGATGAAATATATGATATTTATGGATATTGAAATTGCAAGGTCGAAAAAATCAAAGATGGGTGCAGGGGAGTTTCTGAGAGCACTCAAGTGAATGAGGAGAGAAAAAACATGGCCGGGAAGCTATATTTGTGTGCGACTCCCATTGGGAACCTGGATGATATTACGCTCAGAGTTTTAAATACTTTAAAAGAAGTGGATTTAATTGCGGCGGAGGATACGCGCCACAGTATCAAACTCCTGAATCATTTTCATATTAAAACACCCATGACCAGTTATCATGAATTCAACAAAGTGGAAAAGGCCGGATATCTTGTGGAAAAGATGCGGGACGGAATGAATGTGGCGTTGATTACCGATGCCGGAACTCCGGGAATTTCGGACCCGGGAGAGGAGCTGGTGAAACAATGCTATGAGGCGGGAATTGAGCTTACATCACTTCCTGGTCCGGTTGCCTGTATTACGGCTCTTACTATGTCCGGGATGGGCACCAGACGGTTTGCCTTTGAGGCGTTTCTGCCTTCCGATAAAAAAGAAAAGCAGCGGATTTTGGAGGAGTTAGAGAATGAGACGAGAACCATTATCTTTTACGAAGCGCCTCACAGGCTTTTGAGGACTCTTGCAGACCTTTTGGATACATTGGGGGACCGGAGAATTTCTATCTGCAGGGAACTTACGAAAAAATATGAGACGGTATTTCGCACCACATTTTCTGAGGCTCTGGCCTTTTATGAGACGGAAGAGCCCAGAGGGGAATATGTGATTGTTGTGGAGGGAAAAAAGATAGAAGAAATCCAGAGAGAGAAGAAGCAATTTTGGGAATCCATGCCTGTGGAAGAGCATATGAAAAAATATCTATCGGAAGGTATGGACAGGAAAGAAGCCATGAAGCAGGTAGCAAAAGATCGTGGAGTCAGCAAACGGGACATATATCAATACCTAGAGCGTGTTTGAAAATTGATTTTCGTCAGATGTGCATCACATTTTGTGGGAAATTGGGTCCGAATGAGGGTCAAATTTCCCATAAACTGGGGCATGCAGACGATGTGAATGAATTATCGCTGACACGAAAAAAATACCAGTCGCAGCAACTCGTCGGACTGGTATTTTTTGCTTTTATTTATTTTAAATCCATGAATCTGGCGGCATTGTTATAAAAGATATTTTCCAATCCCTGCTCATCAACGCCACAGGCCATAATCTTCTGGATTTCCACGGAAGGTTCATGGAAGGGAGAGTCGATTCCAAACATAACTCTTTCATGGCCCACAGTATCATAGGCATTTTTGATTTGACAGCTCATAGAGGTGCCAGAAGTCTCCAGCCAGATATTGTCATAGCGTTTTGCCATGGTCAGCGCGGCATCCACATAGATTCCATGGGCATGGCCCATATGAATCATGACAATGGGAAGACGAGGATGGCGTTCTGCCAGAAGGCCAATCTGCCAGGGCAGGGAAAAGGGAGGATGGCCGGAGTGAATAAATAAAGGCTTTCCATATTTTTCACAGATTTCCGCCACTGGATCCACACAAGGGCTATCGGCAGAGTAACCGTCAAACAGTGACTGGAGCTTTGCGCCTGCAAAATGTTCATCGCGAAGATAATGCTCTAAGGAGTCATAGGCGGTTTTCCCTTCGGCACAGTTTACCCACATTAAGGGGATGATTTTGTCAGGGTGCGCTTTGTAAGCGGTTACGGTATCTTGATTTTCATGGCAGCCGGAGGCACAGAGAATTGTTTTTTCAATATTATAGATTTCCATCTGCTTAAGCAGCCGGTCCACATCAAAATTAATGTTAAAAGGGCTTCCGAATACACCGATATGGGTATGAGCGTCTATTTTTCTGATTCTGGAAAATTCATTCATATGCAGGTCTCCTTTATAGATTTTTCAGATGTACATCTGTGATATAGCCATAGCATACAGGAAAATTGGCATTATTAAAATGTCCAATTTTGTAAAAATTAACCAGTCCAGTTCTGCATTTTCTTGTCTGCGTCCTGCGGACAAGAGATATAAGGCGCCTGCCTTAAAAATTCCGAGTAAAAAATTGCTTATAAAAACATGCTTTCAGCGAGTTTTTTACTCGGAATCTTTGCAGAGCTGAACTGTTACATTCTGTCGGAATTACTGAAAAAAATTTCTTGACAAAACTGCCAGTATGAATTAGTATATACGTAAATATTTAATTTGAATATCAAAATATTTGAAGTAAAAAGTATTCAAGTCTACACAAGGATGTATGAGATGACAGCCAGAATTACAGGAATTGGTACTTATGTGCCAGACAAGATTGTAACAAACGATGAGCTGGCAAAAATCATGGAAACCAGCGATGAGTGGATTGTGAGTCGGACTGGAATCCATGAGCGGCGGATTTCCATAACAGAGGGAACCAGGGAGCTGGCCTTAAAGGCAGCCAGAAATGCCCTTGCAGCGGCAAAAACAGAACCAGAGGAGCTGGACATTATTGTTCTTGGCACTTCCTCTCCGGATTACCATTATCCCAGTGACGCCTGCTATGTACAGGGAGAGCTCGGCGCCGGGAACGCGGCTGCCTTTGATATTTCTGCCGCATGTTCCGGATTTATTTTTGCCATGAACATTGTCCGAGGTTTTTTTGAAGCGGGAATTTATAAAACCGGATTAATTATTGGTGCGGAGACCTTAAGCAAGGTAACGGACTGGAGCGACCGTTCCACCAGTGTCCTTTTCGGCGACGGAGCAGGAGCGGCTGTATTAAAGGCCGGAGAAGCGGGGATCATCGACATGGTTATGGGGTCTGACGGCGCCATGGGAGATGTTCTTAAGTGCCCGTCAAGGAGCATGGGAAATTTTCTTACAGGGGAAAAACCAGAAGCAGGTTTTATGACCATGGACGGTCAGGCAGTGTTCAAATTTGCGGTAAAAAAGATTCCGGAAACCATTGAACTTCTTCTGGAGAGGAACCATCTGACGAAAGAGGATATTACGTACTATGTTCTTCATCAGGCCAATGAGCGGATTATCGAAGCGGCAGCCAGGCGCATCAGGGAACCGATGGAAAAGTTTCCCATGACCATTGGAGAATATGGAAATACTTCCACAGCCTCCATTCCGCTCTTGTTAAGTCATATGGAAAAGCAGGGAATGCTAAAGCCTGGGCAGAAGATTATCATGTCAGGGTTCGGGTCAGGGATGACCTGGGGCGGGGCATTGGTTCAGTGGGTCTAAAAACTTTGAGAGTCAAAATAAGAAAGTCAAAATAATAAGGAGAACAAAACTATGTTAGAGAGAATGAAAGAGTTGATTGCGGATCAGTTGAGTGTAAATGCAGATATCATTACAGAAACATCTTCCTTTAAGGATGATCTGGGAGCAGATTCTCTGGATTTATTTGAGCTTGTAATGGCTTTGGAGGATGAGTATTCTATTGAAATTCCTGCCGATGATCTTCAGAAGATGGCGACGGTCGGTGACGTAATAGGATATTTAAAGGATAAGGGCGTTGAGGAATAGAATGAACACTAGAGTTACAGAAATGCTGGGTATTGAATATCCGATTATACAGGGCGGAATGGCCTGGGTGGCAGAGCATAACCTGGCGGCAGCCGTATCAAATGCCGGGGGTCTTGGACTTATCGGAGGCGCCAATGCACCGGGAGAAGTGGTCCGGGAGGAAATTAAAAAAGCCAGGGAGCTGACAAAAAAGCCCTTCGGCGTCAATATCATGTTAATGAGCCCCCATGCGGATGATGTGGCCAGGGTAGTCGTGGAGGAAGGAATTAAGGTGGTCACCACCGGAGCCGGAAATCCTGGAAAATATATGAAAATGTGGAAAGATGCCGGTATTATTGTAATACCAGTGGTGGCTTCCGTAGCTCTCGCAAAGCTTATGGAGAGGAATGGGGCTGATGCCGTTGTGGCAGAGGGAACGGAGTCCGGCGGACATATTGGCGAAGCAACCACCATGACCCTTGTGCCGCAGGTGGCTGACGCCGTTTCCATTCCGGTGATTGCCGCAGGCGGGATCGCCGATGGAAGAGGAATTGCCGCAGCTTTTATGTTGGGGGCGGAAGCTGTCCAGATGGGAACCAGGTTCGTCGTGGCAGAAGAATCCATTGTCCATGAAAATTATAAGGACCGGATTATCAAGGCCAGGGACATTGATTCCGCGGTAACAGGACGAAGCCATGGACATCCGGTGCGCTGCTTAAGAAACCAGATGACCAGAGAGTACAACCGGCTGGAGGGCGAAGGAAAGAGCTTTGAGGAGCTGGAGTATCTGACGCTGGGAGCCTTAAGAAAGGCCGTGATGGAGGGCGATGTGACCAACGGAACCGTCATGGCGGGTCAGATTGCAGGTATGGTGAAGAAAAAACAGACCTGTAAGGAAATGATTAATGAAATGGTGGAGCAGGCGGAATCGCTCTTAAAACATTAAAAAAGAGGTAAAAATGGGTAAGACAGCACTTATTTTTCCGGGACAGGGCGCACAGGTCTGCGGCATGGGCCAGGATTTTTATGAACATACGGATACGGGACGAAAGATTTTTGACCGGGCTTCTGAGCTTCTGGGATTCTCTGTTCCTGAACTCTGCTTTACTCCCAATGACCGGTTGGATATTACAGAATTTACACAGGCGGCCATGGTAACCGTAAGTACCGCCATGTTAAGGGTTATGGAGGAAAGAGGATATCATGCGGATGTTGCCGCAGGTTTAAGTCTGGGAGAATACTGCGCCCTGGAGGCGGCGAAAGTTATAACAGAGGATGACGCTATTCTCACAGTCCGGCGCAGAGGAATCCTCATGCAGGAAGCAGTTCCACCGGGAATCGGCGGAATGAGCGCGGTTCTGGGGATAAATGCGGAGCAGATCAATGAGATTGTGGATAAAATTGAAAACGTTCAGGTGGCAAATTATAACTGTCCGGGACAGATTGTAATTTCCGGTAGGCTGGATGCCGTTTCGGAGGCGGCAGAAAGGCTTAAAGAGGCCGGTGCAAGGCGGGTAATTCCTCTTAATGTCAGCGGTCCCTTTCATTCCAGTCTGCTTTCAGAGGCAGGAGAAAAGCTTGGACAGTTTTTAGAGAATGTGGAGGTTTCGGATCCGGTAATTCCTTATGTGGCCAATGCGACTGCCGGATATGTAACCAGTAAGGATGAAGTAAAACCGCTTCTTGTGAAGCAGGTCTCTTCTTCTGTCAGATGGCAGCAGAGCGTGGAGGCTATGATAGCCGGAGGCGTGGACCGATTTGTGGAAATCGGGCCGGGAAAGACACTGGCAGGATTTGTGAGAAAGATCAGCCGGGATGTGGAAGTTATAAACATTGAAAAGCTCGATGACCTGGAAAAACTTAAATAATTCGGCTTATGGACAGATATGGGAGAAAGTAAGATGGATTTGAATGGGAAAATTGCTCTGGTAACAGGAGCCGGCCGCGGAATCGGCCGGCAGATAGCAGTAACTTTGGCGGAGTATGGGGCCACAGTAATTGTAAACTATAATGGCTCTAAAGAAAAAGCAGAGGAAACTGTAAAGGAGATTGAAGAAGCGGGACATAAGGCGGAAGCTATCCAGTGTAATGTGGCGGAATTTGACAGCGCCAGGGAGCTGATTGACAAAATTGTGAAGAGCTATGGAAGGCTGGATATCCTGGTAAACAACGCGGGAATCACCAGGGATAATTTGATTATGAAGATGTCAGAGGATGATTTTGACGCGGTGCTTTCCACTAATCTTAAGGGGGCATTTAACTGCGTGAAACATGTATCCCGCCAGATGTTAAAGCAGAAAAGCGGACGCATTATTAATATTTCTTCTGTATCCGGCGTCATGGGAAATGCGGGGCAGGCCAATTACTGCGCTTCCAAAGCGGGAATCATCGGTCTTACGAAATCAGTGGCCAGAGAGCTTGGAAGCAGAGGAATTACCTCCAACGCGGTGGCTCCAGGTTTTATTCAGACAGAGATGACAGATGTGCTGTCCGATGAGGTAAAAAAATCCATAGGAGAACAGATTCCCTTGAAACGGTTTGGCGGGACTAGGGACGTTGCGGAAGCTGTGGCATTTTTGGCATCGGATTGCGCCTCCTATATTACCGGACAGGTGATTCAGGTGGACGGCGGAATGGCCATGTAGTCGGGTTTGGAAGGAGATAAGGGATATGAACAGAGTTGTGGTAACCGGTATGGGAGCGATTACCCCTATAGGTAATGATGTGAATTCCTTTTGGGACAGTCTGAGACAGAAAAGAACAGGGTTTGGGCCCATCACATATTTTGATACAACGGATTATAAGGTAAAACTGGCCGCAGAGGTTAAGGATTTTGACGCGAAACAGTATATGGACCCCAAGGCGGCCAGAAGAATGGAGAGGTTTTCCCAGTTTGCCGTCGCCGCGGCCAGGCAGGCGCTGGAGGATTCCGGTCTGGATATGGAAAGAGAGGACCCTTATAGAGTGGGCGTTTGCGTAAGTTCCGGAATCGGGAGCTTACAGGCCATGGAAAGAGAACATGTAAAGCTTCTGGAAAAAGGACCGGGCCGCGTCAATCCGCTACTGGTACCTCTTATGATAAGCAATATGGCAGCAGGAAACGTCTCAATTCAGTTTGGACTGAAAGGAAAATGCATGAATGTGGTAACTGCCTGTGCAACAGGAACCCACTCCATCGGAGAAGCCATGAGGTCCATTCAGCATGGAGAGGCAGAGGTGATGGTGGCAGGCGGTTCCGAGAGCTGTATTACGCCTCTTGGAGTGGCCGGATTTGCCAGTCTCACGGCCCTTTCCACATCGGAGGATCCGAAACGTGCGTCTATTCCCTTCGATGTAGAAAGAAATGGGTTTGTTATGGGAGAAGGAGCCGGCGTTGTAGTTCTGGAGTCTTTGGAACACGCAAAAGCCCGCGGCGCAAAGATTTACGCGGAGCTTGTGGGATATGGAGCTACCTGTGATGCTTACCACATCACATCCCCGGCGGAGGACGGAAGCGGAGCGGCAAAAGCTATGGAATATGCAATGGCAGACGCGGCGGTGAAACCGGAGCAGATTGATTACATCAACGCCCATGGAACAGGCACTCGCCATAACGATTTGTTTGAGACTAAGGCCATCAGGCTGGCTCTGGGAGATCATGCATACAAGGTGAAAATTAATTCCACTAAATCCATGACCGGACATCTTTTGGGGGCAGCCGGAGGGGTGGAATTTATTACATGTGTAAAGTCCATTGAGGATGGTTTTGTCCATGCTACGGCGGGACTTCTGGCGGATGATCCGGAATGTGATCTGGATTATACCAAGGGGAACGGCGTTTCCACGGATGTGAATTATGCACTTACCAATTCTTTAGGCTTTGGTGGGCATAATGCAAGTCTTTTGCTGAAAAAATATGAGGGGTAGTAACCGCTCAGCCTTGCATCTGCCATATGAAGATTCTGAGTAAGGCTGAATTGTTACGAGGAATAAGGAGAGCAGATTATGGAAATTAAGGATATGATTGCGCTTATGGAAGCCATTTCAAATAACGGGCTTACGGCTTTTGAACTGGAACAGGGGGATATGAGGCTTTCCATGAAGCGCGAGAAAAAACAGGCAGCAGTTCCCATAATGGGGCGGCCTGGCGACGGAGCGGAGGATTTTGCCAAATTGCAGCCGGAAGACGGCGGAGGCGTGAAAAACCGGGAAGGGGCAACTTCCGACAAGGTTGTAACTTGTCCTCTGGTCGGCACCTTTTATTCTTCCCCGTCTCCGGATGCCGAGGATTTTGTGAAAGTGGGAGACTGTGTGAAAAAGGGCCAGATCATTGGAATTGTGGAGGCCATGAAGCTGATGAATGAGATTGAGTGCGAGTATGACGGCATAGTAGAAGCGGTTCTTGTGAGAAACGAGGAGACTGTGGAGTATGGCCAGCCGTTATTTAGGATTCACTGAGTCAGGAGGGAAACATCATGTTGGGAATCAGGGAAATTCAGGAAATTATTCCCCATCGCCATCCGTTTTTGCTGGTTGACTGTATTGAGGAACTGGAACCAGGTGTGTGCGCGGTTGGGTATAAATCCGTCTCATACAACGAGCCGTATTTTGCGGGGCATTTTCCAGAGGAACCGGTGATGCCGGGGATTTTGATTGTGGAAGCTCTGGCGCAGACAGGGGCCGTCGCTATTTTAAGCGTGGAAGAGAATAAAGGAAAAACCGCCTATTTTGGGGGCATGAATCATGTAAAGTTTAAGAAAAAAGTAGTTCCCGGCGATAAGATTCGCCTGGAATGCCGGATCATGAAGCAGAAAGGGCCGGTAGGAATCGGAAACGCTGTGGCAACTGTGGATGGAAAAACAGCCGCGTCTGCGGAGCTGACATTTATGATAGGGTAAGCTGGTGAAAGTATGTTTCAAAAAATTCTGATTGCAAACCGCGGCGAAATTGCGGTGCGGATTATCCGGGCGTGCAGAGAAATGGGAATTAAAACTGTGGCTGTCTATTCGGAGGCGGACAGGGATGCTCTCCATACGCTGCTGGCGGATGAAGCCATATGTATTGGTCCTGCCCTGTCATCTGAAAGTTATTTGAATATGGAACAGATTCTGACGGCCTGTGTGACTATGAAGGCCGACGCCATTCATCCGGGGTTTGGCTTTTTGTCAGAAAATGCCAGATTTGCCGAGCTTTGTGAAAAATGTAAGATTCGTTTTATCGGTCCGCCCGCTGCGATTATTCACAAAATGGGAAATAAATCGGAGGCCAGAAAAACTATGATGGAAGCGGGAGTCCCCGTAATCCCGGGAAGCCGCGAGCCTGTTTTTACCGTAGAAGAAGGGCTTAAAGCCGCCCGGAAGGTGGGATTTCCCGTGATGATCAAGGCGTCCAGCGGAGGCGGAGGAAAGGGAATGCGGGTTTCCCAAAATGAGGAAGATTTTGCATCTAATTTTCAGAATGCCCAGATGGAGTCAGTAAAGGGATTTTCTGACGACACCATGTATATTGAACGGTTTGTGGAACAACCGAGGCATATTGAGTTTCAGATTCTGGCGGACGGCTTTGGAAATGTGGTTCATCTGGGAGAGCGGGACTGCTCCATCCAGAGAAGGCACCAGAAGGTCCTGGAGGAGGCCCCGTCGGCGGCTATCTCCGACCGTTTAAGAAAAAAAATGGGGGACATGGCAGTCCGTGCGGCGAAGGCTGTTGGATATGAAAATGCGGGAACCATTGAGTTCCTTTTAGATAAAAATAAAGACTTTTATTTTATGGAAATGAATACAAGAATTCAGGTGGAACATCCGGTGACGGAAGCGGTAACGGATCTGGATTTGATTAAGGAGCAGATTAAAATAGCGGCAGGCGAGCCATTGTCTTTTCATCAGGCAGATGTAAAAATATCCGGCCATGCCATTGAGTGCAGAATCAATGCGGAAAACCCGGAGAAAAATTTCATGCCCTGCCCGGGAACCATCACCGATATTCATTTGCCCGGCGGAAGAGGAGTTCGGGTAGATACGGCTGTGTACAATGGCTATACAATTCCTTCAAGCTACGATTCCATGATTTTAAAACTCATTGTTCATGACAGAAACCGGGAGTCGGCCATTGCGAAGATGCGAAGCGCCCTTGGTGAGCTTGTGATCGAGGGAATTACCACAAATTTAGATTTTCAATACGATCTCATAAACGACAGGGATTTTGAGGAGGGAAATGTGGATACAGATTTTATCCCGTCTCATTTTCCGGAATATTGTAAATAGCGTCATTTTAGAAAACATCCAGAGTACCTGTGAACAGGAACCGTCCAGGGACAGAAAGGAAATTTCGTATGCTGCGAGATATGTTTAAGAAAACGTATACATTGTCGTCCGGTGAAAGCCGGACGCCCGCCCGAAGGGCCTGTAATACGGGATACCCGGAGGAGTATACAAAACACCGTACAGAGGAAAAGGAAGAGGCGCCTTTTATTCCTGCAGGGATGTGGAAAAAGTGCAATAAGTGCGGAAAGCCCATATACGCGGAGGATGTACGGGAAAACTTCAACATTTGTCCTAAATGTGGGGGATATTTCCGTGTCCATGCGTACCGGAGAATTGAAATGGTAGCAGATGCAGGGACATTTTTTGAGTGGGATGCAAAAATGGAGGATTCCAATCCCTTAAATTTTCCGGGATACGAAAAGAAGCTGGCAGCAGCCAGAGAAAAGACAAAGCTAAATGAAGCGATTGTTATCGGTCATGCATGTATCGGTGGATATCCTGTGGTTTTGGGCGTCTGCGATGCCAGATTTCTCATGAGCAGCATGGGTCACAATGTGGGAGAAAAAATCACAAGAGCTGTGGAACAGGCCACAAGAGAGAAGCTTCCGGTGGTTCTGTTTGCCTGTTCCGGCGGCGCCAGAATGCAGGAGGGCATAATTTCCTTAATGCAGATGGCAAAGACTGCAGCAGCTTTAAAGCGTCACCATGATGCCGGACAACTGTTT
The DNA here is from genome assembly GCA_910585355.1 of uncultured Lachnospiraceae bacterium. GTDB lineage: Bacteria > Bacillota > Clostridia > Lachnospirales > Lachnospiraceae > CANRXD01. Next base: position 20,477 of record CAJUDN010000007.1, read on the forward strand.
GTAAGCGTACTGACAGATCCTACCACAGGAGGCGTTACAGCCAGCTTTGCTATGCTGGGCGATATTATTCTGGCGGAGCCGGGAGCGTTAATCGGGTTTGCGGGTCCCAGAGTTATTGAACAGACCATTGGACAGAAGCTGCCGGAGGGGTTCCAGCGGTCTGAGTTTTTACTGGAACATGGATTTGTGGATAAAATTGTTGAGAGAAAAGATTTGAAGAAATGTCTGGCACAGATATTAAAGCTTCACGGCGGAAAAAATATCGGTGAGGTGAGCAAGGAAGAGTCCGGAAGAAATTCTGGTAAAGTGTGGAAGGAAGAGTCCGGACAAAATACGGATAAAGTGCGGCGGGGAGAGTCTAAGCAAAATTACGGAACAGAGGAAGCTTCTTTGAAGGCCGTGAAAGAGAATAGTAAGCTGGGAGTTAAAGCTGCAATACGGAGTGCATGGGATTCCGTTCTGATTTCGAGAAAGGCGGACCGTCCGGTGGCTTCTGACTATATTGATGCCCTGTTTGATGATTACATGGAATTTCACGGGGACCGCTATTTTAAGGATGACGGCGCCGTGATTGGAGGCATTGCGAGTTTTCATGGAATCCCGGTAACGGTCATCGGGCAGGAAAAGGGAAAGACTACCAAAGAAAATATTAAAAGGAATTTTGGAATGCCGTCCCCAGAGGGGTACAGAAAAGCCCTGCGCCTCATGAAGCAGGCAGACACCTTTGGACGTCCTGTCATTTGCTTTGTGGATACTCCCGGGGCGTTCTGCGGCTTGGAAGCCGAGGAGCGGGGACAGGGGGAAGCTATTGCCAGAAATCTTATGGAAATGTCAGGGCTCAAGGTTCCGGTTCTGTCCATTGTGATCGGGGAAGGCGGCAGCGGCGGCGCACTGGCCATAGCTGTGGCTAACGAGGTCTGGATGATGGAAAATGCCGTTTATTCCGTGTTGTCTCCGGAAGGCTTTGCGTCCATTCTTTGGAAGGACAGCAGGCGGGCGGGAGAAGCGGCAAAAGTTATGAAAATCACAGCCGGCGAGTTAAAGGAGCTGGGTGTGATAGAGCGGGTGATTGCAGAAAAGGAGCCTGCAAGTCTTGAGACCATGCCGGAGATAAAAGAAGAGATTGTAAAAGCCATGGAAGGGTTTTTTGAGAAATGGGGACATATGGACAAAGAAGCGGTCTCTGCCAGCCGTTATGACAGATTCCGCAGATTTTAGACATTTAACAACAATTTATCACCTTGCATGAATTCTTAAATAATTATCACCCGCTGCCTGTGCCATACGTACGTTTGTGAAGCTGGACGCAGTACCATTACGCCATCGCTTCGCAGATGCACAGCTGACACGAGTATCGGGCGCTATCCACTTCAAGACTCGTGCAGGTTTGTAAATTTTTTATGCAGACTGATAAGTTTTTGGCTTTGGCTTGTCCGGGTTAGAAAATTAAAAAGGAGACATATGCCATGGAACAAGGAACATCCGGCTTAAAGCCGCTTGTAATTGGTGCATTAACTGCCAGAAGGCCCGTGATACAGGGAGGAATGGGCGTGGGAATCAGCCTTTCTTCTTTGGCGGGAGCTGTGGCGAAGGACGGGGGAATCGGAATTATTTCCACGGCGCAGATTGGCTTTAAAAATCCGGAATTTATAAATAATCCGCTGGAAGCCAACTTAAAAGCAATTCATTCGGAGTTTAAGAAGGCCAGGGAAATTGCACCGGAAGGTGTTTTGGGATTCAATATTATGGCAGCTACGAGGGAATATGGCCGTTATGTGAAGGAAGCCGTCAGAGCAGGAGCCGATGTGATTATTTCGGGGGCAGGACTTCCGGTGGATATGCCGAAGTTCGTAGCGGAGGCGGAAGCAAAGTTTCATTCCGGAGACGTTATGGAGCCCGGAGTTTATGAAAAGAGGCATACGATGCTGGCTCCCATTGTGTCTTCCATTAAATCAGCCATGGTGCTCTGTAGGATGTGGGACAGGAAATACAAGACAGCACCGGATTTTGTAGTGATTGAAGGGCCCTGCGCGGGAGGCCATCTGGGCTTTTCCAGAGAGCAGCTTGCAGAATACGGAGCGGACACGGATTCTGTATCCGCGACCTATAAACAGACTGTCTATGAGGAGGAAATCCGCGGAATCATAAAAACAGTAAAGGAATTTGCCGATAAGTATAAAAAGAAGATTCCGGTGATTACGGCCGGGGGCATATTTGACCACAGGGACGTGCTGCGGCAGCTTGAGCTGGGAGCGGATGGCGTCCAGGCGGCAACCAAATTTGTAACCACAGAGGAATGTGACGCGCCCATGGCTTATAAGCAGGCCTATCTGGATGCAGAAGAAAAGGATATTGTAATTGTAAAAAGTCCGGTGGGAATGCCGGGGAGGGCCATCAAAAATGAATTTCTGGTCCGGGTCCGGGAGGCCAGACTCCCTGTATCCCACTGTTTTCAATGCCTGGAGCCCTGTAATCCGGCGGAGACGCCCTACTGTATTACCCGCGCGTTAATCAATGCGGCGGAGGGAAATATAAAGGAGGCGCTGCTTTTCTGCGGAAGCAATGCATTCCGGTGTAACCAAATAGAAACGGTTCCCCAGGTTATGAAAGAGTTGTGCGGGGAATAATAGGGAATGAATCCCGCTTTCCTGTCATAAAATCTGACAGGAGGTGGGATTTTTATGTTGAATTACCTATGGGCGGGGATGATCGTTTTTGGAATTTTATGGGGAGCATTTCATGGAAACATGGCTTCTGTAACGAACGGGGCCCTGGATTCCACCAAGGAGGCGGTAACTCTCAGTATAACTATGCTGGGAATCATGTCGTTCTGGTGTGGAATTTTAAGGATTGGGGAGAAAGCGGGACTCATTGAGGCGATGACAAAGAAAATGAGGCCGGTAATCCGCTTTTTATTTCCCGGAATTCCTAAAGACCATCCGGCGGCGTCCTACATATCCACCAACATGATCGCCAATATGCTGGGCCTTGGGTGGGCGGCGACTCCGGCGGGATTGAAGGCGATGGAGGAGCTGGAAAACCTGGAGGAGGACCGAAGGAAGGAGGAGCTTCCGTCCAGCGGATTCCCCCAAAATACCCCGGAAACAAAAAAAAGGGCCTGGTTTTCGGTTTCGAGGCAGCGGGCCATGCCCAGGGAAACAGCCAGTAACGAGATGTGTACTTTTTTGATCGTGAATATTTCATCTCTTCAGTTGATTCCCATCAATATGATCGCTTACCGAAGCCAGTACGGCAGTGTGAACCCATCTGCCATTGTAGGTCCCGCTCTGGCAGCCACGGCAGTCAGTACGCTGGCGGGAGTGGTATTCTGCAAAATAATGGACAGGAAGCGGTGAAATTGAAAAAACAGAAACCCATTGACCTTTCCGGAAAAATTTTCTATAATAATAAACAGACTGTGGCAGAAGTCACGAACGTATTCTGAAGAATAATATATGGTCAAAAGAAACGGAATTTAAGTGCCAGGAAGGTATTGAGCACAGCAGTGCTCTGCTTTTTCTGGTACTTTTTTGATGAAAGGATAGATGATATGAATAAATTTAAAAGAAGGCCGGTGGCAGCGGTTATTCTGGCGGCAGTGCTATTCACATCTGGTATTTCCGGATGCCAGAAAGGGGAAAACCGGATAGAATCCCAGGAAACGGCAGTCCAGGCTACGCCGGAGATAAAAGGGAAGGAGCCGGAGGACGGGAAAGATGAGGGCGGAAAAACAGAAACCGGAAAGACAAAAGAAGAGAAGACAGAGGCCGATGTGAATGTGGAAACAAAGGATTCTGTGATTGTGGTCATGGGGCCGACTTCGGAGCCGGAGGCGGGATTTGATCCGGCTTATGGATGGGGGGCCGGAGAACATGTTCACGAGCCCTTAATCCAGAGTACGCTGACCGTGACAACGAAGGATCTTAGGATTGACTATGATCTGGCGACGGATATGAAGGTCAGTGAGGACGGGCTCACGTGGACGGTGACCATTCGGGATGATGTAAAGTTTACGGATGGGGAGGCGCTAAATGCCGGGGATGTGGCGTTTACTTATAATACGCTCCGGGATACCAGCTCTGTAAATGACTTTACCATGTTAAAAGAGGCGGCGGCCCTTGATGATACCACAATAGAATTTCGGATGAATCGTCCCTATTCTATCTGGCCCTATACCATGGCCATTACGGGAATTGTACCGGAACACGCCTACGGACCAGACTATGGAAGGAATCCCATTGGTTCCGGGAGGTATATTATGAAGCAGTGGGACAAGGGGCAGCAGGTGATTTTTGAGGCGAATCCGGACTATTATGGGGAAGCGCCGAAAATGAAACGGGTGACAGTGCTTTTCATGGATGAGGATGCGGCTTATGCGGCGGCTCTTTCAGGGCAGGTAGATCTGGCCTATACGTCAGCGGCCTATTCGGATCAGGCCGTTGACGGATACCGTCTGTTTTCCTGCGAGACCGTGGATAACCGCGGATTTAATCTTCCGGCCATTCCGTCGGGGGAAGCAGATGAGAATGGCATAGCTCTTGGAAATGATTTTACTTCAGATATCGGCGTCCGCCGGGCCATCAACCTTGCTATTGACAGGGAGACCATGATCGAAAATGTGCTGAACGGCCATGGAACGGCAGCATATAGCGTTTGTGACAAAATGCCCTGGTACAATCCGGCGGCAAAGACTGAGTATGATCCGGATATGGCAAAGGCCATCCTGGAGGAAAGCGGGTGGACGAAAGGCACCGGCGGAATCCGCGAAAAGGACGGAGTAAAGGCGGAATTTGCACTGCTTTATCCGGCGGGGGATTCTGTCCGGCAGGCTCTCGCGGCGGAAACGGCCAACCAGCTTTCAGGGTTCGGAATCCAGGTGAATATTGAGGGTGTCAGCTGGGATACGGCTTATGAGCGGGCGCAGTCCACTCCTCTCATGTGGGGGTGGGGAGCCCACACTCCCATGGAGCTTTACAATATTTACCATACAAAGCCGGACGGCGCTTATGCGGAGTATTCTCCATATAGAAATGAGGCTGTGGACAGGGCCATGGACCAGGCGCTGGAAAGCGGAAACTTAGAGGAATCCTATGAGATCTGGAAGGAGGCCCAGTGGAACGGCACCACCGGAATCACCCAGGACGGTGATCTGCCGTGGATATGGCTTGTGAACATAGATCATTTATATTGGGTGAAGGACGGTCTCCAGGCGGCGGAACAGAAGCTGCATCCCCACGGCCACGGATGGTCCATTGTGAATAACGTGGACCAGTGGATCTGGAATTAGTGTAAGACTTTGCTTAAGAATCTTAGAAGGGAGGACGTAAGAAATGAAAAGACAGAATGAGAAAAATAAAAGCCGGGGCAGGAGACGGGCCGGATTTTCCTGGGCATGGGCTGGAATGCAGGCTGTGCACATGGTGATTTTAGTAATTCTGGTCAGTGTTCTGGCGTTTTTTCTTCTTTCGGTCTCTCCCATTGACCCGCTTCAGACCAACGTGGGCCAGGCAGCGCTGGGCGCCATGAGTACGGAGCAGGTGGAAAAGCTCAAAACTTACTGGGGCGTTGATGTTCCTCCAATAGAGCGGTATGCGTCCTGGGCCTCGGATTTTCTCCGTGGGGATATGGGAACCTCTCTTCTTTACCGGAGGCCTGTTGCAGAGGTGATTTGGGAAAAGCTTTTTCATTCTTTCTGGCTTCTGGCATCTGCCTGGCTTCTCTCCGGTGTCATGGGGTTTCTTTTTGGGATTCTGGCCGGGAGAAGGCGCGGCGGCATCTGTGACAGGATCGTGACGGGATATTCTCTTTTCGTGGCCAGCACACCGGCATTCTGGATTGCCATGATACTGCTTCTGGTATTTGCAGTCCGGTTGAAGTGGTTTCCCATCGGCCTTAGCGTTCCCATCGGTACAGCGGCGGAGGATATCACCGTGGCAGACAGAATCCGCCATGCCATTCTTCCGGTCGCCGCTTTAAGTATTACGGGAATTTCGTCTATTGCCCTCCATACACGGGAAAAAATGATCGCGGTCATGGAAAGTGATTTTGTATTGTTTGCCAGAGCCAGAGGGGAGTCGGAGCGTTCGGTTATCGTCCGGCACGGAATTCGGAATATTTTAATTCCGGCCATGACGCTCCAGTTTGCCTCAGTCAGCGAAATCATTGGAGGATCGGTTCTGGTGGAGCAGGTATTTTCTTATCCGGGCCTGGGACAGGCGGCTGTTACGGCAGGGCTTGGAAGCGATGTGCCGCTGCTTCTTGGAATTACGGTCGTAACGGCGGTGATCGTGTTTTCCGGGAATCTGGCCGCCAATGTTCTTTACGGCGTTGTGGATCCGAGAATCCGGGAGGGGGTGGCCAGACCATGATGGGGAATAAACGGCAGATAACGGCTATGTGTTTCATTGGCGCTGTTGTATTTCTTTCGGCAGTGACAGTAATTGGATATTTCTGGAGGGAGGCTGCCATTGAAACAGACTTTTCCAGAAAAAATATGGAGCCCTGCGTCAGATACCTTTTCGGAACAGACTGGATGGGGCGGGATATGTTTATAAGAACGGTCGCAGGCTTATCCATGAGTATCCGGATTGGCCTTCTGACGGCGGCAGTCAGCGCAGTTATTGCCTTTTTTCTTGGACTTTCAGCGGCGGTTATGGGACGATTTGTGGACAGGATTGTGACCATGATGATTGATCTTGTCATGGGAGTTCCCCATATGCTGTTACTGATTTTGATTTCCTTTGCCTGCGGAAAAGGGTTCTGGGGAGTAACAACAGGAATCGCCTTTACCCACTGGGCATCTTTAGCCAGGCTAATCCGCGGCGAAGTTCTTCAGTTAAAGGAGAGCCAGTATATAAAAATTGCGGAAAAGCTGGGGAAAAGCCGATTTTATATTGCCTTTTTTCATATGGCGCCAAATTTGGCGCCCCAGTTTGTGACCGGGTTGATTCTCATGTTTCCCCATGCCATTCTCCATGAAGCAAGTATTACGTTTCTGGGGTTTGGTCTGTCCCCGGAAAAGCCGGCCATAGGAATCATCTTGTCGGAAAGCATGAAATACCTGGCCATGGGAAAATGGTGGCTGGCGTTGTTTCCGGGTCTTTTTCTGGTACTGGTGGTTTTGATGTTTCATTGTGGGGGACAGGCGGTCTGCAGGATGATTGACCCGGGAAGCGTACATGAATAGGAGGGAACAGGAGCATGAATACAATTTTAAAAGTACAGCATCTTTCTGTTTCTTTTACTCAGTACGGACGGGGATTCGGAAGACGTACCATAGATGCCGTGAAAGATCTGAATATGAAAATCGGAGAGGGGGAAATTGTGGCCGTGGTGGGGTCCAGCGGGTCGGGAAAAAGTCTGCTGGCTCACGCCATCATGGGGATTCTTCCATATAATGCATCCATGGAGGGAACTATGGAATTTGATGGGGCGCCTCTTACGATGGAGCGGGTAAAAAAAATCCGCGGCCATGAAATGGTTCTTGTGCCCCAAAGCGTCTCTTACTTAGACCCGCTTATGAAGGTGGGAGCCCAGATCACAAAGGGAGGAAAGTCGCCGTCCATTATAGAAAAATGCCAAAAGGTACTGGCAGGATACGGGCTGGGGAAAGAGGTTATGGGCCAATATCCCTTTCAGCTTTCCGGGGGAATGATACGGCGGGTACTAATTTCCACTGCAGTTATGGAGACACCAAAGCTTGTAATTGCCGATGAGCCGACGCCCGGCCTTCATATGGAAGCGGCAAGGCGGGTTATGAGCCATTTTCGGGAGATGGCGGAAACGGGCGCCGGAGTGCTTCTCATTACTCATGATCTGGAACTGGCGCTTATGACGGCTGACCGGATAGTGGTTTTATATGCCGGCCAGGCCATCGAAGAGGCAGACTCGGCGGCATTTTCGGACGAAGAGAACCTGAGGCACCCCTACACAAAGGCGCTCTGCCGTTTTATGCCGGGAAAATGGAGCTCTGAGGGAGATCAGCTCTGCGGAACAGGAGAGATTCTGGAATACATGCGAAAGGAATATGGGCGATGAGACTGGAAGCAAAAAATATCTCCTTCCGTTACACGGAGGGGGGAAAACAGGTACTTAACCATGTAAACCTGGTGGCAGAGGATAAAGAGCGGGTAGGAATTATGGCTCCAAGCGGATTTGGGAAGACCACATTGTTAAAAATTCTTTCTGGATATGAGAAGCCGGAAAGCGGGCAGGTGCTCTTGAACGGGAAGTCCATTGCAGATTTTAAAGGATACCTGCCGGTTCAGATGATCTGGCAGCATCCGGAGCTTTCCGTAAATCCAAGAAGAAAGCTAAAGACGGTTCTGGCAGAGGGAGACTGGCCAAAGGATTCAGATGTGCTTAGAAACAGAATCGAGAAGGAGCTGGGAATTCTGGATGATTGGAAGGAGCGGTATCCGGCGGAGGTATCCGGCGGGGAGCTTCAGCGGTTTTGCATCGCCAGGGCGCTGGGCCAAAGGACGCGGATTCTTTTGGCCGATGAAATTACTACAATGCTTGATTTGGTAACCCAGGGGAAGCTCTGGAATTTTTTAGTTAAAGAGATTAAGGAGAGAGAAATCACATTGGTGGCGGTGAGCCACTCGGAAGAACTTCTGGAGAAAGTTTGCAACAAAGTTATCCGTCTTAGATAGACTGTTACAGTTCAGTCCTGCATCTTCTTGCTCTCCGAACGTTTTTACCCGAAATCTTCGCAAAACGGAATGGTTCGTTACTGTTCACTCTCCTGTCAATCACTCCGTTTATTGACAGGGAGCCAGTATCATAATGGGGCCAAAGCATATGCCTCATTGCCGCAGGTGATCTTAAATGGGCATATGAAGTTACAATGGATTTATTATCAGAATTCGGAAACGTTGACAAGATTCGACAATTTATATAATATATGCGTAGGCAGGAATGAAATAACCATTCAGGCGGGTTTGCACGTTTATTGCGCTGACTGGACGAAAATGCGGCGGCCGCGGACATACAGTCCATCATGAAGCGATTCTTAATGGCCGTATGCTGTAACAGTTCAGGGGGTATCTGAACTATTACGGAATGAAGGTTTCTGTCTTCAGGGAGGAAGAGGAGATGAAGGGCAGAAGAAAAGGCTTTACGTTGGTGGAGCTTATGATCGTCATTGTGATTATGACAATCCTGGCGGCTGCAGCAACACCGATTTTTTCGGGCTATGTAAAGAAGGCGAAAGCAACGGAGCATTTATCGGAGTGCCGCGCTATTTATGTGGCTGTACAATCTTATCTGGAAGAACTCCGGGTGATTAGCAGCGGTGAGCTTACTCTTGATGATGTCAATTCTGACGATATGCTTAGGGAAATCAGAGCTCTGACATCTTTAGAAAATGTTGGGGAAGGAGTCAATGAACCGGGAAGCGGGACTCTGGTGGAAGATTATTATGTCTACCTTGAAAACACAAACATCGGTGTCGCCTGTACGGCCGTTGTTTATAATGACCATGAAAACGGTATCTGGATTTTTGATGTCGTTGAGGGAACCTATGTGGAAATGAATTAAAGGATAGCAACGGCGTGGCATCAGGTGCCGCGCCGTTGCTGTTTTTACGAATACAGGCGGCGATTGCGGGAGCGTGCCGGCACGGAGCAGCCGGCTTTCCATGCATGGCGATGTCTGCGTCAGCAGGCATGTCCGCTTAGAAAGGGGTATGGATGGGGAAAGTAATTGTAACAGCCGCGGTTTCCATTTTGCTGTTTGCTGTGGCATGGACGGATTTTAAGACCATGGAAATCCCGGATATATTATTTGTATCTCTGGGCGTATGTGCATTGGTATCCGCATGGGCGTTTCCGGAAATACCCGTTTCAGAGCGGTTTATAGGGGCGGTCTGCGTTTCCGCGCCCATGTATCTTCTATGCCTCTTCATGAAAGATGCCTTTGGGGAAGGAGATATGCTGCTTCTCCTGGTTATGGGCTTTTATCTGGGGTGGAAAGCTCTTTTGGCGGGAACGTTTCTGGGGTTTTTCTTTGGAGGAATGGAAGCCTGTTTTCTTCTGAGTACCAGGAAAGTAAAGTTTGGGGAGCATGCCCGTATGGCATTTGGTCCGGCATTATGTGCGGGACTCTTTCTTGCTCAGTTTTGCACACAGGAGCTGTTTGACTGGTATATGAGCTTTTTTCATTAAAAGGGGGAGTGTCAATGCCTCTTTATCAGTATGAAGGACGAGATATGGCATCCAGGCCAGTGAAAGGAAAGCGAGGTGCGGTCAGTGAGCAGGCTCTCTATGAAGTTTTGAGAGCTGAGGGCGTATTTTTAACCCGTTGTTTGCGGTTGGACGGAATAAACAGACCGCAAAAAATGTTAAAACCGATAGAACTTTCGGAATTCTGCAGGCAGATAGCGGTGATGACGGGCTCCGGCATTACCGTGTCCAGGGCTCTGGGGATTCTTTGTATGGGTGCGGAGGAAAAACGATTCAGAACCATTTATGGGTATCTTCAAACACGAGTAAAGCAGGGCTGCCCCGTGAGCGATGCTATGGAGGAGATGGGAATTTTTCCGGAAATGATGGTAAATATGTTCCGGGCGGGGGAGGCCAGCGGAAAAATGGGGCAGACGGTGGCGGAGTTAGCGGAGCATTATCAGAAGGAACACAGGATGAAAACCCGTATACAGGCGGCTGTTCAGTATCCGAAGATTCTCTGTCTGGCGGCGATTGCGTCCATTCTCATAGTTTTTCTTTTGGTGATACCCACCGTAGAACCACTGTTTGAGGGGATGGAGCTGCCTTTAATTACTAAAATATTAATAAAATTCAGCAGTTTCATAAAAGAAAGATGGTACATTGCGATTGTTCTTTTGTGTCTGCCTGCCGCAGTCTGGCAGACGATGCTTTCCAACGAAAAAATCCGCTGCCTGTGGGATAAGGAGAAGCTTTTTCTTCCCGTTATCGGAAAGCAGATGAAAATTATTTATACGGCAAGATTTTCCAGAAGCCAAAGCAGTCTGTATGCCAGCGGACTTCCAATGCTCCTGTGCCTTGAAATTGCAGGCAGGGCGCTTGGAAATCGTTATTTGGAAAGACAGTTTTCGGAGGTGATAAAGCAGGTGCAGGGAGGTGAAATGTTAAGCCGCGCAATACAGAATGTGGACGGTTTGGATAAAAAGCTGGCATCGATAATTTTTGTGGGAGAGGAAACGGGAAAGCTGGATAATATGCTTGAGGGCGCTGCGGATGGTTATGAATATGAGTCTGATATGGCTCTTACCAGACTGATTGGGCTCATTGAACCCGTTATGATCCTTGTCATGGGAGTGATAATTGGTATTATTCTGCTGGGGATCATGATTCCCATGTGGAATATGTACGGATATGTTGGATAGGGAGGGAGCATGGCAAAGAAGACGGTTATTTATATTGGAAAAGAGGAGATTCAGGCTGTTGTATACAGTACGAACAGGAAGAAACCAAGGATTCTTTTCCATCATCTTGCAGCGCTTCCCGAAAAATGTGTTATAAACGGCATCATAGTAAATGAAGAGGCATTCTTGGATGCTATTATGAAATTCAAGGCCGGGTGCAGGTTCCGTCTGGAGAAAGCAGAGCTTATTGTGGATTCCAGCCACATCATGGTAAAGGGAATTGCTGTTCCGGATAAGATGAAGCATAAACAGCTTCTGTATACGGCGAGAGCGGAGCTTTTTGCCAATGATAAAAAGAAAGAGTCCATTTACGATTACAGTGAAATCCGCCCGAAAAATCCGGAAGCAAAACGGGATATTCTCTGCGGGGGAATGCGCCGGGATATGGCGGAGCGGTATGCGGGCATATTCCGTGGTGCCGGAATTCAGATTGTGGGCATGGACGCGCTTTTAGACTGTGTGGTTCATATGGTGGAATATATTCCATTTTTGTGCCAGAAAACGATTATTTTATGTGTACTGAGCGGACAGAATGCCATTTCCATTTTATTCTCAAACGGAAGTTATATTATGCACAGCAGAAACAGGCTTTTAGCGGAGCGGAAAGAAGGGAAGGCGATCAGGGAACTTCTAGGAAGAATCACTACCATGAGCCAGTTTTCCCAAAACCAGAGGGAATTTGATGAGGTACAGGCCGTATATTTTTTCGGGCTTCTCAAAGAAGAGGAGCCGGAGCTTGCATTGCTTGCGGAATCGGTTCATTTAAAGACAGAAAACTTTTCATTAAAGGATTATATAGAGATTAAAGTGCCGGAATCCATTCCCTTTGACCGAATGACAGGAATTTTATCTGCTGTGCTGCCTGTGAAACGAAAAAAATTTAATTTTACAGAGGCTATGAAACGAAAGGCTGTGGAGTCGGTGGAAAGGACCGGGATGTTTGGATTTATGGTCTCTGCTATCTTGGCGGTTCTGGCGGCGCTTCTTCTGACATTGGCATTGGTTACGCTGGGAAACAGAGAAATGAAAAAAGAGATTTCCAGACTTCGATTCTATACAGAACAGGAAGAAAATCTGGAGGAGTATGAGCGTTTGCTGAGGCTTGAAAAGAGAATCGGACAATATGAGGCTGAAATTTCCCAGATGGAAGAGATCGGGGAAGAGCTTTTGGGGAATCCACAGCCAGATCTGGAAATTTTTGATGCTGTCCGTGAGCAGGCTGGAACTATTTCCTGTATGAATTTCCAGTATTCCAGTGAAAAAGGAATTTTGTCGTTTTCCTGTTATGCCGGGAATTACCATCAGATCGCCGGATTTGTAAAGGAACTGAGAGAAATGGGGATTTTCAGTGACGTGGAATACTCAGGATATGTTTTTGATAAAAGTGTGGGTATGTACAGCTTTGGCATTTCAGGGAGTTTGAAAAGCTGGAAAGGAGGAACGCCATGAGTTATCAGTTCAGCAGGCGGGAAAAAATTTTGCTTTATATTCTGGCTGTCCTGATTCTCACGGTGGGGGGTTTCGGACTTTTACTGCGCCCGGCTATGGACAGGAGACTTTCTCTGGCTGTTATGTGGGAGGAAGAGATCTTAAGAAAACAGGATATGGAGGAGCTGTTTGTCCGAAAAGAGTTTTTGGAGAATCAGGAAGCGGAGATGAAAGAAAAGGTCATGATGCTGGCTTCCTCCTTTTACAGAGATATGGACACAGAAGAACTGGGAAACCTGGTGATTTCCATGCTGGATGACGAGGGACTTATGGCCTGTAATATGGAAGTTTCTAAGATTCCTTATGGGGAAAGTGGTTTTGGTGTCATTGTGGGTATTGTAACGGGGGAGGCTGCCGGCAGCAGAAAATCCATAGAAAACTTTATTGATGCAACGGCAGAGCGGCCGACTATGAGAATGAAGAGTTTTACTGTTTCGAATGGAGAAACAAGTGACGGGGGACGGATGAAATATGAAATGGAAATATATATGCTGCGGGCGGAAGCAGGAGAGTGAAAAAACAGGAAATCGGAGAAAGGGAAGAGAGACGGGAGAGACGGAGGGAAGGAGAAAAGAGGCAAGAGGAATAAGGAGGAAAGGAGTCATGGAGATGGAGACAAACGGTATGAGAAAAGGTTCTGCCATGCTGGAGGTTCTGGTTATTATGATGGTTTTCATGGTATTTGCTTCCTCTATGTTTACATCTGCAGCGGCCATGCATCAGAGAGGTATGAGGAATATAGCTAAAAATGAGGCATATCATGCAGCATTGACAGCAGTCAGACTTATGGAAGAGGAAATTTCTAGAGGCGGGGCTGCATCGGATTTTCTCGTTAAAGATGGCGGTATGGAACCGAGGGAGACAAACATTACCGTTATGCCGGAAGATGGGGGTGATGCGTTTTCTGTTCCGGTTACAGTGGCATCCAAAAGGGATGGGGACAGGCTGATTCTATATGGAGAGGCCGTCTTAGACGGGCAGCAAAGGGCTGTGTCCATGACTCTGGTTAAACAGGAAAGCGGGGGCTGGATTCCTTCAGAGTACGGGAGGGACCGGATTGTGGAGAGATAGTATGAGGAAAAGACCAGGTTCAACGCTGATGGAGGTTATGGTGGCCATGTTGATTCTCTTAATGTCTGTGGAAATGGTGCTTTTGGGAATTTCTTTTTCTGCAGGTATGAGAGTCCGCGTGGATATGCTTTCGCAGGCGAACGAGAAAATTGGTGAAAGAATGGCGAGGAAGGAAGATGTGGTAAATGGGACATTGCGTATGGAATTGGAAGAGGGGATTTACATAACGTCAGATGCCGGAAGGATATACCGGGTATACGACGAAGAAAACCAGGGGAGGATTTTGATTCAGGTCATAGGAATCGGAGAGGAAAAATGATGAGAAAAAGGGGAGTTTCTCTGGTTGAACTTATGGTTTCCACTATGCTTTTCGGAATGATTTTTGTGGCAGCGCTTCCGGTACTTACAATAAGCCGAAATATGATTTGCAGGGCCAGTAAAAGGGAAGCCGGATTTATGGCGGGCGATGCGATATTTGAGTATGTGGCCAATGAGATGAGATTTGCGGATCGTATATGGATAGGGGACGGAAAAGAGGAGAAGCCGCCCGGAGAAGAGAACTGGAATGCGATATATGTGGAAAGAACCCTGATGGTCAGAGAAGGGACTCCGGTTACTGAGGAAACGCACGGGAGGCCTGTTTTTTCTGATAGATTTATGGATTTCGCAGAACTTAAGCTGGAAATAAGAGTAATGGGGCGAAGCGACTTAAGCCTGACGGTGCGTCTGGAGGATGAAAATGAGATTTTGTATGAAAGGACAGAGCTTTTTTCAGTGTTAAATATGACTTTGAATGAGGACTGCCATATTGAGGGGAATGCAGAGGCCGGAGAAGGTGCTTCGCCTGTGCTCTGGTATCAGAAGAAAGAGGAGAGGGACTGTGAATAAGATTCCGGTTGGAGCAATACTTAAGGAGTATGGGTTTGTTACAGAGGAGCAGATCGAGAAGGCTGTTTCATGGCAGAGATTGCATAAGGGGAGTCGTTTTGAAGAAGCGCTGATTGTGATGGGGTTTATTACAGAACAGCAGCTGCTAAACGCCCTTGGACAGAAGATGGGAATGGAAGTGATATCTGCAGCCGTCTGGCCCATTGATGAGAAGGCTGTGGAGCGGATTCCTTATCCCATTGCAAAGAAAAATAATTTGATTGCCATTGGATTTGAAGAAGAGACACTGGTGGTTGCGGTGGACGATCCGTTAAATTTCTATGCGGCGGAGGAGGTGAATCTGGCAGTGGACGGTCCTGTAAAATATGTGCTGTCTCCTAAAGAGGAGATAACAAAGGCCATTGAGGATTATTATGCGGAGATTGAAGCCAGATTGGCCGCCAGCGCGGCCAGTGCAGCTGCTATGGACAGGGATGAAGACCCCATGGATTCATTTCTAGAAGGGGAGCTGGTAGAAGGGGATCAGACACCGGTGGTTAAGCTGTTGAACAGTTTCCTGGTTCGGGGATATAAGAATAATGCCAGTGACATTCATATAGAACCAAGGGAAAAACGGCTGGTGGTCCGCATGAGGATTGACGGCCAGTTAGTGGAGTACGCGTCATTAGATAAAAACCTGCATCCGCCCTTGATTGCAAGGGCAAAAATCCTGTCCGGCATGGATATCGCAGAGAAGCGCCTTCCTCAGGATGGCCATTTTAAGACTGTTTTTTATGGACTGGAAATGAATATAAGAACCAGTACGGTTCCAACTATATACGGCGAAAAGATGGTGCTTCGATTCTTAAACACCAGATCTGCCATTGACCGGGCGGATACTTTCGGAATGGATGAGGACAGTTATCACAAGGTGCTGGAAATTTTAAAACATCCCAATGGAATCATGTATATCACAGGGCCCACAGGTTCTGGAAAAACTACGACACTCTATATGATTTTAGACAGACTGGTGAAAAAGCCCATTAATATTGTTACCATAGAAGATCCTGTAGAGAAATACATAGATGGGATTAACCAGATACAAGTAAATCCGCAGGCCGGCCTGACCTTTGAGCGTGGACTTCGCGCCGCTTTGAGGCAGGATCCGGATGTAATTATGGTGGGAGAAACAAGGGACAGTCAAACAGCGCAGACCAGCGTCCGGGCCGCTATTACAGGCCATCTGGTACTGTCCACACTGCATACAAATGATGCGGTCAGCGCCATAGTAAGAATGACGGATATGGGTGTGGAGCCTTTTATGGCGGCCAACAGCTTAAGTGGGATCCTGGCTCAGAGACTCGCCAGAAAAATTTGTCCCAACTGCGCCGCGATGGTTGAGCCGAGTGAGGAGGAACGGAGAGTTTTGGGCCCGAAAATCGGGCTTGTCCGGCGGGGGATGGGATGCCATCTATGCAGCCATACGGGATACCGGGGAAGGGTGGCAGTGCATGAAGTTCTTGCTATGGATAAGGAGATCCGCAGAATGGTTACAGAAAAATGTCCGGTGGAGAAAATTTATGAATATGCCAGGACAGTCCAGAAAATGAGTTCATTGAAAGAAAATCTACTTCATTTGATTGAACAGGGAATCACAACAGCGGAAGAATTGCTGCGCCTGACTTATGGAGATTAAAGAACGGGACAGCACAAAGGAAAAAGCGTCCTCAAATTTATTCCAGATATCTGCACGCTCCACTTCGTGGGAAATTTGTCCCTTTTTCAGTTAATGTAACCTGCTCCTCCTCCCTCATTTGGGCCGAGTCTCCCGCAAACTGTGAGACATAACTGACAGAAAGTAATTTTCAGACGCGCTTTGGTGTATGGCCTTGGCTATTTTCAGCGTTTTGCATAGATTTTCTTGTCGGTTTTTGACAAATCAGCCATGGACGAAGGACTATGTGCATGATACAATAAGACCATTCAGAATTGAGTTCTCAACTCTAAACAAAACAGTCAATGGCAGTTTCTGCCGGGTAATCCAGGAGGGTTTCATGAATAGAAAAATAGTGAAAACGCTTGCGGCAGCAGGTTCTTTTGTTGTCTTTGCAAGCTGTCAGGCAACGGTACGGCCTTATGCCAGCGAGCTGGCAGATGGGGCGGAATACACGGTTTCCAATGCATGGGAGTGCAGGCGAATTCTAATGGAGACGGTCTCCTCCGTTTACGGGAGAGAGCGGCATGAGTTTTATGTTACCGGAGAAAATTATGAGCCGGATACCTTGGTAATCGCCCAGGTGTTTCCGGAAACCATCAATATCTCCAATACAAAAATTCTGGAATATGAGAAAGACGGGAAGAGATATGTAACCTGTCGTATCGGGTTTGAGCGTAGGCCCGGAGGGGATACCTGCAGTCATCAATGGAAGACGGAGAGTCTGGAGGAGGAGAGCTGCCTGTGGGGAGGAAAGGAGAGATTAAGCTGCGAGTTGTGCGGAATGGAACAGATTATGTCCACAGCGCCGCCGGGCCATGTGGATAAAGATGGCGATACTTTCTGCGACCGATGTAAAGACAGAATAGAAGGAGAGCAGGAGGCGGAACGGAAATACTGGACGACAGGGGAGATACAAAGCCGGGAAATCGGCGGAAAAACCTACAGGTTCCGGTGTGTGGACGACGATTATAGCACGAATCATTCTGATAATCAAAAATACGCATTATTCTTATGCGAGGCTGTCATACGGTCTGATACTGACAGCACAGATTCCAAAAGAAAAATCATTACATTCGGAAAAAACAATAACTACAAGACCTCAGATGCCAGAAAGTGGCTCTTGGAAAGCGGAAGGGCAAGTGGGAAGGATCTGGCTTTCGTCAATACAGGAGTAAACTCTGCTTTCTTTGGAAAGACAGGGGAAGGGGCGTTTATGGAGTTTTCGGACATGGAGCTTTCTAAAAAGGAGCTTCCGGTTCAGGTTGTGATGGATCATTGGTTTTTGCTGTCGCTGGAGGAAGCATTAAAATACCGTGATATTCTTTGGGATGTATCCGGGGGAGAAAGTCCGTATAGCCAGGGCTATTGGCTCCGCACCCCTGCGTTTATGGAAGAAAGCAGCAATGAGTTTGTATATGGCGAATGGGAATATGCGGTGGATCTGGATCAGGGATGTATCCGCCCGGTTCAGGTTTCCGATGGGGCAATGGGATTCCGTCCGGCGTATTGCCTGCCGCAGATGTAAAAAATAGGGGTTGTTGAAAAATGAGTTTTCCATTTTGCAACAGCCTCCGCAAAAAAGAAAGGGGAAATATATGCTGACTGAAAAAAAGAAATGGAATGAAATTTTTCGTATGGTAACAGCCCTTGGGCTTTGCGTGGGAATTTCTGCCGCAATGCCTGTCCGGGGGCTGGCCGGGAATGAATCCGGGAAGTTTCGGTTTACGGCTACGGGGGCGAACGCTGCAGCGCTGTCGATGCGCTCTTCTGACACGGGAACATTGTGGGACGGATGGATTGGAGATATGGGATTTCTGAGCAAAAGGACGGGAGACGGGACCAGAGAGAAACCGTATCAGATTTCAACAAAAGCACATTTGATGGGTCTTTCTGAGCTGGCGGCCAGAGGAATGGAAATCAGGCCGTCGGAAGGTACTTATCCGGGGGATTATTCCGGCGCGTACTTTGAACTGGCAAAGAATATTGACTTGGGCGGAATGGACTGGATTCCCATTGGATTTTCCCGTGATATTTCTCAGGTTCCGACGGGAGAAGCCATGGCATTTGACGGGCATTTTGACGGAAAAGGCAAAACCATCTCCAACTTCCGTCTTTACCGCCCTGACTGGGATCAGGTGGGATTTTTCGGGAGAGTCGAGAATGCGGAAATTGTAAATCTTACGCTGAAACCAGGACATGTGATTACGGCAGGGGAAAATGTGGGAATTCTCGCCGGAAGTGCAGAGGGAAGTATTATTCGCAATGTGACAGTTACGGGAACACTGCGGACCGCCGGAAATTCCGGGGGTGTGGCAGGAAGCATTTCTGAAGGCACCATAGTGGAAAACTGTATGGCGGAACATGTGGCTATTGATTCGGGAAAGGGGAAGGAAACCTTCACAGGAGGAATTGTGGGCAGAGCCGCAGAGGCGCTGATTGCTGACTGTACAGTAAATTCAGGAGACAGCCTGACGGCCCGGATTCAGGGAGGCGGTTATGTGGGCGGTATTACCGGGTTCCAGAATGGTACGGATATTTTCAATGTCCATGTAATGGGGACGGTCGGAGGCAGCGGTTCCCAGGCCATCGGGGGAGTTTCGGGAAAATATGCCTCCGGTAAAATGAAAACAGCAAGGTTCGAGGGCACAATCGGGAGATCCGGGCTAGGAAGCGCCGCCAGGGAGGGGACGTTCATTGGAACCCGCGATACAGGATTCCATTTCCGGTACGGAACAGAAGCAGGAGCGGATTTAGCTTATTTGTTTGCGGATTCAGAGGCGAAAATTGCGGCTGGAATCTGCGGTTCCGGAATTCCTGATGACAATAACTTTACTTATGACGCTCATGTCGGTTTCTGGCACAGCAAAGATAATTTCTTTACGCTGGTCCAGGGACAAAACACCAGGCCGGAGAAAGAGAAATATTTTTATGAGGAGCTGGAAGAGGGAATGCTGCACGTCATTGATACGGAAAACGCTGTTCTGGAAATGGAGTTTTCTCCGGATCATTTTGCTCCCAGCCCCGTGGGCCGCCCAGTAAGGGGATTTTTAATATCCGTTCTTCAGATTGATACGGCGGCCAATGTGGAGAGCTATTATGACGTGGCTGCCCTGACAGCAAAGGGGGATTCGGCATATAGCAAGGAGCTGCATAAATCCCGCCGCGGCGCCGTTGCCCCCGGTGATACAGTTACCGTAATGACAGCGCCGAAGAACACATTAGAAGAAAAATACCAGATGGACGGGGTTCCAACTTATACGGATCAAAATGGGAAGAGAACGGATATGTCCTATCAAACAGGCGGTTCTTATGGGTTTGTAATGCCGGATCATGATACGGAAATTTCAGCGGTTTATAAAAAAGTGGCTGCCAATATCCGTATGGCACCGGAAGAATTTTCACTTCGGGTAACCCAGACGCGAAGCGGCGACCGGAAAGCTCCGTCTCTGGTGACGGAGGTGAGAAACGGGGCAGGAAAACTGATTGCCAGATATCTTGACGGCAGACTGGAGGAAGGAACCAAGGTGCAGGAAGTAAAGCTCGAAGCCGTTGTGGATAAAAACAATGATGTGGCGGACAGCCGTGTTTCCTGGAGCGTGGATGATAAGGGTCTGATTCTTTTAAAACCAAACGGCGATGAGGACGAGGAGGGATATACGGAGAAAAGTGCGTCTATAGAACTGAATATGGAGGCGGATTTTTTCCGGGACATCATTGAAAAGGAGGAAAAAGAACAGGCGGCCAAGGGCTACCAGTATGCAATTCCCGATACTGTTTACGGAAACGGAAATTTTGGAGGGTTGGCAGTCGTAACGGCGAAGACTAGACCGGCGGCCAGCTTTGAAGGAAAACCTCTGACAGCAAATTGTAAAATACCTGTGACCTTTCAAATTAAGGACAGAACAAGAGTGGCGGCGGAGGGGGCTGTTCTGGATAAAAAAGCTCTTTCTTTTACGATTACAAGAACGCTTTCCGGAGACAGAAAGGAGCCGAAGGAAACTATTTCTGTGACGGCTCCTCAAACGCTTTTGGCATCCTTTTATCCTGATTATTTTGATAAAAAGGATGTTCAATGGGTTGTGGACGATGAAAATGTAATACAGGTGGATGCAGGAAGCTATGGTGAGAAAGCGAAGGGGAGCGATTATAAGAATGCCAGTGTGGCCGCTTTAAAGGAGACAAAATGGATTCAGGACATCATCACAGCCGACAGGGAAAGACATAAGGAACAACCGTATGAGAAGCAGGACGGATACGGAAAACGCTTTGCCAAAGTTACGGTTACAGCGGACGATAAGCTGGGAAATAAAGAAACCGCTTCTTGTGATGTGGCAGTGGAGTTTGAAACAGTAGATGAAACAAAAATACTGCCGGAATCTGTGACAATGGATAAGAGTACACTGGAATTTGATATGACTCTCATGAAGACGGGGAAGGCGTCAAAACCGACTCTGACCTGGACGGGAATCGGCGGGCAAAAAATAACTGCGGAAGTGTTTCCAAAGGCCCCTGATGGTGAAATAGGCCGCGGTATTCAAATGGATGAGTGGCCCAGGGCTTCCTGGGAGATGGATGCGTCCCTGCTTTCTATGGATGAAAAGGGACTGGTGGTGCCGGTGACAAATGCTCCATGGATTCAGGAGGCAATGAACCGGTATCCACGCTCCGCGGAGAAAAAAACACAGATTACAGTAAGGTCCGGGAATATAAGCCGGACGGTGGACGTGCTGTTAAAGTTTGAGATGGTCAGCAAAATTTATTCCTCCAGTTTGGGAAACTCGGGAGGTTCTGGAAGCTCTGGAAGAAATAGCTCCTGGAGCTCCATCGGAGGTACCGTTTCCAGCGCGGGGGCAGAAGCGCCGTATGGCAGCGTGACCGGCGCCTGGAAGCAGAACGAAAAGGGCCAATGGATTTTTACAGACGGCGGGCACACGTATAAAAAAGAGTGGGCTTATATCTATAACCCTTATGCCGCAGAGGGGCAGGAGAGCGCTTCCTGGTTCTGGTTTGGCCCGGATGGCGCTATGCGTACGGGATGGTATCAGGATGAAAAAGACGGCAGATGGTACTATTTCCATGAAGTTTCTGACGGAGGCCTGGGGCGCATGTATACGGGCTGGCATGAGATTCGGGGATTTTGGTATTTCTTCGGCCGCGATGGGCGGATGGCCACGGGCTGGAACTGGATTGACGGAAAATGCTACTACATGGATCCTGGAAGTGGAAAAATGTTTGCCGATATAAAAACACCGGATGGGTATACCGTGGATGCCTCTGGCGCGTGGACAGTAAATGGCATGGTACAGACTCTTGGAAAGGCAGAAAACGAATAAAAAACTGGACTGTTACCATATAGCATATGCAGCACAGGAAGGGAGAGGAGCAGGACATTTATGAAACAGCTATGGAAGAAAGAAAAGAGAAAAATTTCCGGATTAATGGCGGCAGTGATTTTTCTGTCATCCGTCAGGATTACAATTCCCGCCCAGGCATCGGATATCTGGCCTCAGAAAGCCACAGCGCCTTTCTATTGTATAGATGGGGGAAAAGGATGGAAGACGGTGGACCGGTATGACAATTATAAATATGATACCCTGCCTTCTCCGCTTACAGTGTCGCAGACAAAACGGCTTTTCTGGGCCTATCCCTCCAACTGGCAGGCCTTAAAGCAGGCGGCACAGAAATATGATCCGGCGCTTTACGCGCAGATTGCTTCCACATTATCAGGGCCCAATACAGTAAAAAAGGTCAAGGATAGTGGGACGTCAAAGTTCGCCTGGGTGGCGGATAATCCGGAAATTGAGGCGCGGGCCATTGCCGCTATGGAACAGTCTTCTGCGGAGGGAGCCGGGACAGGGAAAGAGGCGCCGGAGGTCATAAGAGAGGCCACATCGGAAGAAAAGGCAGTATCGTTTACGGTACTGCCCTTCTCCGATGGGCCAGGAGCTTTAGATACGGAATTTGTCCTGGGGAGTGAATTTATCCGGGATATCGCGAAGATTGAACCCCAGAGCGTCTGGGATAATGGATCCACCGGAGGAAATGTGGGTTGGCTGGATGCGTCCCAGGACAAAAATATTGCGAAGTCCGCCATGGGCGAAAACCTTTATGAAATTACCTGGAGCGGTGATTCTATAAAAATACATAACAATGGTTCGGCGGCGGCCAATGAAAATGCGGTGGGCAGTACCATGTCGGAAGAGGAAAAATATAATAAAACCATGGTACGGTATAAGATTACCATGCGTGGAAACTCCGGCTGGTATACGGAAGGAAGCTGGAATGACGACTATCTCCACCAATGGATGGATTTTAAGGCGTGCATCAACGCGCCGGACCACCAGAGGCTTTATAAGGCGGATATCCGGATTGTCCCATCGGACATGTTTTTTTATCTGGTTATCAGTCAGGACGGAACAGGGGACGGCCCGCCGCCGCCGGGATACGGAAGCAACGACCCTGAGCTTACTTTTTGCGTTTACAGGCATGAGGAGATCTTTGAATCCCACTATAATGTGAAGCTTAAGAAGCTGGATGATGAAACAGGAATGCCGCTTAAAGGAAGCCAGTTTTATCTTTATGAACGGTTTGAGGATCAGGCGCTTCTGGGAGAAGATGAAACTGATGCCGGACTTTCCAGGGAGAAAATAAGTTTTCCACCATGGGAAGGATTTCAGATATTTTCGGAAGGCACCACGGATGAAAATGGAATGATTACTCATACGGATACCAGAAGATATGAATACTCCAAGACATATTGTGACGGTCATGGGATGCCTCAGTGGGCCCAGATGCCGGAGGCCGAAGGAGACGGGGAGTCTGATGAGGAAGTGGAGATCGATGAGGCCAGCATAGAGCAGACAAAAGACAAGAACCGGGCGGCAGCTCAGGCGTGGATAGATCTGGTGGAAGCATGTGAGCAGGAGGCAGCAGCCGGAGGAGGAACGCATTTTCACTGGATGCAGGATGGGGACGCGTATGAAGAGGTAAGCCGCATACTGGAAAGCGGGGGCCCGGAGGATGCTGATTCTGAAGACAGGGAGGCAGCAGAAGAAGATATGGATTTGGAAACTTCAGGAGAAAATGCATTTGAAAGCTCCGGGTGCAAGGCAGACTGTGAAGAGACCTACGAGAGGTTTACCGGATTGAGATTTACATATACGTGGAAAGAAATTCAGGCCAGAGCAGGATATATTCTCCATGATCTTCATTCAGATGATCTACCCATTGAGATGGTAACAACCACATCGTCGGAAGCGGGGGCAAAGTCCATTGCAGCAGAAGGAAGCAGCCGGGATATTCTAGAAAATGTCTGGTATTCCGGAAATGAGGATATCATGGGAGCACACAACAGCGAGGATAAGAGGAAGGAGGAAACTGTGGAAGGTGCAGGATGGCCTATTCAGGCAGCATCCCTTTTTACAGAGCGGACGGCGGCTGTATTTCCGGTCCCGGTTGCAGGTTTCGATACGGGTTTCGTAACACTCAATGCCATTGTCACAGATTCTAATGCTGTTGTCGCGGATATCAGTGGCGTGATTGCAGATTCCAGGGCTGTTATCACGGGGTCCAATGCCGTTACCACAGATTCTGGAGCCGCAGGCGCAGACTCGAATGGCGCTATTACAGACTCCGAAACTGTAAGTGCAGATGCCAAAGCTGTAGCCACAGACGCAAATGCGTCCTTCCCATGGGAAAGACTTGTGCAGATATTCTCTCTGAAGGGGACGGAGGCTTCCGGAGAAGACAATGATGACAGCGACTGGGAAGAAAGCGGAGGAGGAGATTTTAATTCTTATCTGGACATGGCAAAAGCGGACGGAATTCGACATTTGGAGACCAGGAAATCAGATCTTTTCTCACACAACAGAAATGTGGAGGGTGATATTGATTTCTGGGAAGTCCGTGATCACAGAACAGAAGGAAGGCTCCATATGAACAAAAGAGATCTGGACCTGTATAAAAAGGAAGGAGATAAATATTCCTCCTATGGGGACACAGAGGGAGACGGGACCCTGGAGGGGGCTGTTTATGGTCTATTTGCGGCGGAGGATATTGTGCATCCCGATGCGGAGCTGACACGAGATGGGAGTCTGACCAATACAGGTGTTGTTTACCGTAAAAATGATCTGGCAGCTACGGCGGTGACAGACAAAAACGGGAATGCCGATTTTCTGGTATATACAAGGGCGCCGGGAATGACGTACAGTTATGAGGCCGGCGGTCCGGTAAAACGAACGGATATAGACTGGACCGGGCCGGAAAACCTGTATGAAAAAAACCAGAAGGAGAATGGAAATTACTGGATTGGGCGTCCTCTGCTTCTTGGAAATTATTACATAAAAGAATTATCCAGAAGCGAAGGATATGAGCTTTCTGTAAATGGAATTTTCCGGGAATGGACCAACGCGGGAGCTGGGTTTGAAACACCGCCGCACATTGGTTCGGCAAGCGGAACCGCTGTGGTTTCTCTTCCGGAAATTTCGGCCTCCATGGAAGGAGAGAATGGCGCCGGTACCGGATACGACCAGTTTCCCTTTTCTATTACATCTTCAGAAACGGTAAATTCCGTTTTGGGAACGGATGGATATGAGATTATTGTATCAGGACTGCCAAAGGGTACAGAATTCTATCGTGTGGATTCCGGAGAGAGGGAGGTAACTGGTCCCCACGTGACGGGAACAGTGGAGGTACCGGTAAAAGATGAAAACGGAAATCAGGTCTGGCAGCAGGCGGAAAGTGACAGAAGCAATGTGAGGTATGAGCCGGAATATGACGAAAAGGGAAATCTTATGGGGCAAATTCCCTTAAGCCGTGTGGAATGG
Source organism: uncultured Lachnospiraceae bacterium (assembly GCA_910585355.1). Lineage (GTDB taxonomy): Bacteria > Bacillota > Clostridia > Lachnospirales > Lachnospiraceae > CANRXD01. Next base: position 45,849 of record CAJUDN010000007.1, read on the forward strand.
CAAATATTGAAGGTGGAGCAGGTTCCTAAAAGTGCACTTATGAAATTAGAACGTCTGGAACTGGAACCAGATAAGCCGATACTTCAGGAAAAGATTAAGGACCATGATTTGTCGGAGGAGGCCGACGCCGCATTTCTATACATAAAGGCGGAGGTGGAACGGATTTTAAAAGAAAATGGTTATGAAATTCCTGTTAACTGGAAAGGCGTTTGCTCTTCTGAGGATACTCCGGTTTACAGCCGCGGTGTGAAAAAGGGACAGCCGGATCTGTATGGGATGACGGCGGCTCCGGGTACGGCGGCAGCAAAAACCGTGTATGGAGCGGCAGTTGTACAGCTTTCTCTTAAAAATATGGGGACGGATATCTCGGTTAATGATGTGATAACGGAAATTTTCACTTGGTATCGGAACAATCCACAGTGGAGTTTTGGCGGAATTGACGCGGTGAAGAAAGAAGGAGATGCCTATACAGTGGTTTTATATGCCGGTGCGTCCATAAGGGGAAGCCGTAGGTTTTTCACTATGGAAATGAGGAATGGAAAACCAGAGGTGGATAGGGTATATTCGGTACTGGAAAACCCTAAAACTCTTCGCTGGGAATATCAGGAATATACACCGTCCGGCGAATACCAGTATTTTGTGGAACGGCAGTATTACATGGGAAGCCAGGGGGAAAAGAGGTATTACATTGATGTAACGCTGACCCCGGCGGTCATGATGACTTCGGACGGGAAGATTCAAAAGATTAACCATCAAGTCATGGTATATCACTCCAAAGGGGAAGAAATTGTAGATTATCTGGAGGGAGATAAGGGCCATGGATACAGAGTACCTCTGACCAGGACGGAAGATAAAATGGAAATTACAACGGAAATGGAATTTACAGAGACGGATGTACCGCTTACGGAAGTGACGTATGATGTCAGTACAGGGAATTACAAAATCCTGGTAAAGACAAAGGGAACAGACAGCTATGGAAAGAAATTTACTGATGAAAATGGAAGCCTTTCACTTTCGTTTATGGCAAAACTGCCTGAAAAGCAGGTGGTACTGTCAAAAGAGGATATGAAGCAGCTGGGAAACGGAAATGTATATGGATATCAGGCAGGCGATGTCATCGGATATGCAGAATATCTGATGCGGTTTGGCGGCGCTTCTTTTTATACGTCTGTGAATGTCAAAGACGATGCCTCTGATACCTATATTGCCACAAAACAGCTGATTTACCGGGGACATAATAAGGTAAGTGAAGATGGCGGCTCCCAAAATACGCCGGTTCAGGTTCTGGAACGGCCGATTAAACAAAAAATTAAGGTGCTTAAGGATGTTGTAGAGGGGGAAGCCATTGGAAATTTCCGGTTTAAACTTTATTTAAAATCCAACCTTGAACGTCTGTTCTGCGGGGAGGACGGGACCATAGTGTGGATGGATAAGGACGGACAGCAGGTGGATGCAGAGTTATATCATCAGAACTTCCCTGAGCTGGTTCAAAAGCTGTATACGAAGGAGACGAAAAGAAGAATTCTTGAGACGATGCCTGCGAAAATAGAAAATGGGGCAGAGGGAAAGTCAGATATAGAGCTTTACAATTATGAAAAGTTTTTTCAAGGAATACAGGTGGCCAATACAGATAAATGGAAAAGGGAATCGGAACTTTTAAATTCCTCCTTTAAACCATTTACACGGGGTCTGTATACAGGAATAGAAAATACAGAAAACAGTTCCGACGAAGCGAGAGAAAATGCCAAACGTTCGGACGCGGTGCGTCAATTTGCAGTTACCTGGTATCTGAAAGAGCACATGGGGACGGAAGAATCGGCGGCATATACGGATGAACGGTATGATAAAGCTTTATATGCGGCAATTCTGGAAGCGGAAAAATATCTAAAACCGTTTTTTCTCTATGATCTGGACTCTCTTTACGCCATTTCCTGGGATACAGAAAAAGGAGGCGGCATCGATAAAGATATGACGACGCTGGCCGCAGGCCGCGTAAAGCGAAATGGAGAAAAAGCGGAGTATTTCTACGGAATCTCCCCGTATCTGCCGTATGGGGACTATGTGCTGGCGGAGCAGCAGCCCTTCAAAGCTCAGTGGATGGATTATGAAAACAGACACTATGAGATAGATACCCCAAAAGAGATTTCTCTGCCATCTGTCTATGAAAAAGAGGTAGAAACCATACATCCAGAGGCGTATGCAAAGGCATACAGATATCAGAAATCAGACACTCCAGTCCGCCTGGCGGAAAAATATTTTATTCGTTTTAATGAAGAATGGAATGAAAATCATACAGAACCAGAACGGGAATATGTGATTAGCTGTCATAATTGTGACGGAGATTTTGAAGTATTTCCATATGGCCTGTCGCCGGATAAAGCAAAGATTTATCTGACGCCTTATAGGAATCCGGCGGTTTCTGCTTACTATCACTATAATTCCATCAGTGAGCGGGGCTCCATAGAAAACCAGGTATTATTTGAAGGAGGAGAGAGCGGGGAGGAAAACGGAAAGGGTCTGTATCTGAAAGACGGGGTATTCGCAATGACCGGGATAAAAACTGCCTATGACGGAAGGTATGCTCCCATGCTGGTACCATGGACTGTGATGGAACCGGAAAAGGCAGAGGAGATGGAAGGCTTTGCGAGTCAGACATTTTTAAATCGGCTTTACCGGGCAAAGATCCGTTTGGAAAAGCTGGATGCAGAGACCGGAGAACCAATACTCCATGAGGACGCTGTTTTTGCTTTTTATGTGGCAGAACGAAATGAGGAAAAGGATGGGGACGGATCTGTAAAAAGGTATGAAAAGGACACAGTTATAGCCGGGAGCAGACAGTTTTTGGAGGCCATGGGTGCAAAAAACATTACGCCGTTTGTCCGGGCATGGGGCGGGTTCCAAACTGCCGGATCTGCTTTTTATGGAACGGTTCCGGCAGGAATTCCCATATGCAGGGAAGAAGACATAATTGTTTTTTATAATGGAACCGGAATTGAGAAAGGAAAGCGCTTGGGGCTTACTACGATTTATGATAGAGAACATGGGGTGTATCAGGTAGCAGGATATGCAGAGACACCGCAGCCTTTAAAAGCAGGCGTTTATGTTCTGGCGGAGCTTAAGCCGCCTGCCGGATATGTGAGGAGCAATCCGATTCCTGTGGAGGTATACAGTGATTCTGTTTCTTATTATCCGGACGGAAAACCGGAGAAGGCGGCAGCTGTTCTCTATACATATAAACAAAAGCCGGATGGAAACAAACCGGAGGATAGGCTGGAAACTGCCAGGATTTACGTGAATGACACAGCAACCAGCCTAGAAGTTTCGAAGATAAAAACGGGTGTTTCCTATGGAGGCATGAAGGTGTCAGGGCGAGTGGAGGGAAGTCTTTCTGCCCTCCGGACGATGTATGGACTGGAGAATCTGGAACTGGGTTACAATAGCCTTGGAACATATCTGGGTTTTGGCTGGAAGAAAGGAACTCTGGAATATCTGGAAGGGCGAAAGGCGGCTGGGGAGCCGGTTGAAATCGTATATGAAAACGGAGTTTTTCAGGGATACGGATACGTAATGAGAGAGCTGGAAACGGCAGACCATGAAAACCGGTATGTGGCCGGAGCTCAAATGGCTCTTTACGAAGCCATAGAAGTGCGTCCCTCTGGTGATCGTGAAGACTATGCACTGGAAGGCCTGGAAATTATCCGGGATCGAAACGGAACGGTACTGGATGCCATTGTGAAAGAAGGGTATGCCGGGAAAACGGTAAAATTCTGCAAAGAGGATGAGGAATGGAAGGTTAAGGAAGAGGAACGAGAGGATACCTCTGTGCTGTTTTACGACCTTAGAGGAATGAAAGTACTGTATAAAGATGAAGACGGAACCCTTTTTGGATATGGAAAAAACGGAGAGAGGAAAAAAATTACCTTTGATACAGACTCTGTTTATGCCATAAAGGGCGGACGTCCCGCCCTGGAACTGGCGGGGGGAGATCTCGCCAAAGCAGTCTATGATGAGAGGACAGGGGCCTTTACCCGGCTGGATGAGAATACGGTAATTTATCATCTGGATGAAGATTTGTGTCGGGATGCCCAAGTGGACGGATATACAGGGCTGGCATATGTGGAAAAATCCGGGAGAGGGCCTCTTGGGCAGGAGGAGGGGCACTTTTATGTCTGGCCGGTAAAAATACTTAAAGATCAATATGGAAATGTCATAAAAAGAGAGAAGATCCTGACCGGGAGACCGGGGGAAGTTAATGCAGGGACAAAGGAAGCTTACATTACAGGAACCTGGGATCCAGTTTCGGGGAAATTTAAAAAAATACTAAAGCCAGTATATGACATTTTTGGCATGGTTCGATATTATACCGGAAATGGAAAAGCCTATAAAAAGGGAGAGGAGGTGTATGACAGAGATGGAGACTATCTGGGGTATGTCCTCAATGATCTTTTGGAATCTTATAACAAAGCAGCATATATGATTTTAAACCATGAGAAGCTGTATTCTGACAGAGTACCAGTGGAGCACAGGAGCGGAGAGGCATGGATAATACCTAACGTCTGGGTATCGGGAGAAAAAGCGCCTCAGGACCCCTCCAATGGAGAGATGACCTGGGGACAGGAGGATTTTTTACGACGCGTGGTTCCGGGAACATACATTATGGAAGAGCTCGAAGCTCCGCAGGGGTACGTAAAGGCCCTGCCGGTGGCTGTCTGTGTGGAGGAAAAGAAAGGGATCCAGAGAGTTTCCATGGTCGATGAAAAAATTAAGGTAGAAATTCTTAAAGTGGATGCTGCAGATACACATCGTATATCAGTAAGGGAAAATGAACCGGGAGCAGAGCCGCAGTGGAAGACAGAAGGGAAGGGGGCTTATACCAACGGTGCCATTGAGGGAGTGAAGCTGGCATTGTACCGGGCGAATCGAATATATACTTCTGACTATGCAAAATATCCCAAAGGATATTATATGTGCAAAGCCGAGGAAACACCTGCTTGTTGGAACATAGAAAATCCTGTGGATAACAGCCCTGTTAAAGTGCAGGCCGTGTGGATAACAGACAAGACCCCTGAATATTTTGAGGGGATTCCCGCCGGTGATTATATACTGGAGGAATTGGACACACCTAGAGGGTACGTTCCGGAACGTATGGAAATTACAGTAAAACCCACATCAGAGCTTCAGAGTTTTGTGCTGAAAAATGATCATACCAAGCTGGAAATTTTTAAATACGAAAAGGACACGGAAGGGAATAAAGGGCCATTGACACATCCATATGAAGCAGAGCTTACCCTGTATCCGGCCGTTGTGGACGGAAATGGAGTGGCGGTGAAAGAGGACGGACAGTATAAATATGAGAGCGGGAATCCTGTGGACACCTGGGTTTCCAAAGATTTTTCGGATTATGAGTATGCGGTTTCTGAGGCATATAAAGAAATGTTTTCGGAGTACGGCGGTACATTTAAGGAATTTTCATGGAAGACTTCACCGGGGGATAAGGATAAAAAAGCAGGCGCCAGGCTTTTGAAAAGTCATTCTACAGGGAATGGAGAAACCATAACCCAAGTATGGATGATGGAGGATAAAAGCCGGATGAGGGTAACGGCGGCCAGCGCAGACGGACGGGGAAAAACAGATGAGTCGGGAAAACTGGAGACGACATACGAATTTCAATTTCGTTATAAAGAAGGGGGCTGGGAGGTTGCCACGGATATGGTGAGTTATGATACGGAAGGCGGGATCCACCGGATAGACAGGATTCCGGAAGGAAATTATATTCTTGTGGAGACAAAAGCACCGGAAGGATATCAAACGGCGGAGCCGATGTTAATCAAAGTGGAACAAGATAAATCTGTAAAACGGTATTCCATGGAAAATCGTCCTCAGAATGTGTATGTGGATAAGACTGACGAAAACGGAAACCAGATCTCCGGAGCAGAACTGGAACTGTACCGGGCTGATGAAAATGGCTGTTTTACAAGACAGGAGGAATATCTGATTGATCGCTGGATTTCTGGAACGGATGGAGTTTACACACCGGATGATTTGGCGGAAGGAAGCATTCCCAAAGGGTATGGGCCAGGCGACCAGCGTCTTCACAAGCTGCCGCCCGTTTCAGAGGGAATCTGCTATCTGGCAGAAAAAAGAGCACCCGATTATTGTGTGACTATGGAAGTGCAGCTGATTAAATTTCATGGCGCCATGGCGCCTGTGATTTGTGCTGTGAATCATCCGGCACAGGGGCGGCTTGTAATTGAAAAGCAGGACGCACAGTGGTATGGGAAAAAACTTCCAGGGGCCTGGTTTGAAGTGAAGAATAAAGAGACGGGGGCGGTGATATATATGGAGACCAACGAGGAAGGTGTGGCCATATCGCCGGAACTTCCGGCAGGCGTCAGGGATGCATCTGGAAAAATTCGCCCTTATGAATATGAGGTCAGGGAAGTACAGGCCCCCAATGGATACAGAAGGAATTTAACTGTATGGAATTTCCGATTTGAGAACGGCAATCAGGCTACAATTTTTCATCATTTACAGGTGGAGAATGAAGAAACCAATTTACAGTTTTCAAAGAGTAATTTCCAAACGGGCCATTTTGTTTCCGGAGCCAGTCTGGCCATCTATGGGACCAGGGTAGAGCAGGGGGCGTACGTATTGGATGGGCCTCCCATAGAAACGTGGATTTCCGGCAATACCCCGCATTTGGTAACAGGAAAACTGTCCGGAAACCAGACGTATGCACTGGTAGAAGAAGAGGCTCCATCGGGCTTTTCCATTTCACCTCCGGTGTTGTTTACGGTATCTGAGGATGGAAGAAGGATTGTAGGAATAACTGAAAATTTCAAAAAAATACAAATTACATATCAAAATATGAAAGATCGGATTGCGTCTGTTTCAGTCATGGGACGCAGGGCCTTAAGGACCTCATACAGTCTGTGGAAAGATGGAAAGGAGACAGGGTACAGCAATTTATCAGATGTATCGGAAGGAGAGGTCGTGACGATCCGGGAAACCCTCACATTTTCAGACGGAGAAAACTTGTTGACAGGAACAGAAACATTCCGTGTATTCCAAAAGGATCAGGGGAAAGAACCCCTTCGTGGACGTATGCCGATAAGAACAGAATATGCGTTTAGAAATGAGGACGGGCAGATTTTTGCCAGCTGGACAGTCGCCGATGGGAATATTTTATACCAGGTGTCCAATGATGAAAACGAAAAAGGGGAACTGTGCTTTTCTCCTGGAAGAACTTATTATCTGGAAGAGACCGTAGTGTTCGATGACGAAAGTCGTCTGCTGACAGGAAGAACATCAATTCTTACCGGAACAGAAGGACAGGTGGAGACCGTAGATCTGGCGGATCGGGAAAAGGAGGTACGAATCAGAAAAACGGATTTCGCTACGGAAAGAGAACTTCCCGGGGCTGTTCTTACAATCAGGACTCCAGACGGAAAAGTTCTGACACAATGGACTTCTGACGGCTCAGAACATGAGATTATCGGGCTTTTGGAACCAGGAAAAACATATATTCTGGAGGAGATCATGGCGGCAGAGGGATTCGCATATGCAGAGGAAATTATATTTACACTCAGTGAAAACGGCTGTTCAGAAAAAATAAAAATGGAGGACAAGCCAACCTGTGTGGAAATAAAGAAGAGAGACATGGCGACGGGAAAAGAGCTTCCCGGGGCCAGGATGGTTTTGAAAACTAAAGAGGGAACGATTGTAGACCAGTGGATTTCCGAAACGATTCCGCATGTTATAAAAGGAAAGCTGACAGCAGGAGAGACATATGTACTCATTGAGGAAACAGCGCCGGAGGGGTATTTGACAGCAGAAGAAGCTACCTTTACTGTTTCCATGGACGGAAGCGTAGACCGGGTTATCATGCAGGATGAAAGAGAGGAGCCTGAGCCCCCAGACGAGCCAGACAAGCCGGATAAGCCAGACAAGCCGGATAAGCCAGACGGGCCGGATGAACCGGACAAACCGGATGAACCGGAGGGACCTGATATACCAGATAAGCCTGAAGTACCGGAAGAACCTCAGCAATCAGAAAGAAAGCTGGGAAAAGTTACAGCAAGATACCAGCCGGATGTGGAAGGACGGGCAGCGGTCTATGTGGACGCTTCCCGGCGCTTCCGAAAACAGATACCAAGGACTGGTGACGAAGGAACTCCCTGGCTGTATGTATTGGCCATTTCTTTTTTTGCATTGGCATTTTTAGCCATAGTAATGAGGGGGAAGAGACGCGATGAATGAGAGAAAATGTAGTTTAAAGTATTTTTTAGGAGTTCTGGCCCTGACACTTTTTTGTGTCGGGGGGCCTGGCTCCAGTCTTCCGGTCAGGGCACAGGGGACAGAGACGGAAGCAGGGACAGAGACGGAGGCAGGAATAGAAACGGAAGCAGGGACAGAGACGAAAACAGAAACGAAAGCGGAAGTGGAAACGTTGGAATATGAAAGTCCTGTGTTTACAGATGGCGGGGAAATATTTCTACCTGAGGAACGTTTGGAACGGGACGGAAAGGAATACCGCCTGGTTTCCACCAAAATTCAGCCGGCAGTAAAGGAGGGGACAAAAACATATGCGTCCGCCGTTGTGCCCTATGTGCTGGAGGGGCGCCAGGAACCTCCGGAAAAAGCAGTTGTTGCTTTGATAGATGACGCCACTGGAAGGGAATATGAAAGAGAGCTTCCAAAGCTGGAGGTGGCGGAAAAGGATAGTTTTTGGGATGATGAATTTTCTTTTTCTGTAATGGTGTCCGGATATGATTCAGATGGATTCCTTCTGGGAGAAACAGAGATTCCTGCCGGTTCGGATTTGGTGCTGTATGGGAGAGAACTTTTGAAATACCTTAAACTTCCAGAGGATTGTTACAAAGTAGAGGCTGTGGAGTGGGATGGAGAATGCTATGAACAGGATGGGACTTTGTACAGAAATGCCATAGCTTCCGGAGTGAAGCGAATGAGAAATGTGGAGGTTAAGTATGGGGGGCAGGTGCAGACACCAGAAATTCAAGGAAGGAGATATGTGGGAATTTATGAAGAAATCGCTGTTGTGATAGAGGAAAAAGAGACTCAAAAAGAGCGGGGAGAGGAAAAGCAGGTGCATATTTATGAGGCAGAAAATGATGCCTACGAGCCGCCACAGGAAGAAGACTTCTTCCAGAAGGCGTTGCATTGGATGGAAAAGCACTTGACAGTGGTAGTTTTTGGGGCGGGTTTTTTTCTTGTTTTCTTTTTGGCCGGGGTACTTTTTTGGTTGTTATACAGGGAAAATAAAAGAAAAAGCCATATTCCTTAACCTAGAGTGTGTCTGAAAATTCATTCCCGTCATCAGCACGCCCCACTTTGCGGTATATTTGTCCCAAATTCACTTAACGTAGCCCACTACGCCGCGTTCATTTGGGCCAAATCTCCCACGAAGTGGAACGCACAGCTGCCAAAAAGCAATTTTCAGGCACGCTCTAATATAATCCGCCTCAAATAACCATATATTTCGCTGGTTTGTTTTCTCAATGCACAAAGGAAAAATGCTTGGAGTAGTCTCATTACGCCTCCGCTTTTTCCTTTACACTCTCGAAAAAGCATTTCCATCGAAACAGAACAGCATTTAAAGTGAGTTATACCAGCTTTTCCTCCCACTCGCTTTCTTTAAAGCCGGTAAGTACGAATGTGTCTGTTACTATGATCGGACGTTTTACGAGCATTCCATCAGTAGAGAGAAGCGAAAGAATTTTATCTTCGCTCATGGATGGAAGCTTATCTTTTAAGGCCATAGACTTGTACAGCTGACCGCTTGTGTTAAAAAAATTTTTTAGTGGGAGTCCACTTTTTTTGTACCATAGGGTGAGTTCATCTTTTGTTGGGTTTTGTTCCTTAATATGGCGGGATGTGTAGTTTAACTTGTGGACGTCCAGCCAGGCTTTGGCCTTTTTGCATGTGGAACAGGACGGATATTCTAAAAATAAAATATTCATGATGGAAACCTCCTGATTTTGATTTTTGGCAACAGTTCAGATATCCCTGGAAGTGCTACATATGGCTTTTTAAAATCGCTTCGTGACGGGGCGTGTGCCGGCGTCCGTTACGATTTTTATAGTATATCTATTTTTTTAGAAGAATACAATATTCTGAAGAAAGATGGAGCAGGATCTCATGGATGTTTTGATTTTTTTGTCAGAATTTATGGTTCCTTTGGTTATTTTTTATATTGTGGGATTCGGACTTTTATCCGGGCGTCCTGTATTTGATGACTTTTTAAAGGGGGCAGTGGAGGGAATGAAAACAGTGGCCGGGATTTTGCCGACGCTCATAGGTCTTATGGCGGCGGTGGGGATTTTAAGGGCTTCAGGGTTTTTGGAAGCGGTGGCAGAAGTACTGAAGACTCCGGCCGGCTGGCTTCACATCCCAGTTCCCCTGGTGCCGGTGATTTTGGTACGAGTGGTATCCAGTTCGGCAGCCACAGGCCTGATTTTGGATATTTTTAAAGAATATGGACCAGATTCTCTTGTGGGAACCATGGTTTCCATCATGATGGGATGTACGGAAACTGTGTTTTACACGATGAGCGTTTATTTTATGACGGCCGGAATCAGAAAGACCAGATGGACGCTTCCCGGAGCATTACTGGCAACTGGTGCAGGGATTGCAGCAAGCATAGTATTGACCGGGATGATGAGATGAGAGACTGTCAGAAAGAGCAGAAAAATCCGGAACAGCAGTATCAGGGTTATTTTCTGTGCTTTTTGTATTTTTGCTGCAGAAAATAAAATAAATCTTTTTCCAGGTCCACTTTTTGGATAAAAAGGACACGTGCCAGCTAAGTTCCGCTATTAGAGTTTCTGTAATTATGTCGATATTTCTTAGCAGAAACATATTGCAGCGATGAATATACGGCAATGATATAGCGCCACAATAAGAGGGGAAAAGATATGTCAAAAATAAAAGCTTCCGGTACGTCTTCAGAGCTGGCGGTTGATGCCAAGAAGGAACTTTTGCTTGCCAGGCAACAGGCAGAAATAAAGGCCAGTGAAGTGCTGTTTCGAGAGGCCTCGCAGAAGATTACAGATCAGAGAGAAAAAATGCAATCCGATAATGCTGAAGAACAAAATCAATGTCAGTCAAAAGATATGGCACAGCTTTCAGATGTACACCTGCGTCCTCGCACAGACGGAGTCAGGGCCATGGAGGAAATTCTTACGTGGATACTGGAAATGGCCGGAGAAGACTGGGAGGCATTTTTGGCGTGGCAGCCACAGTATGATGATTCTCTGTCCGATCAGCTCCAGGAACTTTCAAAATTGTATCTTGAACTTTTGGAAGCTGCCCTTAAATATGCAGAAGGAGATAACCTGGCTTTGCAGCTTCGGCGGCTGGATGATTTGCTTGCCGAAAAACTTAGTTCTGTCATGAATCAGAATCTGGAATTTCTGATGCATCTGCTGGAAAAAAACGGAGAAACCGATGCGGTAGACGCCGTACGTTTAAGCTTATACCGGCAGACAGCCGGGAAATCGTTGTCGCCGCAGGCCGCACATCGTCTCTTTGTTCAGGCTGCTCCGGGAAGATATGGAGATGTCAGGCATTCCGATTCTGTGGTCGCTTCATCTATTAAAGGAGGGGATATTCATACAAAGCCATTTGCATATGCCCGGCAGTCAGACCGCGGGATGCCGTCAGTGTCACCTTCGCCGCTTTCCGGGGAGGGTATGATTTATCAGTCTTCCAGGAAGCAGAATATCCGGTTCCGGCAGGTCTATGACAGGCAGCAAAATTTCTGGAAAGAACAAATAAGACAGAGAAAAGAGGTCATTTATCACGCCAGGAAAGGGATTGTCGGGAATACGTTTCACAGAACAAGCGGGCTTTTTTGTTCTGCCAAAGAACTGGAGAGGGCAAATCAGTTTGCTGCACATGTAAGCGGACAGGGAAATTTATTCCAAAACCTGAATATCAGCGCTAGAAATGAGGAAGTTGCAGGGCTGCTGGCAGCAATTATGACCATCAAGGGCCAGGTATTTGCCGGGGAGAGCGGTCAGGCCAATTCCCTTGTCCTTAGTCTGCAGAAAGCTATTGGAAAAATGGCAGACCATTATCTGAGTCAGAGAGGGGGAACGGATGTTTATTACTATATTCTTTCTGTATACATGAAAATGAAAAATCCCCAAAAGGTGGTTCAGATCGGGCAGGACTATGCGTACCGGCAGTTTTGTGAAAAGCAAAGAGATCCCATTTATCAGAAATTTGCCGCTTACTCCCAGGAATCCGGCTTTTTCCGAGCCTTGCAAAACGTAAGTTCGGAAAAAGATCTTGCTTTTGGATGTAATGTTTTGCAAAGAGACTGGGAATTATTTTTGAACAGCTCGGGGACAATAGAAAATTCTTCCTGCTTATTAGGAGCGGAAAGATATTCCCCCTGGGGAATACTGGCAGATCCGGGCGCAGGCCGCACAGGCGGTCATGAAAACTGGATAAAAATTGCACTTGCGGCATTTTTCCTCCTTGGTGTTCTGGCGGTCCTTATTTTCAGAATGGGAATTGGATAAGGCTAAAATACAGTCTGGACGAATTTGTGGCAGATGTTATGGACTCAGTCTTTGCAGAATTTTCTATGCGGAGGAACGGAAACGGTCCTTGATTTATGCATACAAAATGCAGTATAATAGTAACAGTTTGGCTTTATAAGGACCTGTAGAAAGAGTGCATTGAGACTGTGTTTCCATAAGCGGTTTTCTGCCTGAGGCTATAATACAATCTTCGTTTACTGCCATTCTCCGCTCAGCGGGCGAAAAGATGCAGGCTGAACCGTTACGCATAATATTTCATTACATAGATTTGGTTTCTGCCTTGAATGTAAAAGGCCGGATACCAGCTCACCAGAGAAAGGAATCGCCATAATTGGATAACTACGGAATTTTAAATGAGATTTTAGTAAGGCTGTTTCGGGATATTATGGATATTGAAGAAAGGGCTATTATCACATCGGAATTCAAAGACATTACAAACAATGACATGCACGTAATTGAGGCCATTGGAATGAGCGAGCCAAAAAACATGACGACTATTGCAAGGGAGCTGTCAGTTACTGTGGGAACATTGACGATTTCCATGAACAATCTGGTGAAAAAGGGTTATGTGGTTCGGGAACGTGGACAGGAGGACCGCAGAGTGGTGTATATTTCTCTTTCCGATAAGGGGAGAAAGGCTTATGAACATCATGCCATGTTTCATAAGGAGATGATTGAAAACGTCGCAGAGAAACTAAATCATAAGGAGATGGAGATTCTGATTCAGGCTTTGACGAAATTAGACCAATGGTTCCGAAAAAAAGAAAAGGAAAATGAAATTTCCTGAAAATAAGTATGTGCTTGAAAAAGCGGGGCAAATATCGTATAGTATTAAGAAAATGAAAAATGAAGGAAGGATATATCATGAGAGGGAACGTGATAGTAGGACAATCCGGCGGCCCGACTGCAGCAATTAACTCAAGCCTGGCTGGAGTATACCGGACTGCAATTGACAGAGGGGCAAAGAAAGTATATGGAATGCGTCATGGAATTCAGGGACTGATGGACGAGCAGTACGTTGATCTGTCGGAACATATTCGTAATGATTTGGATGTGGAACTTTTAAAGAGGACTCCGGCAGCTTACCTTGGTTCCTGCCGTTATAAATTACCGGAGATTCATGAGAATCCGGAGATTTTTGAGAAAATCTTTGGTATTCTTGATAAATTGGAAATTGAAAGCTTTATTTATATCGGTGGAAACGATTCCATGGATACCATTAAGAAACTTTCTGATTATGCGATTGTAAAAGGGCATACTACTAAGTTTATTGGCGTTCCAAAAACTATTGACAACGATCTGGCGCTTACGGATCATACGCCTGGATATGGAAGCGCCGCAAAATATATTGGAACTTCCACAAAGGAAATTATCCGTGACAGCAATGCCCTGGAATATGGAAAGGGCCTTGTGACAGTGATTGAGGTTATGGGGCGAAATGCGGGCTGGCTTACTGGCGCCGCTGCTCTTGCACAGGGAGAGGACTGCGAGGGACCGGATCTGATTTACCTTCCGGAGCTTCCTTTTGATGTGGAGAAATTTGTAGGGAAGGTGAAAGCGCTTCTGGAGAGGAAGCAGTCTGTTGTGGTTGCCGTTTCCGAGGGAATTCGTTTGAAGGATGGCCGCTATGTATGTGAGCTGACAGACGGCGTCGACTATGTGGATGCGTTTGGCCATAAGCAGTTAAGCGGTACTGCCAATTATTTGTCGTGCAGAATTGCCAATGAACTTGGTTGTAAGGCAAGGGGAATTGAACTTTCCACTCTTCAAAGAGCCGCTTCCCATCTGGTATCCAGAATCGATATTATCGAGGCATTCCAGGTTGGCGGTGCCGCAGTAAAGGCTGCTGATGAAGGGGATACCGGAGAGATGGTAATTTTGGAAAGACTTTCCGACGACCCATATCAGTGTACCACGAGCCTTAGAAATGTTCATAAAGTATCCAATGTAGAGAAGGTAGTACCCAGAGAATGGATCAACAAAGATGGCGACTATGTTACCGAAGAATTCCTGGACTATGTAAGACCACTAATCCAGGGAGATGTACCTCCGATTATGGTGGATGGCATTCCCAGACATTTATACCACTGTGATAAGTGGTAAAGAAATGAAAAGCTCTGCAAATAATTTGTTCTGTAATACAGAAAAATAACAACAATTAATATAATGTGGCAAAATATTTACAGGCGGTTCCTGAGTATGTTTCTGGAGCCGCCTGTTTTGGGCATATGTATGAAGCTAAAGCGTGTTTAGAAATTCATTCCCATCATCTCCACGCCCACTTTGCAGTATATTTGGCCAAAATTCACTTAACATAGCTTACATTACGCTGCGTTGATTTGAGCCAAATTTTCCACGAAGTGGAATGTGTAGCTGCCAGAAAGCAATTTTCAGACACACTCTAGTACTTCGTACCTGAAGTTCCTATGTAAATTTTCAAGAATATTTTTTTGGTGTACAAGTTCAGAAACGGGGGCGAAACGAGCCACGCTGGGTATTTTGAACCTGTGCAATCGGGAAAATAGACCGAAATATTTGCACAAGAGTTTTCGGTGCGGAGTACTGGTTTTATTTCTGATGATCTTCTGTCATGTACTTTCTGTAATCCGGATTGATGTTATATTTCTTCATGAAATACTTATGAAGAATACCCTGAAGGAAGTACAGAGCAACAATGCCGATTGCAAGAAGAATGAACGGCGACATCTCGGTAAAGCCAAAGATAACATATAAAACTGCAATAACGACTCCGACGGTAATTGCGTAAGGAAGCTGTGTTCCAACATGGTCAATATGGTCAGCACCAGAGAAAATAGAAGCCATAACGGTCGTATCAGATACCGGTGAACAATGGTCACCGAAAATCGCGCCGGAAAGAACGGCGCCGGTCATACCGGTTGTGAACAACACATCGCCTGTGAGTGCATAACCAAGCTGAATAGCCAATGGAGTCATAATTGCCATGGTTCCCCATGAGGTTCCGGTGGCGAAAGCAACCAAAATGGAGCACAGGAATACAAGTAGAGGAAGCAGTCCGGTTGGAATGCTGCCGCCTACATACTGGGATACGAAGGCGCCAAGCCCCATACTCTTTGTCACATCTCCCAGGGACCAGGCCATAACGAGAATAGCGCCTGTTAATGCCATCAGCTTAAAGCCGTCTACGATTGTGTTCATGGTCTCTTCAAAAGTCATGATTTTGGTGACAAGCGCCAGAACGATACCGGTTACTGCCATTCCAAAGGAGCCCCAGTAAAGAGCAGTTGTTGCATCACATGCGTCCAGAATAGCCATGATGTTTGCTCCTGTTCTGTCAGGGTTCGTGATACCGGTGTAGAGAATACCGCCGATAATGATTGCGAAAGCAACGGCGATTGGAAGAACGAAGCAGCGAATCATGGGTTTTGTTTTCTTTGCTTCGCCAAGATCGCTTCCCACATCCAGCATGGGTTTTGCGGTCGGCTTTGTGAATTCGCCTGTTGTGAGGCAGCGAACCTCAGCCTTTAACATTGAACCATAGTCTCTTCCGGTGTACATCATCATGCCAACGAAGATAAGTGTGAAAATGGAGTACATATTGAAGGGAAGGCCAGAAATGTAGGCGCTTACAGGAGTTATGCCTTCGATACCGGCAGCCTCAAGTCCCTGACCAATCATGCCAATCTGGTAAGCAATCCAGTCAGAAATAAATAATGCGGCGGACGGAGCGGCGGTTGCGTCAAGTACATAAGCAAGCTTCTCAGAAGAGATTCTGTAATCCTTGCAGATATCACGGAATACGTTGCCATCTACAGCTGAAACCAGGCAGTCGTTTACAGAGCAGAGCATTCCCAGCCCCCAGGTTCCGAGACAAACCGAACGTCTTTTCTTGAAGGTTTTCTTGGCTGCTTCCGCTAAAGCAAGGCTTCCGCCCAGCTTCCAGATGAAGGAGATGCCCACCCCCATAAAAAGGGTAAACAGCAAAAGAATTACATTATCAGCCATGTTAAACTGGATAATGTCCAGTGCACGGGCGGAAGCCGCCAGGGGATTACCCTTGCAGATAATCAAAGTACCGGCGAAAAGACCGGCAAACATGGAGATAAGAGTCTGCTTTGTTGCAAAGCAGAGACTAATTGCAATGACTGGCGGAATTAATGCCAATACTCCATAAGTAGTTTCCATATAGTTTCCTCCTTTTTGACAGATGAGTCCTCATGTATGCAGGGACGAATATGAGGCTGATCTTTAATGCTCATACTAATAAGCAAATTTTGTACCAAGTGCATGAAATAGAGGAGGATATTTATGAAAATAAATACCTAAACTAAAAATGAAAAGCTCAAAAAACATAGAAAATAAAAGGGATTTCAAAAATCTGTGAAAATTTAAGAGAATACCTGTTGAAAGAACCGAAAGAGTATGTTTCTGGATTTGAAAATAGCAGAAAAATGCCATTTTATTGACAGATTATGTGACATGAATAAGGAAATGTCAATTATTATATAAAAATATTCAAGAGATTTTAAGAAGCTGTTGTAACAGCCCAGTCAGGCCTGCACATTTGCCGCGCTGACTTACAAAAGTGTAGTACTAGTACTACAGCGTACATTTCGAAATCAGCTTGTGTGAAGCTGCGGCATTCGGTTGTAATTACTACTAATTATACGCAAATTCCTTTGCAAAAAGTGAGTATGATATTAAATGTACGCTGTAGTACTAGTGTATTGTATCATTGATATTTAACATATCTGTCACTTCTATTATGAAGTGA
>CAJUDN010000008.1:0-5657 GCA_910585355.1 uncultured Lachnospiraceae bacterium
TCACAAAGCTGTCCACCGGGGCAGCCGCCTGAATCCCTTCACAGAACTTAATAAAGCCCTCTGCTGTTCCAAAAGTAATGGCCTGAATAATATCATGACGGCTTTCACTGCCATTGGGAACCACGGAAAATCCCAGCTTTTCATAGACATTGGCGGCAAAAACCGCCCCCTTCAGGGCGCCCGCCACCACCGTGGGCGCCAGAAACAATCCCTGGTACAGAGACTGGCTGACACCTAAGCTTGCGCCCACTTCCTTTCCAAGTCCGGGAGCCGTCAGGCGGTAAGCCGCCCGCTCAATACAGTCCTTTCTTCCCACAATGTATCCGCCGATGGGGGCCAGTCCTCCGCCCGGATTTTTTATCAGAGAACCGACGATCATGTCCGCCCCCATATCGGTGGGTTCCATGGTCTCCACAAATTCGCCGTAGCAGTTGTCCACCATGCAGATCACATCCGGCCTGATTCCCTTAATAAAGGAAATCAGCTCCCCAATGCGCTTCACGGACAGGGTGGGCCTTGTGGCATAGCCTTTGGAACGCTGGATTTCCACCAGCCTGGTTTTATCGTTTATGGCTTTTTTGATATTTTCATAGTCAAAATCTCCGTTTTCCAGCAAATCCACCTGGCGGTAAGTAATGCCATATTCCTTCAGGGAGCCAACAGAATCCCGAATGCCAATGACCTCCTCCAGGGTATCATAAGGCTTTCCCACAGGAGAAAGGATTTCATCTCCCGGCCGCAGATTTCCCGAAAGCGCCACCGTTAAGGCATGAGTTCCGGAAATCAGCTGCGGACGCACAAGGGCGTCCTCACCGTGAAAGGCTCTGGCATAAACCTCTTCCAAGGTATCACGCCCCATATCATTATACCCATAGCCTGTGGTCCCTGCAAAGTGAATATCGCTGACCCTGGCCTCCTGCATGGCCTTTATTACCTTAAGCTGGTTGTATTCAGCCGTCTGGTCTATGGCCTGGAACCGTTCCTTCAGAGAGCGCTCCACTTCCTCTGTAAATTGAAGTACCCGCCCGGAAATTCCGAGCTGTCTGTACATTTCTGTCACTTCCATACTTTTGCTCCTTTATAATTGTTCCTTTAATAATTGCTCCTTTAATAATTGCTCCTTTTTTATCATTGTACCTTAATATTTACTCCCTTAACTTCATTCCCTTATCATTCCCCGATTTTTCAAATCCGCAAGTATCCATTCAAGGATCCGTTCCCGGTCACAGGAAAACTCCTCCTGGTCAATCCAGGTCACATCCCGTTCTCTCTTAAACCAGGTAAGCTGCCGCTTGGCAAAATGCCTGGTATCGCGCTTTAAAATATAAACGGCCTCTTCCAGACTTATGTTTCCGTTTAAGCAGTCCAGCATCTCCTTATAGCCCAGGCCCTGCATGGATACCATATCCCTTGTGCAGCCCATGGCCTTTAGCTTTTTCACTTCCTCCTCCAATCCGTCGGAAAGCATCTTATCCACCCGTGCATCAATACGCTCATATAAACGCGCCCGGTCCATGGTGAGCACATAATAAACGAAGGCATAAGGGGACTCTTTTTTCCTCTCCGCCTCATTGTGATCGGAAATCCGTTTTCCTGTCTTCTCATGAAATTCCAGGGCGCGGATTACCCGCTTCATATTGTTTTCATGGATAGCCTCGGCCGAAGGCGGATCCACTTTTTTTAGCATATCATGGAGAACGCCGGGCCCCTGTTCCCTTGCCAGCGCTTCCAGACTGCGGCGGTAATGCATGTCCCCGTCATTTTCCGTAAAATCCACGTTGTAAAGCAGCGCCTGGATATAAAAGCCCGTGCCTCCGGCCACAATGGGAATATGACCATTCTGGTATATCTGTTTCATGGCGTTTTCGGCCATCTCCTTAAAAGTCACCACGTTAAAGGCATCCTTCGGCTCCAGAACATCAATCAAATAATGGGGGATTCCGCCCATCTCCTCTTTTGTCACTTTTGCAGAACCCACATCCATGTGGCGGTACACCTGCATGGAATCGGCGCTTATGATTTCACCGCCGATCTGTTTTGCTAACATCACAGAAAGAGCTGTCTTTCCCGATGCCGTGGGACCTGTCAGAATAATCAAAGGCTGTTTCATCATACAATCCTCTTAAATTTCTTTTCCATCTCATATTTGCTGACGGACACGATGGTGGGCCTTCCATGGGGACAGGTATATGGATTTTCAAGTCCCAGAAGCTGGTCAATAAGTTCGTTGGCCTCCCGGTCAGAGAGACGGTTATTGCCCTTGACGGCCGCTTTACATGACATTGCGGCAATTCTGTTGTACACGGATTCCGAACCGGCCCCCGCTCCGTCCTCTGTAAGGCCATCTAACATTTCCAAAAGCAGCTCTTTTTTCGCCAGCGAAAATAAATTGTCCGGCACCGCCCTCACGGCATACTCGTTTCCGCCGAAGTGTTCGATTTCAAAACCGGTCTCTGTAAATACATCCATATGACGTTTTAACAACTCTTCCTCCTGCATGGACAGCGTTAATATAATGGGAGGGCTGATGATCTGGGAAGTATACTCTCTGGATTTTAAAGAAGCAAAGGTACGCTCAAACAAGATCTTTTCATGGGCTGCGTGCTGATCAATGATATACAAGTTTTCCTTGTATTCCACCAGCCAGTACGTATCGAATACCTGTCCGATGAGGCGGTGGCGGTATCTGGCTTTTTCTGATAGAAGACGCCCGTCAAACATTTCTAACTGCTTCGGCGCTTCCTGTCCTGATACTTTTTCTTCTGATACTTTTTGTTTTGATACTTCCTGTTCTGATGTTTTCAGATTTAATACTTCCCGTTCGGACATTTCCTGCCTTAATAATCCATGTTTTACAATATTTGCATCCGATAATCCTTGTTCCAGAAACCTTTGTTTTAATACCTCGGATTCCGGCGTTTTTTGCTCTGATTTTTCTGCACTTGATATTTCTGTTTTTAATACTTCTTGTCTTAATATTTTCTGATTTAATACTTTTTCTCTCGGTTTTTCCAGATTTAATACTTCTGATTTTGATATTTTCAGATTTGATATCGTTGAACTTACCGTCCCCAGATTTGATACTTCCAGGTCTGGGGCTTCCCTCTCCTCCCCATATGGCGCCCTCTCCTCCCGGATACCCATGGCGGCCAGCCGCTTTTTCTCAAAAGGTTCCGGCTTCCGTCCCGGCCTCTTCACATCCGCAGCCGGCTTCTGTGTTTTCTTCTCCGTACTTTCTGCGTCTGCACCCGTAAAAGAAACCTCGGGGATCAGCTCCTTTCCGGAAAGGGCTCCAGAGACCGCCTGACATACCATCCGATACATCATCTCCCCATCCTTGAAACGCAGCTCCATTTTGGAGGGATGCACATTCACATCTATGTACTCCGGTTCCACCGTAAAATGCAGCATCGTGAAGGGATATTTGTGCTGCATCATATAGCTTTTATATCCATCCTCGATGGCCTTTGAAATCAGTCCGCTCTTAATATATCTTCCATTGATGAAATAATTTTCAAAGTTTCTGTTTCCTCTGGCAATCACAGGCTTTCCGAGAAAGCCCTCCACCCGCGCCATCTCATTTTCTCCATGGACGGGAATCAGATTGGCCGCAATTTCCCTGCCATATATGGTATAAATAATATCTTTCAGGTTGTGGTTTCCCGATGTGTGCAGCTTATTCTGGTTGTTCACAATGAGCCGGATGGAAATTTCCGGATGAGAAAGAGCAATCTTTTCCACAAGGTCCGCCACATGGGCCCCTTCCGTGGCCGCGGTCTTTAAAAATTTCCGTCTGGCAGGAGTGTTAAAAAAAAGATTTCTGGAAATGAAAGTGGTGCCGTCGGGGGCTCCCACCTCCTCAAACCCCTTCTCCGTTCCTCCTTCCATCTGATACCGGGAGCCGGTAAGGCTGAAAGCCGTTTTCGTAATCAGCTCTACCTGGGATACGGCCGCAATACTGGATAACGCTTCCCCGCGAAAGCCCAGAGAGGACACTGTAATTAAATCCTCTGCGGAACGGATTTTGCTGGTGGAATGTCTCAAAAAGGCAAGAGGAATCTCTTCCCTCGGAATCCCGCAGCCATTGTCCGTGATCCGAATAAACCCGATCCCGCCTTCCTTAATCTCCACGGTAACTGCCGTTGCTCCTGCATCAATGGCATTCTCCATTAACTCCTTCACCACAGAAGCAGGACGCTCCACCACCTCGCCCGCGGCAATCTGATTGATCGTATTCTGATCCAGTACCTGTATGGCCATAAACTCTCCTTTTTTATAAAAAGTGTGCATTCATGCACGAAGTGCCTTTTGTTTCATGAGAAAGATCTTCTCCCGCCTTACCTTTATGCGTGAATATAGCAAGGTTCTTCTTTTGAATGATAAATGGTAATATCTACCAGCGGTTTTTAAGCTTTGTCTGGAGTTTGTATAAAGTATTTAAAGCGTCAATGGGAGTCATGTTGGAAAGTTCCAGCTCTCCTAACTCCTTAATGATATCATCGTCCTTCACTGTATCAAAAATCGTAAGCTGGTTTAAATCCACCTCATCCGGCCTGGCAACGGCTTTATGGGGAACTGTGCCTGCGGGAAGCCTGGCAATTTCTTTCGCATGAGATGTGATGTCGGCGCTTGAAAGTTCCTCCACTAACTCCTTCGCCCGGCAAATCACCGAATCCGGAACCCCAGCCAGCTTTGCCACCTGAATCCCGTAGCTTTTGTCAGCGCCGCCCTTAACGATCTTTCTTAAGAATACAATATCATCCCCCTGCTCTTTTACAGCGATGCAGTAATTGTTGACGCCGCTTATGGTGCCCTCAAGCTCCGTCAGTTCATGGTAATGGGTGGCAAAAAGCGTTTTGGCTCCCAAAAGTTTTGGGCTGCTGATATGTTCAATGACTGCCCAGGCAATGGAAAGTCCGTCAAAGGTACTGGTTCCCCGCCCGATTTCATCAAGAATCAGGAGACTGTTCTTCGTTGCATTTCTTAAAATATTGGCAACCTCCGTCATTTCCACCATGAAAGTACTCTGTCCGGAAGCCAGATCATCGGAGGCGCCCACGCGGGTAAAGATTCTGTCACAAATGCCGATATTGGCCTCGTCGGCGGGAACAAAGCTGCCAATCTGGGCCATCAGGACAATCAGCGCCGTCTGCCTCATGTAGGTGGACTTTCCGGCCATATTGGGGCCTGTAATCACGGAAATCCTGTTTTTTCCATTATCAAGATAGGTGTCATTGGATACAAAAAGGTCATCCCGGATCATTTTCTCCACCACCGGATGTCTGCCGCCTTTAATGTTAATGATTCCCTTTTCATTGATCTGGGGCTTCACATAGTTATTTTGCATGGCGACTGCGGACAGAGAGGTAAATACGTCAATGCCCGCGATGGCTTTGGCCGTGCTCTGGATCCGCTCCACCTCTTTCGCAATCGCGTCGCGAACCTGACAGAACAGTTCATATTCCAAGGAATACAAACGATCCTCCGCCCCCATGATGATATCCTCCAGCTCCTTTAACCGCCTGGTCGTGTATCGCTCCGCATTAGTTAAAGTCTGTTTCCGGATAAAATAATCGGGAACAAAGTCCTTAAAGGCGTTTGTCACCTCAAAATAATATCCAAACACCTTATTGAATTTGATTTTCAGACTCTTGATT
>CAJUDN010000008.1:5667-25870 GCA_910585355.1 uncultured Lachnospiraceae bacterium
GCTCTTCCGATCTTTCCCGTTTTTTCCTTTTCTTTCGCCTCCAGCTCTGCAAGCCAGCTCTTTCCTTCTGTTTTGGCCTTTCTGTATTGATCGGCCTCCATGCTGTACCCGTCTTTAATGATATTTCCCTCCCGGACCGTAATGGGCGGCTCCTCCACAATGGCCCGGTCAATAAGTCCGCAAAGGTCGGAAAGCGTATCCATGTCCTCATTGATTTTCTTTAAAAGATCACAGGAAAACTCATTTAAAAGCTGCTTTATGTGCGGAAGCATGGTCAGGGAATTTTTAAAGGCCAGAAGATCTCTGGGATTTGCCGTTTTATAGGAAATCCGGCCCAGAAGCCGCTCCAGGTCATAGATGGCGTTCAGATATTCCCGGATTTCCTCACGGGAAATAAAGTTCATATTGAGTTCCTCGATGGCCGCCTGGCGCCTTTCCATTTCCTTTTTGGAAATTAACGGCTGCTCAAGGAATGTCCTGAGCATTCTGGCTCCCATGGCCGTCTTTGTCTTATCTAGAACCCATAAAAGGGAACCCCTCTTCTGTTTTTCCCTTAAGGTTTCCACTAACTCCAGATTTCTCCTGGTGGAAGTGTCAATGATCATATACTGTCCTGTGGTATAGGGCGTCAGCTTATTTAACTGAGGCAGCTCATTTTTCTGGGTCTCATAAAGATACTGAAGGGCGCACCCTGCGGCAATCATACCGTTTTCATACTCGTCAAGCCCAAGTCCCCCAAGACTCATGACCTTAAAGTGCTCCTTTAAAATTCTGCGGCAGGCATCATCGGAAAAAAAACGATTTTCCAGAGCGGAAACAGCCATATGATAGCGGTTTCTTAAATCATCCATATCGAGACCCGACATATAGAGCGGCTCATTGCAGATTAACTCCGATGGAGAAAACTTGTTGACCTCATCCAGAAATGCCCGCTCAGAGGATACCTCCGTAACAAAAAAATCGCCGGTCGTTATATCAACCGTCGCTATCCCGTAGTTATTCCCCATATAGACAACCGCCATCAGGTAGTTGTTCTTTGTCTCGTCCAGCGCCTGGGCGCTTAAAATGGTTCCAGGCGTCACGACCCGGATAACCTCGCGCTTTACAAGGCCCCTGGCAAGTTTGGGATCCTCCATCTGCTCCGCAATGGCCACCTTATATCCCTTCTGGACAAGGCGGTTTAAATATCCCTCCACTGCGTGATAAGGAACGCCACACATAGGTGCGCGTTCCTCAAGTCCACAGTCTTTTCCTGTCAGTGTAATTTCTAATTCCCTGGATACGGTATTTGCATCCTCAAAAAACATCTCATAAAAATCCCCGAGACGATAAAACAGGATGCAGTCCGGATATTGTTTCTTCGTTTCCAGGTAATGCGTCATCATTGGTGATAATTGTGCCACGTGCTTCCCTCTCCTTACTCTGCTTTCACATTCGGGTCTGTCGGATCATACCGCTGGTCATTGGGAATCAGAACCACGTATGGCTTCATAAACGGGGACGGAATATTGGGATCCTCGTAAATGGTCACCTGGGTTCCGACCTTACAGTTATCATAAATCCACTTGGCATTGCCACATGTTAATCGAATACAGCCCGCGGAGCGCACAACGCCAAGCCCGTTATACCCGTTTGTATTTAACGTATTGGGGTTGGTCGTCTCATAGGTGATGGAATGAAACAGGAATCCGGCTCCCGCCTTGATTCTTGTGGCATACTGGGTATAGGTATCGTTTACCATCAGTCTCCAGCGGTATTTTTCCGGCGTGGTAAACGTTCCGATGGGGGTATCATCTCCCACGGAGGTAAGCATCGCCTTCACCGGAATGATATATCCGTTTTCCCCGTCTTTGGCATAGACCGTCAGACAGTTTAACGTTTTATTCACCCTAATCTCATAGGATTGCTGGGCGCCGATTAAGTCCTCCACATCCTGGCGCAGTTCACCATTGGCCTCGAAGAAAAACTTAAGTCCGTCCACATAATGCCAGCCGCTTAAGGTACGTCCGTTTTCAAAATAGTACCGTCTCATTCCCCAGTCGGCCCATCCCGTATAAGGCGTACCATCCTCATTCATGCAGTAGGCCGCTGTCTCGTTAAATCCGATTTTTCCGGAAAATTCATTAAAGTATGTATCCTTTGTGGAAGCCGGAGCTCCGGTTCCCTTGGGAACTAAAACCACCTTGAGGTCCACAATGGAGTCTCCCACATTGATGGCTCCTGTCATGGTTCCCTCTGCCACAAATCCGAGCTGTCCCCTGTTTGCCGTGGTCACCGCATAGTAAAGGTCATAGGTTTTAGAAACCTCCCCCGTCAGATGCATCTGGATTCCCTCCACATACGTGGAGCCTTCGGTTCCCCCTGCCGGTTCGCCGTCGGAATAGAATTTCAGCCATCCGCCATGGTTTACATAGGGACGGTAGGACAGCTTTCCATGATACCCATCCTTAAGTTTTGCAGAAATCCAGGTAAACTGGGTAGGAAGATTGGCCTGCTGTCCCATCACCTCCACAGCATCCCAGATGGCCGCCTCGTTGGTCGGGGTCAAATCCACATTTCCGCCGTTTAAGGACGTATTGGGTACCATTCCATCCGGATAGACCACCTGATTTTCCGTACTTGCTTCTTCACTTTCATTGGCAGCTTCAGAATTTGTCGTTTCATCTGAAGCATATGATTCTCCTTCTTTCTGCCCGCCGGAATCTTCCTCCGACTCCCCCGGCGCACCGGGATACCCATGCTCTTCCTCCGAGGCTTCCGACTCATATCCGGGCCCCACACCCTGATCAGCCAGTGCATGGAAACTCAGGCACATGGAAAAGACCACGCATACTGTCATCGCAGTGATTTTCTTATATGTCAGTTTCATTTTCATACGCTCCTTATTGTTTATTTCAGGCTTCCCATATAGTAGAAGCCCTTTGCTTCATCCAGAGAAACATCCACGATCTTTCCCACCAGGGATGCGTCTCCCGGAAAATGCACCACTGTATTATTGGAGAGGCGCCCCGTGACAAATCCCGGTTCATGGGTATCCGGCTCTTCCACAAGCACCTTCTGTACAGTTTTTTCATCCCGCTTTACCACTTCCGAGGCAATTTCCTGAACCTCTTTCAAAAGCCTGTCAAACCGTACTTTCACCACGTCATCCGGCACCTGGTTTTCCATGGCCGCAGCCGGGGTGCCTGTCCGTTTGGAATAGATAAAAGTAAAGGCGCTGTCGTAGCGGACCTTTCTTACCACATCCATGGTCTCCTCAAAATCCTCATCAGTCTCTCCCGGAAAGCCCACAATGATGTCAGTGGTAAGGGAGATACCAGGGATCGCCTTACGGATTTTATCCACAAGAAGAAGATACTGTTCCTTTGTGTACCTTCGGTTCATCTCTTTTAAAATCCGGCTGCTTCCTGACTGGAGGGGCAGGTGCAGGTGACGGCATATTTTTTTCGACTCCTTCATAACGGCAATCAGTTCATCCGACAAATCCTTGGGATGGGAGGTCATGAAGCGGATCCGCTCCAGCCCGTCAATGTTTTCCACCCGCTGCAAAAGCTTTGCGAAAGAAACAGGATCCTCCAATGTTTTTCCGTAAGAATTTACATTCTGGCCCAGAAGCATCACTTCCACTACCCCGTCCCTCACCAAGCTCTCGATTTCTTTTATGATATCCTCCGGATTCCGGCTTCTCTCCCGCCCCCGCACATAGGGGACAATGCAATAGCTGCAGAAATTGTTGCAGCCAAACATGATATTAACGCCGGATTTAAAGGGATATTTCCGCTCGATGGGGAGCTCCTCCACGACGGCATCAGTCCCATCCCAGATATCCACCACCATCTTCTTTTTTTGCAGGCGGTCATAAATAAGCTCCGCCAGTTTAAAAATATTGTGGGTGCCAAAGATAATGTCCACATGTCCATAGCTCTTTTTTATTTTTTCCACCACCTGGGACTCCTGCATCATGCAGCCGCAGAGGGCGATCATCATATCGGGATTCTTCCGCTTGAGGCCGTTTAAATGCCCCAGACGTCCGTATACCTTTAAATTAGCGTTTTCCCGGACCGTGCAGGTATTGTAGAGCACAAAGTCAGAGTCCTCGTCTTCCCCCCGCGCAAAACCAATCTTTTCTAAAATCCCCATGAGCTTTTCCGAGTCCCTGGCGTTCATCTGGCAGCCGAAGGTCTGAATAAACGCCGTGGGCCTCCGCCCGTTTCTTTTTTCAAGGTCCCGAACCCACTCCCGGCATTTTGCCATATAATAGTATTGCCTGGCCGGCTCCTCTATGGGCGGTTTTTCGTTTATATCTATTGCATCTAAATCTATTTCCTGTTGCATTTTTATTAGTTTTTTCCTTTTCCCGAACCTATTCCCAGCACTTTGCCACATAATTAGCATTATCTGTCGTCTCTTCAATGAGCGGTTTCA
Source organism: uncultured Lachnospiraceae bacterium (assembly GCA_910585355.1). Classification (GTDB taxonomy): domain Bacteria; phylum Bacillota; class Clostridia; order Lachnospirales; family Lachnospiraceae; genus CANRXD01. The sequence continues at coordinate 10,093 of CAJUDN010000008.1, forward strand.
CATCTTTCACTGTACGGCCTCATGGCTCAGGCGGGATACTCGTTTCTTTTTATGATTCTCATAAACTGACTCTACCGTGACCATTATAAACTCCAACTGAAAAAAATGCAACCACATTACCAATTCTGTAAATTTAACGTAATAATTTAGTTATTTTTGGTTACTTTTGATATCCAGTATCTGTTAATTATGGAAGTTTTATTCAAAAAGACGGAGCCGTCCGCCGGCCCGGAGGGTTTAAAACCTCCGGACTTTCAGACAGCCCCGTTTTCTTCATGTGAAAGAGCGTTTAGTTCGCCCATACTCCGTCGGCATTCACATAGTGTCCGTCGATGGTTGTGTCAGCCGCCATAGCGCCATGGATACCATCAGAAATTGTATTCAGATAATACCACTGGCCGCCAATCAACTGCCAGCCGGTCAGCATAACTCCATCGGAACCAAAATAGAACCATTTCTTATAATTGGAGTCAAAATGCCATCCAACAAGCATAGCGCCCTGATTTGCTTCCGCCTCAGTCAGATAGTACCACTGGCCGTCAACCTGCTGCCAGCCGGTTACCATATAACCTTCCGCGTTAAAGTAATACCATACATTGTTTATCTTGCCCCACTGATTCTTGGCATATGCGCCATTGGACAGCTCGAACCACCAGCCTTTTGCATCCTTTTTCCAGCTTCCGGAAAGCGTATCGGCTTTGGCAGCTTTTCTTCCGCTGGAAGAAGAGCTTCCGGAACTGTAATCTTCGTCTCTGGAGCTTGAATTTCCAGTATTATCCGGCTTATTGGGCTTCTCAGGTTTACCGGGCTCTTCAGGCTTCCCGGTAGAACCGGTCGTTTCCACCTTCACAGGAGTATATCCTTCAAAAGCGGCATAAAAATCGCCATCATTCTCCAGTTTCTGAGCGTCTTCCACTATTTTCCCGTTCTCGTCAATCCAGCCCTTAAAGGGATGATTTCCGTACATGGCAATCTCTTTAATATACCCTTCAAACACCCGGGCTTTTGCATCTCCAAATACAGCTCCCTCTTCTGTGCTGACATTCTTCAGATATTCTGCAATATAAGCGGTATACGTCTGCTCCCCGTTGTTGCGCTCAAATTTTGCCACAGGAACACTAAACCAGCTGGTAACGCCTACACGCACGCTAATTCCGGTCCGGTAGGAACCGCCCTCCGGAGTCTTGACAAGCACATTGGGATAATAGCGCCCCAACTCAAGCGCACCGTTGCTCTTTAAAACATTGTTCGTCAGAGAGAATTCACCATTCAGTCCATTATTCCGTTCTGGATCCAGCTCCACGGACCACTGGTTTTTGGCAGCCCATTGACCGTTCTCCTTCAAATAAACCTGCAGAAGGGCTTCAAAGGAACCTGCTTTCGGAAGATAATCAGGATTCATGTCAATTCGTATATTGCCTACCGTGATCCTAATTGTCTGGAACGAACTGCCGTCTTCTGTGCTGACCGTCAGGGTATACTGCCCCAGCGGTAAAATGTCCTTACTCTTCAGCACGCCGTTTTCCAGGGTAAAGAGTTCATTGTCATTGGAAATGCTACTGTCCGTATCAAAGGCCACCTGGCGATACGTTTTCGTTCCGTCGGCTTCTACATCATAGTAAGTAATCTTTCCCTCATAAACAGCGGGAGCAGGAATCCGGCCAGGAGTAACTTCCCACTGCCCCATCTGGACGAATTCTGCAGAGATGACAGCATTTCCTGAAACTTCAAAGGAGCTCCAGTTTTGGACATTTATGGTCTCTTTATCAGAAGTTACCTGGCATTCGTCATCTTTCAGTTCCCAGTTGGTATCGTCAGTATAAGCGCCTTGAGCCTGTACATGAAGCACTGTTCCAACAGGAATCTCCACTTCCTCACCGATCGGAACATAAGTATGCTTATACCCGCCATCCTTTAAGGACTCCAAGCTGTATACGAGCAGGGCACCGTTCTTTACATTCTCCACCTTAATCTTGGCCATGTTCCCGTCCACAGCGGCCAGAATGTAAGGGCTGAAGCCTTTCGCTGTAAAGGACAGAGTATTTGCATTCTTATCCATAACGGCATACTGTACATCTTTCGCTGCGGTTGCCTCATCATTTAAGTGAAGCACCAGAATATTATCATACTGGCCCTTAAAGGGATCCGCCATGGTGATTCCTACAGAACCGCTTGTGGTTTTGTCTGCAGAAATATCCAGCTGAACCAGGGCATCTTCACTCTGGGACAGCACTACGGAAGAAACTCCAAGAGCTGTGAGATCCGCCTTAGAGACGATATCGGCAAGAGCCTGGACATCCTTTTGCTTATTCTCCTCCAAAGCTTTGAAGGTCAATGTAGTATTCTCGGCAAGGCCGCTGACCTTTACATCCTGAACCTTTTCCGTTACACTTGAATCCACAGTAGCCTGAGCGCTGCTGACCCATCTGGCGTATACATCAGCGTGTCCGTATATTTTGGATTCTGGTTCAAGCCTGGTGGTCAGATCGTCCTTCTCCACATACCATCCGGCAAATTCCATTTCACCGTTCTTTGTCTCCGGGCCATCAGTCAGAACATTCCAGTTGGCTTCCGCAGAGGCCGCTACAGGCTCGGCATCCCCAAAGAGCAGATAGTAATATCCATCGACATCTGGGGTTGTTACCGGGCCTCCCACGTCCAGCGTTGTTGATGTCTCCTCAATGGGTGTGGCGTCGCTTGATGTGGCATCGCTTGGTGTGGAAACTCCCGGGGTGCCAGGCTTCTCAGAGCCGGCAAAGCGGAACCCTCCGCCATTGGCGTTGAGAGTGATCCACGCTTCCTTTCCCTCCGCAACCTCTCCTCGTTTGCCCACATCCTCAGGACCGTCCAGTGCGCCAAAGCTGATTCCGGCGTTGGTAAGAACCATGGCCGCGCTTAAGAACAGAGCTGTCAGCTGTTTCCTTTTCATTTTCTTTTTCCTCCTTTTCATAACATATGCTTGAAAATTTATTCCACAGGCGGAAAATCTTTCTTCCTGGAGTACAGATGATAAATCCCTTTTTCCAGGTTTACCTGTCCCCGCCAATGAAATCCACGTGTTTTTTTCATTCACAAAATTATTCATGACATAATGTGTATTATGTCATGAATTAAAGAGTGAATTTCTTTTATGTATGTGTACATATTAGCATCGTTACCTGTACATTTCAATAGGTTTCATCAAAAAATGGCAAAAAATGGACAAGGGATGTAATAGGTCTGGGGATATTTGAACTGTTACCGGGAAATTACAGCTTTTATATAAAAGTAGGTCGACTTTCCTTTACATAATACACATTATGTAAAGGAAAGTCACTCTGAAATTTAACAGTCCCATAAAAACAAGAAATTTCTATCCAATGCTTGTCACATCTGGCCTTCACCGCAATACAGCCTCACTCATCATTTTCTTTCACTTTGTACAAATTCTGCCTGCCTCTGCACCGTCACAACAGCGGATGAACCTGTTTCCGCAGCAGATGAGGCTGCGCTTTATGCCCGTACTTGCTTCAGAATGTTTCAAATACTTTAAACAAGCACACCATATGATGATGTGTTCCGCACGCTGCTGAATGATTGCAGTTTCCTTATCATCCCTGTGATAAATGAGGTATTCGGGGAGCATTATTCAGGACAGGAAAAAATTATCTTCTCCCCAAACGAGCACTTCCTGAACCAGCAGGGCGGAAATGAAGAAGAACGGATTACGGATACCAGTTTCAGGATAGAAGGAAAGGAAACAAAAAAATACCATCTGGAATGTCAAAGCAGTACCGATAACAGTATGCTGGTTCGTTTTTTTGAGTATGACACCCAAATCGCCCTGGATGAAGGACAAATCAATAGAAATATCCTTACTGTGACGCTGCCTCATTCTGCTGTACTGTTCTTAAGGCATCATGCGTCAACGCCTGATACACTGAAAATCAGGATGATAACGCCAGGGGGAACCGTGGAATATGATATCCAGGTGATGAAATCCCAACAATACACCCTGGAAGAGATTTTTGAGAAGAATCTCCTGTTGTTGATTCCTTTCTATATCTTTTCCCATGAAACGCGGTTCGATGAATATGAGAGGGATAAAGCAAAGCTGAAAGCCTTACAGGAAGAATACGAATGGATTAAAAATAAACTGGAAGAGCTTTTAAAGCAGAGAGCAATCAGCGAATACACAAGATGTACGATTATCGACATGTCAAATAAAGTATTGGAGCACATCGCTGTAAAATACAATTCTGTTAAGGAAGGAGTGAAAGCGGTCATGGGAGGAAAAGTTCTGGAATATGAAGCTAAGACAATAAAAAGAGAAGGTATCAAAGAAGGTATACAAAAAGGCATCCAAGAAGGCATTCAAGAGGGTGAAAACAAACTTTCCACATTAATCACAAAACTGATCGAACACAATCGGCCGCAGGATATCATTAAAGCTACACAAGATAAACAGTATAGAAACAAACTTTACGAAGAATACCATATTGGCAAATAGGACTCAGAAATCACCTGTTTTATTACACACAAAAACTCCCCCGCTGCTCTTTCTATAAAGTAACAGGGGAGTCTTTCTGCAGAATCAGGATATTAGAAAACGATATGGAAAAAGCGCATACTTTTTACATTTATTCCCTGATCTGTCCATTCCCGTAAATAATATACTTGGTGGAAGTCAGCGCCAAAAGTCCCATGGGGCCTCTGGCATGGAGCTTCTGGGTGCTGATACCGATTTCAGCGCCAAAACCGAATTCAAAACCGTCCGTGAATCTGGTGGAGGCGTTCACATAAACGGCGGCCGCATCCACTTCGTCTAAAAACTTCTGGGCGTTCCCGTAATCCGAAGTCACGATGGCCTCGGAATGTCCGGTATTATACTTATTAATGTGAACGATGGCCTCGTCCACGGAATCCACGATTTTGCAGGAAAGAATATAGTCTAAATATTCCCTTCCCCAGTCCTCCTCGGTGGCTTCCTTAAATTCCGGAACAACGATCCTTGAAGCTCTGTCCGCGCGGATTTCCACCTGTTTTTCATCCAGGCGTTTTTTCATAATCGGCAGGAACGTATCCGCCACGGCCCGGTGAACCAGTACGGACTCGCAGGCATTGCAGACGCCGATTCTCTGAGTCTTGGCATTAAAAAGAATATCTGCCGCCATGGCAAGGTCCGCCGTCTCGTCCACGTAAATATGGCAGTTTCCGGTTCCGGTCTCGATTACGGGAACCGTACTGTTTTCCACCACGCTCTTAATGAGTCCCGCGCCTCCTCTGGGAATCAGCACATCCAGATACTGGTTCATACGCATGAATTCCCTTGCCGTTTCCCTGCTGGTGTCAGAAAGAAGAAACACTGCATCCTCAGAAATCCCGCAGGAAGAAAGTCCTCTGCGGATACAGGCGACAATGGCCTCATTGGATTCCAGGGCATCGCTTCCGCCCCTCAAGATTACGGCGTTTCCCGTCTTAAAGCAGAGGGCAAAGGCGTCTGCCGTCACATTGGGACGCGCCTCATAAATAATACCGATCACCCCCATCGGAACTCTTTTCTGGCCCACGATCAGTCCGTTTGGGCGTTTTTTCATGGAAATTACTTCTCCAACGGGATCTTCTAAGCCAGCCACCTGGCGCATGCCCTCCACGATCCCCAAAATTCGGTCCGGCGTCAGAAGAAGCCGATCCACCAGTCCCTGGGCCATGCCCCTTTCCTTCGCCTTTTTTACGTCATTGGTATTGGCTTTAAGGATTTCATCCTGTCCCTTTAAAATCTCTTCGGCGGCTGTAAGAAGTCCCTTATTTTTTTCCCCCGAACCCATCTTTCCAAGAAGGAAAGAAGCATCCTTCGCTTTTTTTCCGATCTCCTTTAAATCCATATCCCTCTCACTTTCTGCCGTAACTCCCTCCCGGGGTCACAACCATATCCACAGTTTTGTCATGAATCTCTGCCGGAAGGCAATCCAACATCTGAAACTCATAGGCCAGCGCCACGGTCATATGCCCCGGCTCCTTTGTCAGAAACTTATCATAATATCCGCCTCCCTTCCCTAGGCGGTCTCCCTTTGGGGTAAATGCCATTCCCGGAACCAGTAAAAGGGCATCCGTGCAGGACGCCGGGGGGCATTCCATGGCAGGTTCCAGGATATGATAAGCCCCCTCGGAAAGATCTGAAAGAGAGCGAATTTCAAAAAAACTCATCTCCTCTCCCAAAACCCTTGGAAGAGCCACCCGTTTCCCCTTCCCCAATAATGCCAGAAGAAGCTCTCTGGTTCCTGCTTCCCAGGGCAGCGCCATGTAACCGTACACCCACGCTGTACGTTCCACCTGCGGCAGGGAAAGAACGCGTTCTAAAAGCAGGCCGTCCCACTCCCTTTTCTTTGCCTCCGGAACCGCCTTCAGCAGTTTCTTTAATTCTTTCCTGAGCTCAGCTTTTTCCATCCCGACTTCTTTCATTTTGACTTCCTATACCTCGGCTTCCTGTATCTTAACTTGCCGTATCTCGACTTCCTGCATCTTAACTTCCTGGATTCCGGCTTCCTGTATCTTAACTTCTTCGATTCTGACTTCCTGCGTCTTAACTTCCTGGATTCCGGCTTCCTATATCCTGACCGCCTTCGTCTCAGCTTTCTGTGTGTCCCACATTCCCGTATTTCTTTCCCAGGTCTGTGATGGACCCGTCCTTCTCCTGAATGGAAATACTGTTTAAAGTCCCCCGCAGGTTTCTCCGTACCGCCTCAATATATTCTCTCCTTAAAGTTTCCTGTTCCGCCTTCTCCTCCTCCGTCAGTCCCACAGACTGAGATTTATGGTATAAGGCGTTAATCCTGTCAATTCTGCTGCTTTCCATACATCCTCCTTATGGATGAACGCTCTCGATGTAGTCGAGAAGCGCAAAATCTGTACTCTTGTGAGCCGTAAACAGAGTTCCTTTTATCTCACCGTTTAAAATATCCCAGATCACTTCCACATGATCTCCATTGGCAATGACCATATCGGCGCCGCTGTCGGTGGCAATCCGCGCCGCGTAAAGCTTTGCAGCCATCCCCCCGGTGCCCACATCGCTTCCTGTAGTGGATTTTCCCATGGACATAAGTTCCTCCGACAGCTCATCTACCTGTTCGATGAATACAGCATCTGGGGTTTTTTTGGGGTCATCCGAGTACAGACCGTCAATGTCGGAAAGCAGAATTAAAAGATCCGCGCCGATGAGAGCGGAAACGATGGCGGAAAGTCTGTCATTATCACCAAATTTCAGCTCATATGTGGAAACCGTGTCGTTCTCATTTACAATGGGCACTGCTCCCAGCTTCAAAAGCTCGTCAAACGTATTCCTGGCATTGCCTCTGGACACATTGTCCACAATGGTGTTCTTGGTCATGAGAATCTGGGCCGCTGTCTGGTTGTATTCAGAAAATACTTTCTGATACACCATCATGAGCCTTGCCTGTCCCACGGCCGCATAAGCCTGCTTTTCAGCCAGAGTCTCCGGCTTCTGGCACCCAAGGGCCTGACGGCCTGCCGCGACGGCGCCGGAGGAAACCAGAACCACTTCCTTCCCCATACCCCTTAAGTCACTGATGACCCGGATCAGTCTCTCAATTTTTGCCAGATTCAAATCTCCGGTCTCCCCATGGGTCAGGGAAGAGGAACCTATCTTAATTACGATTCTGTGTTTATCCTTAAGAAGTTCTCTTGCTGTCTTCTCCATATCTTACTCTCCCGTTTTCAAAAATATCATGATACTCGTGTACTGACGCACCTGCACTTCGGCATCATGCGGCTTATAAGGGTCGGAAACGCCGGATAATCTCTTCAGCCACTTTAAGTCCGTCCATGGCGGCGGAGGTAATACCCCCGGCGTATCCGGCGCCTTCCCCGCATGGGTAAAGCCCCTTTATGGTGCTTTCCAGCCGCTCGTCCCGCCATATTTTTAAGGGCGAGGAGGTACGGCTTTCCACCCCCGCCAGAATTGCATCCGGCCTGTCAAATCCCCGGATTTTTCTTCCGAACTGGTCCATGCCTTCTATAAATGCCTGGTTTATGGGCTCCGGCATCAACTCCCTTAAATCCGTAAGCTCATATCCGCCGCAGACCTTGGGCCCCACATCCCCGAACCTCCTGGAGGGCTCATGCCGCAGGAAATCGCCGTAAAGCTGAAGGGGAATCTTTCCATTTCCCAGAAGAAAGGCCTTTTCCTCCAGTCTCCTCTGAAATTCAATGCCCCCTAAAGCGCCGGGAGCCGGAAAATCCTCCGGTGTCACGGAAATGATGATGGCGCTGTTGGCGTTTTCACCATCGCGCTTAAAATAGCTCATGCCGTTGACAGCCAGGCGGCTCCTTTCCGAGGAAGCGTTGACAACAAAGCCTCCGGGACACATACAAAAAGAGTAGACCCCGCGTCCCGCCAGGGTCTTTGCCGTCACCTTATAAGGCGCCGCTCCCAGGATGCCTGCGTCCTCTCTCCTGTACTGAGAAAGATTGATCATTTTCTGGGGGTGCTGGATCCGGAATCCCACTGCAAAGGCCTTGGGCTCCATGAAAAGTTTTTTTTCGGAAAGTGTCTTAAATAACTCTCTGGCGCTGTGCCCCACGGAAAGAATCACCGTTTCTGATTTAAGGAAGCTTCCGTCAGAAAGCGTAACCCCCAGGGCGTTTCCGTCCTCCTCTGAAATATCCGTAACTCTCGTGGAAAATCTAACCTGGCCTCCCTTTTCTTCGATCCGCTTCCGTATATTTTTCACTACCTCCACGAGGATATCCGTGCCGATATGGGGTTTGCTGTCATATAGAATCGAGGAGTCGGCTCCTGCCTCCACAAAGGTTTCCAGTACCTTTTTGTTTCGCCCTGACACATCTTTTACCAGAGTGTTGAGCTTTCCGTCTGAGAAAGTTCCTGCACCGCCCTCCCCGAACTGGACATTGGAATAAGGATCCAGGCGGGAGTCTCCGTACCTCCAAAACTCTTCCACCTTTCTGGTCCGTATCTCCACCGGATCCCCTTGCTCTAAAAGGATGGGGGCATATCCGTTTTCAGAGAGGGCAAGCGCCGCAAAAAGACCTGCCGGCCCCGCGCCGATGATCACAGGCCGCTCCTTTAAGGATTCCGTTCCAGGTTTTGGATAGCAGTAAGTTTCCTCATTCTCAGTTTTTATATTGGGGCTAGCGGCCTTCTTTACCGCAGCCGCCTCTTTTTTCTCATCTGTCAGGACCACATCCACAATATAACTGAAAAGGAGCCGGTCCTTTTTTCTTGCGTCAATGGAACGTCTCACAATTTTAACATCCCGGATGGCATCTTCCGGCACCCTTAAAAGTTTTGCAGCCTTTTTTTTCATTGCCCCGGGTCCATGCCCCACTTCCAGGGTGAGCTGGTTAATACGAATCATATGTATCCGTTCTCCCTTCCGGCCGCGGCCGGATTTCTTTTGCCTCCTGCGGCACTCACTCCGCCGGATTTCCACTCCCTCCTGCGGCGCTCATCCCGGCCAGATGGCCGCTGGACCAGGCCCACTGTAAATTATAGCCGCCGCAGATGCCGTCCACATCCAGAATTTCGCCGGCAAAATAAAGACTGGACACCAGCCTGGATTCCATTGTTTTTTCATCAATCTCTTTGGTACTCACGCCGCCCATGCATACCTGGGCCTTATCATAGGAATTTGTCCCTGTCACCTCAAAAAGGGCGTCCTTGATCACTTCCGTGATCTCCTTAAGCTTTTTGTCCGTTAAGGATGCCACGGGGACATCCGGCCCGGCTCCGGCTGCCTTTAAAAACAGAGCAGCCAGTTTTTTATGGAAAATTCCGTTTAAGAAAACAGAACAGGTTCTATCATTTAAATACGTTTTCTGTTCCTTTAAAAGAGTGAAAAACTCTTCCCCTGTACAACCCGGATAAAAATCTATGGCCGCAAGAACCCGCTTCTTCTGGTCCAGGGCTTCAGCCGCATAACGGCTCACCTGGAATACCGGAATCCCGGAAATACCGTAATCCGTAAGCTGCAGCTCCCCCCGGTCGGAGGCCAGAAATTCTTTTCTCTCCCCGTATTTTCCGATGGTATATAAACTTATGGCGGCTTCCGTACGGACTCCTGCGATGGATTTAAAAAAATCTCCCCTGCATTTTAACTGCACCAGGGCAGGCAGAGGCTTTATGATTTTGTGTCCCAGGGCTTTTGCAAGGGCATATCCGCTCCCGTCGGAGCCTGTGGATTTTGCCGCCATGGACCCGGCGGCCAGAATCACAAACCGGCCTGAAAAAGTTCCCTGACCGGTTTTCACAAGAAAGCCGCTTCTTGTCTTTTCAACAGCAGAAATCTCGCATTCTGTCACAGTCTTTATTCCAAGGCTTTCCGTTTTTTCCCTCAGAGCATCCAGAATCGTCTGCGCCTGGCCGGTTGCCGGATAGACATATCCGTTTCTTTCGATGGTCACAACGCCCAGGCGCCGGAAAAAAGAAAGAGTTTCCGGAACCGGAAATTTTTCGATGACCGCCATGGGAAACGCCTTTTCCCGGCTCCGGTAGCAGTCTCTGGTAAGGTTTACATTTGTGAGATTGCATTTTCCGTTTCCTGTGGATAAAATTTTCTTTCCCACCCGCGGCATGTGTTCCAGTATGGTCACATCCGCCCCGTTTTCTTTTGCGGTAATGGCGGCCATCAGTCCGGCGGCGCCGCCGCCGATGACAAATCCCTTGCAGCCCATGGATTTCCTCCCAATCTGGCGGACGCCGTGCATGTTTTGTTCCTGTGATATCAGGAATTGCTTTGCACTACGTGCCCCCGCAATCCTGAAACATCTCAAATCCTGGCGTCACCATATCTAGTAGTATATCGGGAAGCCGTTTAAATTTCAAGTGCTAACTGGTATAAGATTCCAGATAACTGAAAATTTCCGTCATCGTAGCAAACCAGATTCCCTCCATAAGGCGTTCCTGCTCCGACACAGGAAAATCCGTCAGGGGCATATGGGTAAACATGTTTACGGTTTCTTTATCGCTGTCATATACAATCAAATACCCCTCTTCCGCCACAAGACAAAAATTGTCCTCTTCCACTTTCGGCACAACTTCCTCCTGGTTAAGCACCACATGGACCGGGTTCTCCGTTTCAGCCTCCGTTTCGGCCTGGCTTTCCGCGAACACAGGCTGCTCCACCGACTCCGTCATCTGTACCTGGGTAGCCTCTTCTGTTTCCACAGTATTGGTGAGAAAAAAAAGCGTCACCAGGCAGCCTGTGGTAAGACATAAAAAGAAAAGAAAGCAGGATACATATTTTTTCATGGGAAAATCCCTCCTTTGGAAACAGTATCTGCTTTCTTTCACGATTTTAAACATTTTTCTAAAAAAAGAGCCAATAACTGCAAATACTGACGCTGCGTGTTATTGGCTGTGCGTCTGCAAAACGACGGCGTAATGGTGCCGCGGATAGTGCTGACTAAAAAAATAAACTGGTATCCCCATAAATACAGAGACGAAGTGCTCCCAGTTCAGCCGGAAAACCGGGATAAATCAAATCGCATACATGGTCTATCGTCATAGCAATCATCGCAATCAATTTTAAATGATATGTTACCTTTTTTACATCAGGCGCATTTTCCTGAGGAATACCAGAAGTCTTGTGCCGCCCGGCATTTCATAAAGCTCACTTTCGCTCAGGCAGCCAAATTTTATAAGCAGCACGCCGTACACCGAAATGGCCGCGATAATGGCCCCCACAGTGCATACGGCATTGCTTTTTACGCCCAGATGAATCAGGTTGTACACGCCGAAAGCGCAGGCTCCCATGACGGCGGAAGCCAGAAGGGGCAGAAAGATGGTCCTTTTAATCTCCTGACGGTAGCGCAGCAGCTTACGAATGGAACGGTGATTTAACCAGCACATAAACAGGGCAAATAAAATATTGGCATACACCATGCTGAAAATTCCCAGATCAAAAACCAGAGCCATCACCTCCAGGGCCGCAAGATGAAGGACCAGAGAAATCAGAGCATGGATAATGGGAAGGTGCATCTTGTCCACTCCCTGCAAAATGGCATTGGTCACCGTAGATACAGAATAAAATACCACAGCTATGGAGCCGTAAAGAGTCATGCGGATGGCCAGAGCGTTATCGCCGGAAAATAAAAGATTGTTGACCGGGCCTGCCAGAACCGTAAGTCCCACCGCCGAAGGAATGGCGATGAGAAGGGAAAATCGGATGGCGGCCGCCACCTTAGCCCGTACCATCCTTTTGTCCCCAAGGGCGACCGCCCTGGAAACCGAAGGAATCAGGGACGAGGAAAGGGCATTGGAGACGGCCATGGGAACGTTGATTAACAGATGATATTTTCCTGTGTACACCCCCCACTGGGAGACAAATTCCGCGTCCATTCCCTTGGCAGCAAAATTATAAGCAAGGATTCCGTTATCCATGACACTGTTCACATTGTAAATGGCAGAACTCACCACCACAGGAATCACTGTAAAAAACAGGGCTTTTGTGATCTCTCCATAACCTGCCAAGGTACCGGACCGGTCTCTTTTTACCTGCCTCCTGATCTGCTTTTTATAGAGGACAAACACAAACAGTAAAAATGCGAGAGCCGTAAACGCACCGGCTCCTGTTCCGATGGTTCCTCCCGCTGCTCCCCAGGCGTTTGCGTAACCCGAGCCGCCCTCGCCCTTTAAGGCCTCCACCTTAAGGGCTTCATGAAACAGAATGCTTCCCGCCGCCACGCTGACAATGGCGTTTATGATCTGCTCAAGTACCTGCGAGAAGGCCGTTGGCACCATAGTTCCCCTGCCCTGATAATAGCCGCGGAACACGCCGAGATAAGCCATAATCCACACCGTCGGAGCCAGCGTTTTTAATGCAAAAGCAGCGTAAGGCATGAAAAAGATTTTTGCAGCAAAAAAATCAGCCCCAAACCAGATCACAAAAGCCGCGATTCCTCCTACCACTGTGGCATAGGCAAGAGACACCCTTAAAATCCGGACAGTGGTCCGGTACTGCTTATTGGCAAGTCTTATGGAAACCATTTTGGAAACCGCTAACGGCAGGCTGTACGAAGACAGCAAAAGAGCAATGTTATAGACATTGAATGCCGTTCCATAATATCCCATTCCCTCGTCGCCAATAATGTTGATCATCGGGATCCTGTATGCGATCCCGATGATTCTGACCACAATGGAAGCAATGGCTAAAATACTGCCCTGCACCACAAAATCCGATCCCCTTTTCGGCCGTCTCCCCGCCGCAGCAGCAGGCTTTCCTCTGCTTCTTCCTTTACTTTCCATAAATCTCCGCCTTGTTGTACTTATCTGCGCCGATAATGCAGATCCATGTCTTTCCCTTATTCAGGGTAATTTCATTTCCATCCATGTCATAATAGCGGGTCACACCAAACTCCCCGTCCTTATCCCAGGTAATCTTCTGGTATTTTCCATTGGTGAAATACCGTCCCTCGTGGCCGGTGTGAACGTTGATATTTAAATATTGGGTGGTGGCATAATGTCCCCACTCCACATACTGGAAAATCACATTTTTCACTGCGATGGCTCCTTCATTTCCCTTATGGACGTCTCCGTACTGGAATCTGTGGTACAGGCCGTCGCTTTCCTGATACTCAAACCAGGGTTTGTTGATGGCGTAGGCGCCGGGAACCACCTTATAGGCGTCCTCCCCGTCAGGAATGATCTGTTCGCTGCCCCTGGCAAACTTAAAATGCCCGTCATAAGATTCGTCGTACTCCGTCCTGTATTTCAAAGTCTCCATGGCCTTTGCAATCCGGCTTCCGCTGGTGTAGGCGTTATGAGGCGCCTTTTTATCCGAGGAGCGGTAAAAGGCCGTGGAGCCGATCCCATCAATTCCATTTATGTTGTCCACATTTTTTAAATAGGGCTCTGCAAAGGTGCTCTGGCCAAAATGTGCATAAACGGCGTCAAACTCCCTTGCAAAGTATGTATAGTACGTCCTGCAGCTTCTCACGGAGCCAATTCTCTCTAAGTCGTCATAATCCTCAATGAGAGCCATATACCGGTTCATATCCCCCTCCACCGGGGCTTCATACACCACCGCGGCCCGGTTAATTCCATACTGGGGCAGAGAGGCTTTATCGTTACTCATCATAACGGCCAGGGGCCTCCGGTTTCCCTGTTTCACATCCACCATTTCACCGGTTAAATAGCTCTGAATTTTTCCATCCACCTCAACCCTCTCTTCGGGTTCTGTCTCGGCCTCCGATTCCTTTTTCCCTTCCGTCTCCAGCACAACCTCCTGTCTTGAAGGCTCTGCTTCTGTCTCCCCGGGAACGGCCGCCGTGGTCACTGACGCCTCCTCGTATTTCTTTCCGCATCCCGCAAGGAAAAGCCCAAACAGGAGCACAGCCATGACAATCCACAGCTTCCCGCCTCTTTTTTTCATCTCCTGTACCCCTTTCGTTCCAGTATTTCCCGCTGCATATCTTCCATCCGCAGCCGTTCCTCTTCTTCCATATGGTCATAGCCGCTTAAATGGAGCATACTGTGCGCCACTAAAAAAGCCAGCTCTCTGGTCTCAGAATGTCCGTATTTTAAAGCCTGTTCCTTCACCTTTTCAACGGAGATCACAATATCCCCCAGCATCAGCTCTCCCGTATCTGGATTAAAATATTCCTCCGGTGTCTCCTCTAACCCGGAAAAGTCACCCGGGGTCTCAAAGTCGCACATGGGGAAGGAAAGCACGTCCGTAGGGCTGTCGATCTGACGCATGTCCAAATTAATCTGGCGGATGCCCTGATTATCCGTCAAGAGTACATTGACTTCCGCGTCATAAGGGCATTCCACATAATCCAGAGACTCTTCCACCACCTGGTCAATGATATCCTCATACGGCAGGCTGAGGGTTTCTTCCGTTTCGTATTCAATGGTAATTGTCATGCTTTTTATCCTTCCCGGCCGGCCTGTCCGTCTTTTTTATCCCTTTGGCGCGCGCCTCGTAATCATCATATGCCTTAACAATCTTCTGCACCAGCGGATGGCGCACCACATCGTCACTGGAAAAATAACAGATGCCGATATCGTCAATTCCCTTTAAAATCTTAAGGGCCGTATCCAGGCCGGACACCGTCCCATAGGGCAGGTCCTTCTGAGACTGGTCCCCGGTAATGATCACCTTGGAACCAAAGCCGATTCTTGTTAAAAACATCTTCATCTGAGCCTGGGTGGTATTCTGTGCCTCGTCCAGGATGATGAAGGCATTGTCCAGAGTCCGTCCTCTCATATAAGCTAACGGCGCCACCTCGATCAGTCCTTTTTCGGAATTGTGAAGATAACTTTCCGCTCCCATAATCTGATAGAGAGCATCATAAAGAGGACGCAGATACGGATCAATTTTGCTTTGAAGATCTCCCGGAAGAAATCCCAGCTTTTCCCCTGCCTCAATGGCGGGCCGGGTGAGAATGATCCGGTTCACTTCCCCGTTCTTAAAGGCCTGGATTGCCATGGACATGCCAAGGTAAGTCTTTCCCGTCCCCGCAGGCCCCACTCCAAATACGATCATTTTTTTTCGAATCAGGTCAATATAGGTCTTCTGCCCCAGAGTTTTGGGCTTCACCGGCTTTCCGTTTATGGTGTGGCAGATTATATCCCTGTCGATCTCCAAAAGCTCCTCATCCTTCCCGTCAAAGGAAAGAGCCAGGGCATAGTCCACATTCTGTTCCCCGATCTCCTCCCCCCGTCTGGAAAGCTCAATCAGCGTTGAAAATACGCTTTTGGCTTTTTTCACGGCATGGTCCGGGCCGATGATCTTGATTTCCCCGTCACGGGCCACCGTGG
>CAJUDN010000008.1:25880-32937 GCA_910585355.1 uncultured Lachnospiraceae bacterium
GCCACCATGGATACATGAAGCGTGCGTTCGATTTTCTTTAAATAACTGTCAAACTGGCCGCAGACTTTTCTTTCATGCTCTGCGGGAATGTCTACGATGGTCTCAATTATGCTCATTTACAGTCTGGTTCTCCTCTTGTTTTTCCGGGATCGGAACTTCTTTCGCAATGTCCTCCACAACCGTTACTGTTCCCGTAATGGTCCACCCGGATTCACTTTTCTCTATTTTACCATCATTTCCAAGGATTTGTATACCTTTTTCTGTTAATTTTTCCATATATTCCCCCACATAGCTCCCACAAATGCGAAGAACCGCCTCCCTGGTCCATGCGTTCTCATAGGGAACGTACTCATAGGCAGTGATGAACCCCCCATAAACAGGAAGATAAAAATCTTCAAAAATTTTAAGCTGCGCCTCTTCCGTGACAAACTCCCATTCCCCTTCCCCGTAAGAGGGCATCAGAAAATAAAAGGTTCTTCCGAACGCCTTAAAAAAGGCTCCGTACCGTTTTTTTCCGGTCCTGCCCCTTACCGTATAGCTGAGCGGCAGATGCTTTTGTACAGTATGGACCGTTTTCGCATAGATTTCCCCGTCCGCATGGATTTCATGACTGTTTACCAGCGTTTCTGAATCATCGTAGATGGGAATGGTCCCATCCACCAAAAGATCTCCGGCCTTCACCTCGTCCCCGGCTTTCACCGCGGGAAAGCCGTTCCGCACCACGCATCTTGTGATTACGCCGTCTTTCCCGGCCGCCAGGTCGCAGGGCGTTTCAGGGGCCTTAACGGGCGCCAGAAGGGCCTCATTTTCCTTTACATGGATAATAAGTCTAGTCCCCCGGATCTCCGCCGAAACCCAGGTGATTTCTGTAAACTGGTTTCGTATTTCCCCCTCCAGGGCTTCACAGGAAATCTTTGACTTTTTCATGCCGCAGACCACCGGCAGGGTTTCCATGTAATGTAAAAGCATCTCATCGGTAAATCTCAGATTTCCCTCAAAGGATATGTCCCAGATAAAAAAAGAAAGGCAGTAGAGCATAAGAAAAAAGGACATGACTCCGGCGGCCAGAAGCTTCCGTTTCCGGTTCCTGTGCAGAAAAAAGGGAAGTCCGTATTTTTCCCGCAGAAAAAGCCGTACTCCCGCTTTTTTCACCAGCGGCTTCATCCGTTTATAATCTTCTGCCGTGGTCCAGAAGGACACCTCTCCTTCTCCATCTTTGGATATTTCCAGAATTTTAAATTCCCTCTGGGCGGCTATATTAAAAAAACGCTCCTTGTCATGACCTGTAATTTCCGCCTTCACTCCGCCGGAAAAAAAGAACCGCTTCCATGCCTTCAAATTTCCATCCCCTTTTCTATGTAAAAGAATCCGGATCTGCAGGATTCTCCATCCGCTGCCGGGCATACGAAGATTTACTCAAACTTCACATCCTCAATCTGCCCCACGATCTCCATTTCGTCCTTGTCATAATATCGGATCTTTAAATTTCTTCCAAAAATGGAAAGCTTATACCGCTTCGCCTGCAGCTTTATGGACGTGTCGGAATAAATCAGAATACTTCTGTAATTTTCCACGCGCAGGGTGTTCTTTCCGATTGCTGTCAATAAAGTTTCCCCCAACACCGCGTCCCGGGGCAGCCTTAAGGACTCCGCCAGCGCGTCCCCGTCATAGGTTTTCTTCTTCAAGATCAGGCTCCTGCTTTCTCGTGGATTCATGTTAATGTATGCAAAGAAACGCAAAAAAAGAAGATATCCCAAAAAGGAATATCTTCTTAACGACGCGTTTTCATTAATTGTATTTACGCTTTCTTGCGGCTTCAGACTTCTTTTTACGTCTTACGCTGGGCTTTTCGTAATGCTCTCTTTTACGAATTTCCTGCTGAATACCAGCCTTCGCACAGTTTCTTTTGAATCTGCGTAAAGCGCTGTCCAGACTCTCGTTATCTTTAACGATTACGTTTGACATAGCTCACACCTAACCTCCCTCCAGTTGTGTAATTGTGCATAATACAACTGTTTGGGTATTTTTTAGCACTGGTATGATTATATCATAAATTACACATTCGTCAACATATTTTTTGAAATTCTTTAAAAATTATTCCTTAATCTGCTCTGAAACGACATCCGTCACTTTTTCAAGAGCCAAAACAACGCCTTCCGGATTTTTGCCCCCGGCCTGAGCCATGTTCGGGCGGCCTCCGCCGCCGCCCCCCACCAGGCCCGCAATGGCCTTAATGAGATTTCCTGCATGGGCGCCGCGCCTTTGGGCGTCGTCGGTTGCTGTGGCCATCAGGTTCACCTTGCCATCCAGCACGGAAGCGATTACAATAACGCCTTCTCCAAGCTTTTCCTTAAGCTGATCGCCTAAATTTCTTAATCCGTTCATATCCACGCCGTCGGCTCTCACTGCCAGAACCTTAACGCCCTTTACCTCTTTTACCTGATCCAGAACGTCGCCCATGGCTTCCTTAGCCAGTTTACTTTTGAGCTTTTCGTTTTCAGAATGAAGCGCCTTGATTTCTTCCATCATCGCTTCGATTTTAGCGGTCAGAGCGTTTGGCGTCGTCTTGGCAGCGGCCGCCGCCTGGGAAAGCTCTGTCTCCACCGCCTCATAATGACTTAAAAGGCCGTCAGAAGTCAGGGCCTCAATACGCCGCACTCCGGCGGCGATTCCCGCTTCCGAGAGAATCTTAAAAGAGCTGATAGATACGGTATTGTCCACATGGGTTCCGCCGCAGAGCTCTGTGGAGAAATCCCCCATCTTTACCACGCGGACCGTGTCGCCGTACTTTTCACCGAACAGAGCCATAGCCCCGGTCTTTTTGGCCTCCTCCAAGCTCATAATATCCGTATGGACCTCAAGGCCCGCGCGGATTTCCTTATTTACTATCTCCTCCACCTGCCTGATCTCTTCCGGAGTCATAGCGGAGAAATGAGTAAAGTCAAAACGCAGCCTGTCGCATGTCACAAGGGAGCCGGCCTGCTCTACATGCTCGCCTAACACGGTGCGGAGGGCCTTATGAAGAAGGTGGGTCGCGCTGTGGTTTCTGGCGGTCAGGGCGCGGTTTTCTTCATCTACCTTTAAGGTAACGGTCTCGCCCACCTGAAACATACCGCTTGTCATCACGCCCGCATGGCCCACTTTGCCTCCCTGAAGCTTAATGGTATCTTCCACGGTAAAAGTTCCGTTTTCCGATACAATCCGGCCGATATCGGCCTGCTGGCCGCCCATGGTGGCATAAAACGGGGTCTCCTCCACAAGAATGGTTCCTCTCTGACCATCGGTTAACGCTTCCACAACCTCGTCTTCCGTAGTCAGCACTGTAATCTTAGAATCATGGTTCAGTCTGTCATACCCCACAAATTCTGAAGTGACCGAGGGGTCGATGGACTGGTAAACGGTCACGTCGGCGCCCATGTAATTCGTGGTCTTTCTGGCCTTTCTGGCCTTTTCCTTCTGTTCCTTCATACAGGCGGCAAAGCCGTCCTCGTCCACCCGGAAATTTTTCTCCTCCAGGATTTCTCTGGTAAGATCCAGAGGAAATCCATAGGTATCATAAAGCTTAAAGGCATCGGAACCGGGAAGCACAGAGGCGCCGTTCTTCTTCATTTCCTCTTCCATGTCGGAAAGGATGGCAAGCCCCTGATCTATGGTCTTATTAAACTTATCCTCTTCCTCCGTGAGAACCTTAAAGATCATCACTTTCTTTTCTTCCAGCTCGGGATACCCGTCCTTTGACAGCGCTATCACCGTATCGGAGAGATTTGCAAGGAACTTTCCTTCCATGCCTAGCTTCCTTCCATGGCGTGCGGCGCGTCTTAAGAGGCGGCGCAGCACATACCCGCGGCCCTCGTTGGATGGCATGATTCCATCGGAAATCATAAAGGTACAGGATTTAATATGGTCCGTCACAATACGCAGGGAAACGTCCGTATCGTGGTCCTTCTGGTATTCCTTTCCCGCAAGGGCGCATACCCGGTCAAGGAGGGCTTTGTTGGTGTCGATGGTGAACAGGGAATCTGCATCCTGCACTACAACAGCCAGGCGCTCCAGCCCCATGCCCGTATCAATGTTTTTCTGCACCAGATCGGTATAATTCCCATGTCCGTCATTGTTATACTGGGAGAACACGTTGTTCCATACTTCGATGTAACGGTCGCACTCGCAGCCCACGGTACAGCCCGGTTTCCCGCAGCCGTATTTTTCTCCGCGGTCATAGTAAATTTCGGAACAGGGACCGCAGGGACCTGCACCGTGCTCCCAGAAGTTGTCCTCTCTTCCAAAACGGAAAATCCGGTCAGCCGGAATTCCGATCTCTTCGTTCCAGATCTTAAATGCCTCTTCATCATCTAAGTAAATGGACGGATACAGGCGGTCCGCCTCCAGGCCAACAACTTCTGTTAAAAATTCCCAGGACCAATGAATGGCCTCTGTCTTAAAATAATCTCCGAAAGAAAAATTTCCCAGCATCTCAAAAAAGGTGCCATGACGGGCTGTCTTACCGATATTCTCAATGTCGCCGGTACGGATGCACTTCTGGCAGGTGCAGACTCTGCGCCTGGGCGGAATCTCCTGCCCGGTAAAGTAAGGCTTTAAAGGAGCCATACCGGAATTGATTAAAAGTAAGCTGTTGTCATTGTGAGGAACAAGGGAAAAGCTCTTCATCGCCAGATGTCCCTTGCTCTCGAAAAACTCAAGGAACATTTTCCTCAGTTCGTTCACACCATATTTCTGCATGGTTTTCTGCCTCCTGGTTACTGTTTATTTCTTTTGTCTTTAAATTTTTTACCGCAGACAAGGCCTGCGAACGCAAACGCACAGAGGATCGCTGCCTTAATTACGGTTTCTATAAATGTAGCGAAAAATGCGGACATAAACTCCTCCTTTTCCGGCCGTCTTATTCCTTTAGACGCCCATAGCTTTTTATTCATGTCAAAATGATACATAAATACCGTTTCTATCATAAGCGGAAATCTTAAAATATTCAAGAGGAAATGAAAAGATTTTATATTACAGTTCACAGGGCGGGGAAAAACGGAGAAAAGCAGACGTCAAGCTCGCTTGTAAGACTGCTTTTCTCCGTTTTTCCACATCGGGTGAACACCCGATGCTTCTTGTCCGCGGTACGCGGGCAAGAAGATGCCCCCTTCCGTGAATGATAACAAAAAAAAGATAAAAACAGGCGTCAAGCTCGCTTGTAAGACTGCTTTTCTCCGTTTTTCCACATCGGGTGAACACCCGATGCTTCTTGTCCGCGGTACGCGGGCAAGAAGATGCCCCCTCCCGTGAATGATAACGAAAAGCAGATAAAATCAGACGTCAAGCTCGTTTGTAAGACTGCTTTTCTCCGTTTTTCCACGCCTCGTGAATGGTAACAAATATTCTGCTTTTGGAATTATAAAAACTTTGGTATAGTTATATATGAATCGAAATTTGGTGGTGAATGTGCATATGAAATATACATTTCGGACAGCAGAGACTGATGATATAGAATCTGTTTTTCTACTATACAAAAAAAGAATCCATTGGATGGACAAGAAAGGAATCCGGCAGTGGAATACGACTGGATACCTTGAAGCGTACCCTGTTGATTATTACATAAGGCAACAATCTCTCGGCAATCTTTATATACTCACAGAAGGCAGAACCATAATTGGTGCTGTTGTATTACTGCAAGAGGATAGCCGCTGGCTGGACAAACCAGATTTCCCCGCCCTTTATGTGCACAATCTTGTAACTGATTCCAAAGCAACTGGCGCAGGTGAAAAAATCCTCATGGAATCAGAAAAAATTGCACTTCAGGAGGGGAAGTACGCTGTTCGTCTGGACTGTGATGTGAATAATGTATTTCTGAACAACTATTATGATTCCTTAGGATATAAGATAGTTGGATCCTGTCAGGATGGAGCATATATCGGCAATAGACGAGAAAAATCTCTTATATAACAGCTTCGAATTTTGTCTTGAGAGGGGTGGCGGTTATCCGGCGCCCTGTTTAAGTTCTCTCATTCCGCACGGATGTACGGCAGATATTCCGCCAGTTATTCTCTCCTGCCACAATTTCATGATACGAAAGGCACAGACTTTCAGGGCTCCGATTCCCGGTCCAGGATATCGGAATAATCTTCATAAAGTGCGTAACAGCGTTCCCTGGTATACCGCGCCATCACCTTCACATAATCTGGATTTTGGTTCTGGTTCGCGGCAGAGCGGATGGTTTTATCGGCCGCCATATCCCGCTCCTTCATCCATTCCAGTTCGGAAAGTTTTAAAGTGTCCGCCTCCTTCTGCGACATGCGGCTTACGATGGCGTTATAAATAAGGTTCCGCTCCCTGTCCCAGAGGGCATATTCCTGTTTCGCCGATGCATAAGCAGAAGCCAGGTTGGATTCCACAGCAGATTCCCGGCAGCGGGAAGCCTGGGATTCCGCCTGGGCCAGACGTTCGGAAATATCAGCGGATGTATATGCGATGGATATCTCCGTATCCTCCGCATATTTTTCCTCCCTTACTTCCGGATCCAGCGGAGATTTCACAGTCTCCGGCGCCTCCTCCAAAACAGATTCCGCGATAACCATATCGCCTCTCACTTCCGCGGCTGCCATATCCATCTCCGCTTCCGCCGCGGCTGCCTCCATACCCTCTTCATAATTTTTTGTCTCAGTCTCCGTCTCTTTGGCGGCATTTCCCCCATCATAAGAAAATTGTTCCGCCACAGCCGCCCCTGACACAGATTTCGCCATACTGCGGCCTCCTGACAGAGAATTATCCTCCCCGGCCGCCGCAATCTCGGCCGTATTGGCGGATACGAAATCACTGTTTATTTTTGTAATGCCTATGCCTGCCGCCAGAATGCACAGCATCGTTATCCACATGCCTGTTCGTCTGCTCATGTATCACTACTCCATATTCTAGTAATCTAAACATAACACAAACGAAACTGCTTGTGAATAAAAAAATGAAATACGTAATATTTTGTAAGATTACCGTAAATTTTACCATGAAAGTCCCGGACGGCAGCCGGGAATGAGCCATGCTTGCATGGGCGAATTCACGG
>CAJUDN010000008.1:33037-56757 GCA_910585355.1 uncultured Lachnospiraceae bacterium
GCCGGTATGAGCCAAAAAGCCCTGCGAACGCAGGGAGCAGGGCGATTTGCGAATACCGGCGGCGACTGCGGGAGTGCGAAGCACGGAGCAATCGACTTTCATGCATGGGGATGCCTGCATAAGCAGGCATTTCCGTTTCCTCCGAAAGTCCCGGACGGCAGCCGGGAATGAGCCATGCTTGCATGGGCGAATTCACGGATATCGGACGGGCAAGCCGGTATGAGCCAAAAAGCCCTGCGAACGCAGGGAGCAGGGCGATTTGCGAATATTATATACCTGGATCTGTAAGGAGGCCTGTCCCATCGGCCGCTCCCGTGGCAAGTCTGTCGCAGCGCTCGTTTTCCGGATGGCCGTCATGGCCCCGTACCCAATAAAAGCTCACCTGGTGAGGCTCCATGGCCTTTAAAAGTCGCTCCCAGAGATCCACGTTTTTCACCTGCCCGCTCTTTGGCCGCTTCCACTTATTTTTCACCCAGCTTTCAATCCATTTCTGGTTAAACGCGTCCACAAGATATCTGGAATCCGAATAAAGCTCCACCTCGCAGGGGCGGGTTAACGCCTCCAGTCCCGCAATGGCCGCCATCAGTTCCATCCGGTTATTGGTAGTCTTCACATATCCGGCGGAAAGCTCCTTTTCATGGAGTACGCCCTTCTGGTCCACATACTGGAGCACTGCTCCGTAGCCGCCCGGTCCGTCGGGATTTCCACGGGCGGCGCCGTCTGTGTATAATGTCACCTTCATATTCTGAAAAAATCCTTTCGTCTGTGCCAGCCGGACGCCCCGCGCTTCTTGTCCGCTGCAGCTGCGTTTTCGTACGGCCCCAGCGCGGTAAACGCGCAGGCCTGTTTGAACCGTTACTGCCCGCCATGGCAGTTCAGACAGCCTCTGAATTGTTATTGTCCGTCACATTAGAAATCCCACTTGTCGCAGAGGGCATTGACATCAGCGGTAAACTTTTTAATATCTTTATTGGCGCAGTCTTTGTTCTTTCTGATTATCCGCACTAAGCGCTCGCCTGCAGCCACCAGAAGTTCAAAGATAGTCCTGTTCTCCTTCTGACGTTCCGTCTCTTTGCGGATGGGAATCCCAACCGTCTGCTTAAGCCATACGCCTTCTGTAAGATCATATACAGAGCCGGAAAACGGAGCATCGGCTTCGTAACCGTATTCTGTTCTTAATTGATTGGAAAAATTCGTGCAGGCGGCATCATCGCCATGTACCAGAAACACACGGTCCGGCTTTTTCTGGAAGGCCGATAGCCAGGTGATCAGTCCTTCTTTATCGGCATGGCCGGAAATTCCCTCCAGTTTTTCAATATGAGCCTCCACGTCGATGATTTCACCAAAAAGCCTTACCTCCTGAGCTCCGTCTATGAGGAACCGGCCCAGGGTTCCTACAGCCTGGTAGCCTGCAAATAAAATCGTACATTCCGAACGCCACAGATTATGCTTTAAATGATGGCGGATACGTCCCGCATCACACATTCCCGCGGCAGAAATAATCACCTTCGGCGTCATGTCAAAGTTGATGTTTTTGGAATCCTCGCTGGTAATGGAAAGCTTAAGGCCCGGAAAGCTGATGGGGTTAATCCCTTTCTCCACAAGCTCCATGGCTTCCTCGTCAAAACATTCCATGATATTTTTTGAAAACACATGGGTGGCCTCCACGGCTAGAGGGCTATCCACGTAAACATCAAAATCATCGTGGCCGACAATCATGTGGTCTTCCTTTATTTTTCTCATGAAATACAGAATTTCCTGCGTACGGCCAACGGCAAAGGCCGGAATCACCAGATTTCCTCCGCGGTCTAAGGTTTCCTGTAAAATTCTGGCCAGTTCGCCGATATGCTCGTGAGTCCGGTCGTGGGAACGGTCGCCATAGGTACACTCCATCACCACGTAATCCGCCTCATCAATGTAGCAGGGATCCTTGATTAAGGGCTTGTTTTTATTTCCGATATCTCCGGAAAAGACAATCTTTTTTGAAATCTCCCCTTCCTCCACCCACACTTCAATGGAAGCGGAACCGAGGAGATGACCCACATCAGTGAAACGGATTCTGATGCCATCCGTGAGGGTCAGAATATCGCCGTAATGGCAGGGAACAAAATGTTTCAGAACGCCTTCCGCATCGTTTAAGGTATAAAGTGCCTCCACCTCCTGTTTTCCGGCGCGCCTGGCCTTTCTGTTTTTCCACTCAGCCTCCATTTCCTGGATATGAGCCGAATCCTTTAACATGATATTACAGAGATCGCAGGTGGCCTGGGTAGCAAAAATCTGGCCTTTAAAGCCCTTTGCATAAATTAAGGGCAGGAGGCCGGCATGGTCGATGTGGGCATGGGTCAAGAGAACATAATCCACATCGGAAAATGGGATGGGGAGATCTGCGTTTTCATATACATTTCCTCCCTGTTCCATACCATAGTCTACGAGGATATGTCTGCCGCAGGCTTCCAGGTAATGACAGCTGCCGGTTACTTCGTGGTCAGCGCCGATGAAGGTTATTTTCATACGTTTGCCTCCTTGCATGTCTTTGGTGAAAATCTGACGTATTTCGTATCAATCATCAGAGAGTCAAAGGGGTGTCCCAGAGCGTATTTGAAAATTACTTTCTGGCAGCTGTGCGTTCCGCTTCGCGGGAGATTGGGCTCAAATGGACGCGGCGCAGCGGGCTGCATTAAGTAAATTTGGGGCAAATATACCGCGAGCGGGGCGTGCAGATGACGGGAATGAATTTTCAAACATGCTCTGGCTGGTTATATGATAATTATACCTCTTTTCAGATAATAATGCAAATCATTCCTCCGTTGCTGTCATTGATTATTTTTTGCAGGGTATCCTGTAACTTCACCTGGCAGTCTTCTGTCATCTGGGAAATTTTTGCCTGCATGCCGTCCTCCACGATCTGCTCCACCGATTTTCCAAAAATGTTTGTCTCCCACACTCCATCCTCTGTGGCCTCGCTGTCTTTTATGTATGCGATTAAATCCTTTGCCTGCTGCTCACTTCCCACAATGGGCGCGATTTCCGTCTCAATATGAGCCTTTATGAGATTGATGGAGGGCGCCTGTGCATGAATTTTCACTCCATATTTGTTTCCGTGCCGTATAAGCTCCGGTTCCTCCAGAACAATCTCCGATTTGTCCGGCATCACAATACCGTATCCCTTAAGACGCACCTGGCTCAGGGCTTCCTTCACCTTCTCGTACTCCCCCTGCATTCCCGATAATTTCGATAAAGTATGGAACAGCTCGTATTCATCCTGAACCGGAAGGCCGGTAAATTCACTGATCACCTGAAAATAA
Organism: uncultured Lachnospiraceae bacterium; assembly: GCA_910585355.1. Lineage (GTDB taxonomy): Bacteria > Bacillota > Clostridia > Lachnospirales > Lachnospiraceae > CANRXD01. The sequence goes on from CAJUDN010000008.1 coordinate 36,343, forward strand.
CAGTTGTCATCTGTCTGTACTTTAAGGGATACGGTTCCGTCTGACATTTCCATTTTGTCAATGGCGATTTCCTTTATGGAATTTCCCTCCGGGGTTAAACTTTGGGGAATAATATCCTTCATCTGATTTACCTTGCCTAAAATTTCCCTGGCATTTTCAATGGCCTCCGTCTTTAAAGGATGGGTATCCGGAAGAATTTCCATCCATTTAGGGATATGGAAATCCAGTTCTTTTACGGGAAATTCTTTCAGAACCCTGGCCAGAATGATTTCGATGTCTTCCTTTTTCAGCTGCTCACAATTCATGGGAAGCACCGTAACGCCGTGGAGCTCCTCCAGTTTCCCCGCCATTTCCCTTGTTTCCTCCGCATAAGGTCTCGCGGAATTTAAAAGCACTAAAAAGGGCTTTCCTATTTCTTTTAATTCTTTTATGGTGCGGGTCTCCGCCTCATTATAATCTTCCCGCTTTAAATCCCCAAAGCTTCCATCTCCTGTGATGGCAATGCCAATAGTGGAATGGTCACGAATCACCTTTCTGGTCCCGATTTCCGCCGCCTGGGTAAACGGTATTTCATGATCATACCAGGGAGTTTTTACCAGTCTTTCCTCCCCGTTTTCTTCGTGGCCTGCCGCCCCCTCCACCATGAAGCCAACGCAGTCAATGAGCCGGATTTTAGCGGTGATTCCATCCTCCAGCGTAATTTCAGCCGCTTCCTTTGGAATAAATTTAGGTTCCGTAGTCATAATGGTCTTTCCGGCGGCGCTTTGTGGAAGCTCATCGCGGGTCAGGGCCTTTCCATGGCCCTCCGGCAGCTTTGGAAGCACCATCAATTCCATGAACCGCTTAATAAAGGTGGATTTTCCTGTACGGACCGGGCCCACCACGCCTATGTAAATTTCTCCCCCGGTTCTGGCTTCAATATCTTTGTATACATGGAAATTGTCCATAAAAATACCCCCTTGTTATACTGATAGAGTATATGCAGGGGGGCTTTTCTTTATGTCACAGGAAAAAACCTGTTACGCTTCCCATGGAAGATCGCTGTGCTCAATCCGCTTATCGCGCATCATCAGATCCGTAACGGCTTCCCTGGCCGGTTTTCCCTCAAAAAGCACAAGATTTACTTCCTCTACAATGGGCATGGGAACATCGTACTTCTTTGAAAGCGCCAGAGCGGCCCTGGCGGAATATACGCCTTCCACCACCATCTGGACCTCCTTCATTGCCTCCTCCATGGTATAGCCTTTTCCGATTAAAATACCGGCTCTGCGGTTTCTGCTGTGCATGCTGGCGCAGGTAACGATAAGATCGCCGATTCCCGTGAGGCCTGTGAAGGTCTGGAACTTTCCTCCCATGGCGATTCCCAGCCGGGCAATCTCTGCGATTCCGCGGGTAATTAAGGCGGCTTTGGTATTGTCTCCATAGCCCAGGCCGTCCGCAATTCCCGCCGCCAGTGCCACTACATTCTTTAAAGCGGCTCCAACTTCAATCCCAAGGACATCAGGACTTGTATAAACCCGGAATACCGGGCTCATAAACACGGACTGGATATACTCCGCCACAGCCCTTTTATGGGATCCGGCCACGCAGGTGGTCGGAAGGCCGCGGCTTACCTCCTCGGCGTGGCTGGGACCGGAAAGAGCCGCAGGTTCACACTGAGGAATTTCTTCTTTCATAATCGATGTCATGGTAAAAAGGGTACCCTCTTCAATTCCCTTGGCCACATCCACAATAATCTGCCCCTCTGGGCAGAATTCCTTCATCCGCTTCGCCGTACTCCTTACATAGACAGATGGCACAGCCAGCACCAACAGATTTTTTTCCTTCATTGCCGTCTCAAGATCCGCTGTAAAACAGATGGAATCCGGAAGCGTCACCTCCGGGAGATTTTTATGCTTATGGGTTTTCTCCATCTCCTCGATTTCCGATGGAATGGCAGACCATAAGTCCACCTGATGACCGTTGTTGCTTAAAAGAACCGCAATGGCGGTTCCCCATGTGCCGGACCCGATAACTCCGATTTTTTCCATGGTTCAGACTCCCTCCTGTTTTTTCACTTGATACCCTCAAAATTTGTTCTGTTTTGCGTTTTACCCCGTATTCTCTTTATTTTGCGCTCTGTCTCATACTTCCTCTGCTTTGTGTTCTGTCCCGTATTTTTTCTATTTTGCCTTTTGGCCCCATAATTTGTTTTCTGTTCCGTTTAACAGACGCTTTACATTGGCTCTGTGACGCCAGACCGCCATAACCATAAGGACCCCGGCCAAACAGAAAAACTCTAATAAATCCCTCTCTGCCACCTGGTAATCTCCCCGAAGGCCGTAAACCACTATCTGAATAAAAAATGCGGCCACCACAAGAATAGAACCGAGGGACACATATCTTGTGAGAATCACAGTGCCAAGAAACAAAGCAGCGCACACCAGGGTCACCCGCCAGTCCATGGACACCAGAATTCCGGCCATGGAGGCAATGCCCTTTCCTCCCTTAAATTTCAGGTAACAGGGGAAATTATGTCCCAAAACCACGCCAAGGCCCGCGTAGAGCACATACATGTCCACGCTCTCGCTGTCCTTAAAAATCAGCCGTATCAGAAGACAGGCAAAAACCGTCTTAAAAAAATCGCCCAAAAAAACGATCAGGCCGGCTTTTTTTCCAAGAACGCGCAGGGCGTTGGTGGTTCCAGAATTCCCGCTTCCATAATTTCTGATATCAATATGATTCATTTTTCCATACAGATAGCCCGTCTGAAACAGACCGAACGCATATCCCACTGCAAGGCATAAGATTCTCGACGTCATTTATTCTTTCTCCTTCCGCTCGCGGATGATGAATTTCAGGGAAGTTCCACGAAAGCCAAAGGCCTCTCTGATCTTATTTTCCAGATATCTGGTATAGGAAAAATGCATCAGTTCTTTGTCGTTTACGAACACCACAAAAGCGGGCGGCTTCACGGCCACCTGAGTCACGTAATAGATCTTTAATCGTTTTCCCTTGTCGGACGGGGGCTGCTGCATGGCCACGGCCTCTGTGACAATCTCATTTAAGACTCCGGTTGCAATTCTCAGATTCTGGTTTTCCCTGACCATATCAATCAGTTCAAACAGTTTTCCCATTCTCTGCCCCGTAAGCGCCGATATGAACACATACTCTGCATAGGGCATGTAGGACAAGGTTTCTTTCAGCTTCCTTGTATATTCATAGATGGTCTTATCATTCTTCTCAATGGCATCCCATTTGTTGACCACAACAATGACGCCTTTCCCCCTGTCGTGGGCGATTCCGGCGATTTTGGCGTCCTGTTCCGTAACTCCCTCGGAAGCGTCAATGACCATGAGCACCACATCGGCCCGCTCCACTGCTGTAACAGTGCGGATAATGCTGTAACGCTCGATGTCTCCCTTTACCTTGCTCTTTCTCCGCAGGCCTGCCGTATCAATAAACACATACTCAGTTCCATTATGAACGATTTCCGTGTCCACGGCGTCTCTGGTAGTTCCTGCAATGTCTGAGACGATCACCCGGTTTTCTCCCAGAAGCTTGTTGATGATAGATGATTTTCCCACATTGGGTTTTCCCACTATGGCGATCCTCGGCCTGTCGTCCTCCTCATCTCCGTACTGCTCCTGGCTGAAATGTCCGGCCACCTCGTCAAGAAGCTCGCCAAGTCCCAGTCTGGAAGCAGCGGACACAGCAATGGGGTCGCCAATCCCCAGACTGTAGAATTCATAAATATCATTCCCAAATTTTGCGATGCTGTCCACCTTATTCACCGCAAGAACCACAGGTTTTCTGGATTTTCTCAACATATCGGCCACTTTGGAATCCGCATCCACAAGTCCCTGTCTCACATCCACAATAAAAATGATCACATCGGCGGTGTCGATGGCAATCTGGGCCTGTTCGCGCATCTGGGAAAGAATAATATCCCCGGAATCCGGCTCAATGCCGCCTGTATCAATTAGCGTAAAGGTATGGCTTAGCCAGCTGCAGTCTGCGTAGATTCTGTCGCGGGTCACGCCGGGGGTATCCTTCACAATGGAAATGGCACTGCCAGCCAGCGCATTAAAAAGCGTGGACTTTCCCACATTGGGCCGGCCGACAATGGCAACTACTGGTTTACTCATATTTTCTCCTCACTTTATAACTGTTTTGTACCCTCACAGCTATTTCTTTTAAAGAATCTCTCCATCTTCTGAAAAGTTTAAGTCTTTCATGGCGGGCTCGTAAACTCCGTGCTCCGCCGTCTGTATTTTTGCGGCCTTGGGGTCAAGAATGGCGTCCACAAAATCATATCCGCTTGATTTTACTATATTTATGGGAATCTGTAAAGCGGCTTCCGCCTGCGTTTTTGTCACATCATCCAGAAAAATCTCCTCTCCGCTTTTAAACATGGCAGCCGGAAGAAGAAGCCGTTCTCCCAAAGGCTTGTCCTTAAGCTGTGCAATTAAGTCCTGGCCCGTAACAAGCCCGGCTACCGTGATCATTTCGCCGAAAAAGTCGTTGCGGACAGGATACAGATGCACCTTTCTTCCCGGATATATGGCGTGTATCTTTTCCAAAAGCCGCTTTATATAGGGATAGGGGAGATATCCTGTCGCTATGGAAAGCTCTTCGGTCTTTTTATCATCCTCTCTTCCATCCAGGGCGTCCATCACTTCCTCGTAAAGAAGCCTTAACATCCCCACGCCGTTTTCCAGCTGGATATAGCCGTCGTAGCGTTTCTCCTCAGGAAGTCTGCGCTCCGCTAAAATATACCACTCGTCGCTGGCATGAATAAAATGAATCCCGTGTTCTCTGTAAATTTTTTCCTGCCAGCGCTCAATGGCGTCAATCACCTCACAGGCGTCTTCTTTTGAAAAGGGTTCCAGAGGATACAGCCCGTCCCGAAACTTAGAGAGCCCCACAGGAACCACAGAAACGCTCTGCATACAGGGAATATAGGCCGTAAGCTTTTCAATGGTAAATTCCAGTTCTTTCCCGTCGTTGACGCCCTTACACAAAACAATCTGTCCGTTCATTTCTGTTCCAGCCCCATAGAGCCGGTCGATTTTCTTTAATGCGTCTCCGGCAAACCGGTTATTTAACATTTTGCAGCGAAGCTTGGGATTCATGGTCTGTATAGAGATATTAATGGGCGCCAGATGGAACCGGATAATCCGGTCAATGTCCCTGTCGCTCATATTCGTGAGCGTAACATAATTTCCCTGTAGAAACGACAGCCTGGAGTCGTCGTCTTTAAAATACAGGGTTTCCCGCATTCCCGGAGGCATCTGGTCAATAAAGCAGAAAATACATTTATTTCTGCAGGAACGGTAATCGCTCATGAGACCGTTTTCAAAGGTCAGCCCCAGATCCTCCCCGCCGCTTTCAATTTCAAGCTCCCAGTCCTCTCCGTTCGCTTTTCTGACCATCATCACAAAGGATTCGCTGTCGGTCATATAATCATAATCAAAAATATCTTCTATTTCTTCTCCGTCTATGGCAAGAAGAATGTCGCCCGGCTCCAGTTCCAGCTCTTCGCCGATGGACCCCGGCGCCACTGCCGTAATTTTATGTCCCTTCCTTTTCACATTGATCCCTTTCCTGTCCTCTGGCTTCGCGTCGTGCCATATGCCTGCCCGCCACAGTTTCATACGGTCTGCGCGGTTCACGCACAGACCTAGCGTACTGACACATTTACATTTCGCCAACTGACTTGCCTGAATTTCCATCTGCTGCGTTGTTGTCGGTCAACGATGCCACCGCATCGCCTCCCTCCTCCGCCTTGCAGACTGAAAATTCATTCTGCGTCATTTGACTGAAAGTAAATGTGTCAGTACACTAGCTTGACAGTTATCATAATACCAATGTTCTCCTGATTTGTAAAGAAATGATATTCTTTTTCCTGAAATCCTGGTCCCGCTATTGACGAAAAACACCGAATAATGGTATAAACAATACGAAAGAATCGAATACTGTATAGATAGCGGAGGAGTCTTTGACATGTCAAATCAGTACGTTTTCAACGACCGGCTTCCCATTGCGCCTTTAAAAATCGCTGCTCTGGAAAGCTGCCATGACCTTGCGAAAAAGGTCAACGACCATATTGTAAACTTCCGTCGCAATGACGCAGAGGAACTAAAGCGCAGGCAGCAGAATCTTCAGTACCGGGGTTACGATGTGGATTCTTACCTTTTGGACTGCGCCTGTCCACGTTTTGGGAGCGGGGAAGCCAAGGGCGTAGTGAGAGAATCCGTGCGCGGCACCGATATTTTTGCCATGGTAGATGTAACCAATCATTCTCTGACCTACAAAATGTCCGGATATATCAACCACATGTCTCCGGACGACCATTATCAAGATTTGAAGCGTATTATCGGCGCCTGTGCTTCCACGGCCCACAGAATCAACGTCATTATGCCGTTTCTCTATGAGAGCCGCCAGCATAAGAGAACCAACCGGGAGTCCTTAGACTGCGCCATGGCCTTAGAAGAGCTGGTTTCCATGGGTGTTTCCAATATCATCACCTTCGATGCCCATGACCCCCGGGTGCAGAATGCCATTCCTCTATCCGGACTGGACAACTTTATGCCCACCTACCAGTTCGTGAAAGCGCTTTTTAAGCATGACAAAACCTTAAAAATTGACAAGGACCATTTAATGGTAATCAGCCCCGACGAGGGAGCCATGAACCGGGCCGTATATCTGGCCAACAATCTGGGCGTGGATATGGGTATGTTCTATAAGAGACGCGATTATTCCAAGATCATCAACGGCAGAAACCCCATTGTGGCCCATGAGTTTCTGGGAAGTTCCGTGGAGGGTAAAACAGTTCTGATCATCGACGATATGATCGCATCCGGAGAAAGTATGCTGGATACTGCCAAAGAATTAAAGGACAGAAAGGCCGCCAAGGTAGCCGTATGCTGTACCTTCGGACTTTTCACAAACGGCTTTGAGAAATTTGACGAATTCTATGACAAGGGCTATATCGACAGCGTCGTAACCACCAACTTAAACTACCGCTCTCCGGAGCTGTTCCAAAAAGACTGGTATGTGGAGGCGGATATGAGCAAATATATTGCCGCTATCATCAACTCCCTAAACCATGACGCTTCCATCGGAAATGTCTTATCGCCCACAGAAAAGATTCAGAAGCTGATTAAAAAATACAACGCCGGCGGATATGATTATTATCAGAAGCTTGGCTGATTTTATTTCGCGCTTCGCGTACGCAACCGGGTCTGTCCGGTTCATAAAACATAAAGCCCGCACAAAACCAGATATTGGGAGTAGTGCGGGCAAATGTATTTAAGTAACAAAACTGCCATGTATGGAACGCTATATGATTTTATAAAAAGGAGAAATTAAAATGAAAAAGAATATTATTTACATAATTCCTTTCCTGTTTCTCATCGCCTGTGCGGCGAATCTCCCCAAAAATCAGACGGACTGGGTCCCTGACATGGAAGAACTTGCTGCGTTTTCGAATTCCCATTCCAAACAGGAGTATGTGGAAGAGCTGCTCAGAATTAAAAATATGATAGATGCCACGGCCTACGGGGAAATTTGCGGAATCTATGAGGACAGCTTAAACGAATGGGTAACAACGCAGGAGGAGCTGAAAATTGACCGCGCTGACATTTCTTTCTCCCGGGATGCGCTGTTAATGGATGAGCAAAGCGGCAAACGGCTGTACAATAATTTTTTCGTAGAGGTGGACATCTATCTGGAAAAAGAGGAAGAGCTTTTAATGAGTGATGAGATGGACAGACTTTTTTACCAGGTACAGGACGCTTTAAACAAAACCCCGTATGTAAGGTTCACAATGAATACCTTAACGGTTTCCTGCCACGGAAGCTATTCCGGGATCCGTGATTTAACTGATTTTAGAACCGCCTCCTATGCAGTTTCCAGTCTCAAATTTCAGCCTGTGCTTGATGAAGAAGAATCTGAGATGCAGACGCAGATATATGAGTATTTGCAGGAATTTAATCGTGAAGTATTTGAGGATGCCCGGTATGGCGGCTCTAATGTAACACTGAAACGTTTTGGTATTGAGGAAGAATCTCAGCGGCTATATATGGAGATTCCTATCTATTCGGCCCCCTTTGACATGGACGAAGAAAGTTTAAAAAAAGAGCTGGATATCCGGAGCGATGAATTATATCAATTAGTCGCCAAAAATGGCAAGTTTGTAAACTATTTAAAAGAAAAAGATGTCGCAACTGTGACGATTGCCCTGTATGTTCCCTGGGACAGGGATGCAGAGGAATCCTACAGCGTTTACGATTATAATTTGTAAAAGTATCACCTGAACTGTTATCGCAAAAAGTTACTAATCACGAGAAGGGGCATCTTCTTGCCCGCGTACCACGGACAAGAAGCATCGGGCGTTCACCCCGGACAATTGACGAAACGCTGCTATTTCGGTATAATATCAGCAACAGGAAACACGCTCAGGAGGAACATACGGCATGGCGTTAGAAAATAAGTCAGGTATTGCCGACTCCGCAAAACTTGCCAGAGAGGAAGAGCGGATCAGCAAGGCAAGGGCACTGGAACTGTTTGAAAAGGGGCTGCTGGATACTTTTGAAGTCGGGACATTTCAAGGGCTTGCACAAATCCACAAGTATCTGTTTCACGAGATATACGATTTTGCGGGGCAGATCCGCACCGTAAATATCGCAAGGGGGAGCTTTCGTTTTGCCCCTGTCCTTTATCTGCAAGCGGCATTGGAGTATATTGGGCAGATGCCGCAATCCACTTTTGACGAAATCATTGAGAAGTACGTAGAAATGAATGTGGCGCATCCGTTCCGGGAGGGCAACAGCAGAAGCACCCGGTTTTGGCTGGACGCTATTCTGAAAAGGGAACTCCGGCAGGTTATCGACTGGAGCCAGGTAGACAAAGTGGATTATCTTCCGGCGATGGAGCGCAGTCCTGCTCGGGATTTGGAGCTCAAAACACTTTTGAAAGCGGCCCTGACCGACAGGATCCATGATCGGGAGGTTTATATGAAGGGCGTGGATGCCAGTTACTACTACGAAGGCTACGATGTTTACAGGACGGCGGATATAAGCGGTGAGTAAATACCACTGAAACTGTTACCAGATTTTTTCATCAAGCGGTGTACGGCATCCCCACGATGCCGCCTCTTTCTGAAACATCTTTTTCGCAAAAGTTCTGAATACGAACCGCATAATGAAACGCATAGGCAGCGGCAAATATTCCGGGCCGGTAAATTTTCTTGCTTCTTCACGGAAGAATCCGTCTCCCTCCGCAAACAGCTCCCCCATCTCCTGATAGGGTTTTGTGATCTGTCCCTGCTTCTCTTCATTTAATAAACGGATTCCAAAATTATCTCCTTTCACCAGACAGCCGCCATAACGAACACCCAGATATCCCGGCAGCTTCGTCAAAAATTCCTCACCGCATCGAAGCTGACATCCCTCTGCAAAACCGCTCTGCAGAAGGAACGAAATTCTTGTATGATCATTCTTTTTCGGCAGAGTTTCCAGAAACTCCAAAAGAAGTCCGGGGACACATTCCACATACAATGGAAGCGCAATCAGTATTTCCTCATTCTTTATATAAGCGTCCCGGATTATCTCCCATGATTTACGATTGGAAACAGCGTATATTTCGAAGGAAGCTCCTTTTTCTGACAAGCCCTTTGCAAAGGAAGCAATGATTTTCTCCGTGTTGCTGTATTGCTGTACCCGTGGACTTCCATTGATGATTACAACATGCATGAAACTGCCACCTTTCTGTTTTCAGCAGGAAAAACTCCCAGAGAACTGCTTCCAAAATTAAGCGCCATGCGCCCGCACCACCGTTCCAGATAAGCCTGGTCGCCATCTCCGGTATAAATAATCCCAAAATCCGGCTGATGGTCATAGCGCATCACATGACGCATCTGCCCGTCCTTGATTTTCAGATACATCGTGACAAGAGGCATCACCCTGTCTACGATGTTTTTCGTCTGATAGGAGACAAATCCAAAGTATGTATCCGAAATCAGCCAAACCTGACCGGCTTTACTCATTTTTTTCAGAACTGGCTCATAATCGTCCTTAATGGCACATCTTCCCGGCGTTTTCAGCCAGCAATAATTACAGCCGGCGCAAGGAGAAATGTGCATCCCGGTGGTATCAATTAGTTCAAATTCGGCTGGATTTTTGCCGCTGTGAAGCAGTTCTTCGGCAAATTGCGTTCCTATATGCTCTCTTGTCGTATCAATCATCAAAACCATTATATCTCTCCTCCCGCGGAAAGTTATTGTTCCTTATTTCTTAATAATGGCCGTTTATCCGTGTTTTCCATCCCGATAATACCGGAAACATATCACCGCCCAAAGCGCAGGAATGGCAGCGTACCCTGCGCTTCTCTGTCCATGGTTTATAAAAACGTAACTGCCGCCGGCAAATGTTAAAAATAAAAAAATGATCCCCGAAATCAATGCAAGCTTCTTTATCGGCCTGACCTTCTCCATAAAAAGGACTTTAATTATAGTACAAATCGTTAATACTGCAACTGTAATTAAGCCATATACGAAAATGCCAGTATACCAGGGAGCCGATTGCATCGCATATAATTGTGGGTATTTCTTAAAATGCAGGTATTCATACATGCTATATCCAGTAAATACGCCTATGGAACTTCCCATTGCAATATTGAGTATTTGTTTCAACTTCTCTGGCACTTCATTCCCTCCTCAAAAACCAGCCGCTTCATTCACTGACATATACAATATTCCAAAATACCGCCATACTATGTTTCAGCCTTTCTCCAGAACAGGCCCTCTGAAAATGCTATCTGTTCAAGTAAACGCTGTGCTTTTTCTGGCGGATGATACACCGATAAATTTAAGCAGCCCCGGTCAAATATCAAAAGCATATTTTCCTCAGGGAATACACAATCCAGTGTCCCCGAATGATTTGCCATAATTTCTGCAACCGTGTTTTCTATCCATTCTGGTTTTGGTTTATCGACCCACCCATTCCAGAAAACCAAAATATGATAGTAGCACATCAGCTTTAAAATAACGCAGACTAATTTGTCTTTTATCATATGATATTTTTGGCTGTTCAGCAAGTAATATTCCACATCAAAAAATTGTCCGTTTGAATCCTTAGAAACCGTTTCCGGAAGGAAATCAATTATGTAGCAATCCTTTTCCAATAGCTCATCTATAGTAGCAATTCGGCCTTGCATCTTCTTGTCCGCTGTATTATTTTCCATAAAGCTACTCCGTAAATTTTTAACTTGTCTATATTTTATGCCAATCATACTATAAGTATAAAGCAACCAGCCCCACGCCTTCCATTTCAAAAACAGAAAGCGTGGGGACTTTTTAAGCGGATTCTAGATTTTCCAGAACTTCTTTTATCCGTTTCATGCTAATCTCCAGCGATGATACCCTGATTTCCAACAGGTCATGAGACGGCTTAAAATCAATTACTGCTTTCAGATTCTTGTAAAGATCCAGATGGTTCTCAGCAACAACCCGAATCGACGGGCATACCTGATTTTCCAGGTTCAGCTCTATTCCAACAATCTTTTTCCTAATCTCTTCTCTTGTACTGGCGAGTTCCTCTTTTGTCTTGGCAAGCTCGGTCTCCAGTTCTCCTGTCCGGCTTTCCAGGCTGTCCATCCGGTTTTCCAGACTGTCCATCCGGCTTTCCAGTCTGTCCATCCGGCTTTCCAGTCTGTCCATTCTACTTTCCAGACCGTCCATCCGATTTTCCAGACTACCCATCCGCTCCTCAAGCCTGTCCAGTCTTCCATCAATCACTTTCAACTGGTTGTCCATTTTCTCAAGCCTGTCATCGACGTTTTCTATCTTTTGTAAGATCAGATCCAGCTTATCCATAAAACCAGCCTCCTCTCTTTTTTGTGTAACTATAATATAGCATTCGACAGAAACCGAGTCAATACAACTTTCAGTTGCTATTCCTTCAGATATTTCTCAAACCAGTTCATCATCTCTTCCATCCTCTTTACCCTGTGTCTGGGCTTTCCGGAGCGGGACAGCTCGTGGTTTTCCCCGTGGAACAGGCACATTCTGGTCTCCACGCCGAAATATTTAAGAGCAGAGAACATCTGGAGAGCATCGCCCATGTAGCAGCGGTAATCCTCATCTGACTGGATAAAGAGCGTGGGGGTTTTTGCCTTATCGGCATATTTTAACGGAGAGCAGACCCACATCCGCTCTGGATTGGTCCAGGGATCTCCGGCGGTTTCCTGTAGGTCAAAGCAGTAACCGATGTCCGTCGTCATGCTGAGTGAAATCCAGTTGGAGATGCTCCTCTGGGATACGGCCGCCGCAAAGCGGTCCGTATGTCCCACCGCCCAGTTGGCCATGAAACCTCCATAACTTCCGCCCATGATTCCAAGACGTTTTTCATCCACCTGCGGATACCGTTTCAACACCTCGTCCGTAAAGGCCAGACAATTTTCAAAATCAACCGTGCCATACCGCCCGGCCAGATCCGCAAAGGCGTTGCCCCGCCCGTCGCTTCCCACCGGATTTGTGAAAAAAACAAAATATCCGGCGTTGGCAAACACTTGGCTTTCGTGGAAAAAGACAGGGCCAAAAGTAGCCCGCGGGCCGCCGTGAACCGTCAGGATTCCCGGATATTTCTTTTCCGGGTCAAAATCTGCCGGCTTCATCACATAACCGTCCAGCTCCACCCCTTTATGAGTGAATGTGAACTCTTCCACCTGACAGACGGTTCTCTCCTTTAAAAGATCATCGTTAAAAGCCGTGAGTTTTCTTTCCTCCGTCCCGTCATAACAGTAGAGCTCCGTTAAACCCATGTCCCGTATGGCGCTGTAGTAAAGAGTTCCATGATTGATATCCAGGGTATGTACGCTTCCCTGCCGGTTCACCAGAGTCTCAAGGTTTCCGTTTTCATCAAAGGAACAGATGACGCTCTGCTTTCTTAACGTGGAAATAAAGTAAATCCTGTTTTCATCATGGACGATTCCCGCACCGTCCGCAAATTTACAGTCACTGCAAATGGAATTATGGACGCTTGCATCATACCTGACAACCTCTTTCATGGTTCCGTCCACCATGACATAAAGACCGGGATTTTCATTTAACCCATAAGTCTTCATATCCGAAGCCAGAACCATAATCTTTCCCTTTAACAGACAGGCATAATCAATCCGCATGGTATCCTGTTCCAGAAGGGTTTTCCTGCTTTCTTCAAAAAGACTGTACTGGTAAAGCCCCGGCATCCGGCTCATGATATCTGTATAGCGGTTTCCCGTAAAAAGCACCTGGCCGTCCTCTACCCAGAAATTTTCCACAGTTTCATATTCCGTAGTAATAATTTTAAAATCACCATTGTTTCTGTCGTAAACGGCCAGCCGGTTCCTTTTCTTGTTCACAACGCCCTGGCCGTTGGCCCAGAACGGAAGTTCGTCGAAAACCTCATAATCCTTTTCTTCCTTCCATTCCTCCAGCGCCTTACTCTTAGCTTCCTCTCCCATTCCCACCAGATCCGGCTTGGAATAATCGTATTTGAGACTCATGACCAGTCTGTGTCCCGCCGCCACTGTCTTTGTCACCGTAAAGGGGACCGCAAAGGAAAACTGCGCCTCGCCCCCATAGATGTTAATGGTGTAAAAACACGTCCAGTCTTCCCCGTTTTTTATGCGGTCTGTATATTCCTTTTCCCTGTTGGAAGAAAATAGAATGGTCTCGTCGTCCAGCCAGAGAAAGGCCCGCTCCTTTTTCCCGCTTGTGAGTTTTCTGCACTGACCAGATGGAAGCTCCATCACCCACAGACAGGAGTCATAGCAGTTATCCGTTCCGTTAGCATGGACCATGGCAAAAGCTCCATGAGTTCCGTCCGGCGACGTCACCACTCCGGTCGGATAATGGTAATTCATAAAGTCTCTGATATCAATGTGTCTCATCGTAAAACCTCTCCCTTCTTTTATCCTTAGCATGCATCCATTCAGATGCCTTCTGAACCGATATGTTACCTTACTCTTCCATCTTCTCTAAAAATTTTTTAAATTCCTCTTTGGCTCTCTCGATCTCTCCATTGTCGTAGGAATTTAAGGCCTTTTCAAATTTCCGGATGGCCGCTTCGGCGAAAAACCGGTCGTCGCCGATGCTCTCCTCATAGATCCGCTCTCCTCTTAGCAGCAGATATTTATTTTCCTCTCTGTCTCTGGGATGGATCTTTAAATAAGACAGGGTCTTTAACCGCTCCTCGATCTCTTCCTGGGTCATGTCCACATCGCGGCCCAGAAAGACCTTTTTCATGACCTTCTGGGTGGAAATCACCTTCACTTCCACCTCTAAGATCGAGTTGATATCATAGGTATACGTCACGTCCACGGCCTCCTCCCCGGCTTTTGCGGGGGGAATGTCGATCAAAAGTTCTCCCAGGGACAAATTGTTGGCCGCAAAGCGGCTCTCCCCCTGGAGCACATTGACGCGGATTTTTTTCTGGTTATCCCTGACAGTGTAAAGCCGCTCGGTACGGCTGGCCGGAATCACCGTATTCCTGTCAATAATAGGGCAGAATACGCCGTCCTCAAAGCGGTTGTTATCCCATTCCCGAACCACTTCCGTTCCAAGGGTAAAAGGACATACATCCGTTAAAATCACCTCTTTAATGGCATCCCTTCTCTCCTTCATGGCTCCCTGGACGGCCGCCCCCAGGGCCACGGCCTCATCCGGATTGATATTAATGTCCGGAAGCATTTTGAACAGCTTGCTGACGAAACGGCGGATCACAGGGCTCTTCGTGGCTCCCCCCACCAAAACCACCTTATCAATGTCGGAAAGACGGATATGGGCGTCGGAAAGGCTCCGCTTCACAGGCTTTCGGATCCGCTCTAAAAGCTCTGCACAGGCCTCCTCATATTTTGGAAGCTCCACATCCATCTCGTAAAGCTTCTCCCCAACCTTGCACCGCATTTTCGATACCCGGTTTTCGGAAAAGCCCAGCTTGCAGAGATCAGCCTGCTTATGAATATGCCGCAGGGTTTTCTCGTCCATGGACAGGCGGTCCAGTTCCGTAAATTTATCAAAAAACATGGTTTCCAACACAGCCGTGAAATCTTCTCCGCCAAGGAAATTATCTCCCGCCACGGCCCGCACTTCTAAAATCGTATCGAAAAGCTCCAGTATGGACACATCAAAAGTGCCGCCTCCCAAATCAAACACCAGGAATCTGGCCCTGTCCTTATTCTGATACAAACCATAGGCAATGGCAGCGGCCGTGGGCTCGCTGATAATACGCTCCACCGTAAGTCCTGCTAACTCCCCGGCGCGCTTGGTGGCCCGCCTTCTGGCATCATCGAAATAGGCCGGAACGCTGATGACCGCTTCTGTTACCTCTTCCTTAAGAAAAGCCTCTGCATCTTCTTTTAACGCCCGCAAAACAAGCGCGGAAAGCTCCTCCGCCAGAAAAGTCTTATGTAACAGCTTAAACTGCTTCTTGCTTCCCATATCACGCTTAAAGACGCTGGCAGCGCTGTCCGGATGCAAAAGCATCCGTTCCCTGGCCAGTTCTCCCACATATACCTGCTCCTCCTCGTCAATGCTGACCACGGACGGCGTTAAGTTCTTTCCGAGCCGGTTGGGAATAATCTTCGGCCCATCCTCAGTAAAATATGCCACCAGACTGTTGGTGGTCCCTAAATCAATTCCTACAATCATGTCTATCTCCCGGTTATTTTTTCCATTTCTTCTATGGAAACTCTTAATTTGATGCTGTGATCATTCAGTTTATAGCCCTCCCGGAAACACATAAGCGCTTTCTCATAGTCTCCGATGGCCTCATAGTAATATCCTAAAAACAAAAAGCTTTCGTAGCAGCCCGGACGACGGCACTGTCTGCATCTGGTGCAGCTTTTCATATCCTCAAACATCCGGAGGCCTTTTTCCGTTTCTCCCAGGGCCACATAAATCCATCCATGGCGCATCAGCCGGGCCGGGCGGTACTCCCCATAATTTAAGTAGTCCTCCTCCGTGGCCCATCTGGATTTTTTAAAATGCTCCAAAGACTCCCTGGCATGAATCTTTGCCTCTTTTTTATCTCCCATGCGGAAATATAGCTCTGCCAGCTCCCATTCGATTTCATGAAGCTCTTTTTCCCGGTCTTCCGCCCGAAGAGCCTTTTTGAACATGACAGCCGCCATTTTGTAATTGCGCTCATAGTCCATGTAAAAGTTTGCCAGGGTCTGGTAACGGTCCGAGCGCACGGCATTGTTTTTTGCCGCCCGAATTCCATCCTGTAAAACGGCGATGGCCTCTTTTCTCTTTCCCTGGAGAAAATAAACATCTGATACATTATCATGGTAATCGTCATCACCCGGCACCATTTCCAGATATTCCAGAGCCTTCTCATACTGCCCAAGATATGTATAAAGGAGTCCGATTTCCACCCGGAAGGAATCCCGGTCAGGGAACAGTTCCAGATCCTTTTCGTAACATTCAATGGCCTTTTGATATTCTCCCATGCTCTCATAACAGTCCGCCATATTGCTGTACGGAAGAACGCTTTTCTGGCCGTTTTCCATACACTTTACGGCCTCGTTAAGATACCGGATGGCCGTTTCAAACTGTCCCATATACTTATAGCAGCACCCCATATTATTGTTGGAGGCCCAGTCGTCAGGCTCATATTCCAAAGCCTTTTTAAAGTCCTGGATGGCAGGTTCAAATTCAAAGGCCGCCATGTAAAGCCGCCCCCGCTCCACAAGGTAATAGCAGTTTTCCCTGGCTGCAATCTGACGGTTCATATAGTCTAAGGCTGTTTCAAAATCTTTCTTCTTGAAATGGGAGGTATACCGGGCTTTATAATAACGGGCCAGCCGCTCACAGGTATCCCGGTATCCCTCTTTTAAGTTCAGGGTTTTTTCAAAATCCTCTCTGGAAAGTTCCTTCATGTCCAGAGCCTCATAGCAGACGCCTCTGTTATAATAGACGGAAGGAGAGTCCGCATAGTCCTCCTCGGCCGTTGTATATTCCTTGATGGCCTTTTTATATTCTTTTTTATCCAGATAAATATGGCCGTTGATTAAATGGTACTGCATCCGGTCAGGATTTTCTTCTATGGCAATGGCCAGGTGCTTCTGAGCCGCATCATAGTCATTATTGTCCCAGTGCAAAAGGGCAATTTCAAATTCCACCTCAGACGCATCCTCAATATCCGTTTTCCCGTTTTCTTCCAAAAGTCCTTTTAAAATTTCAAAGAGAGGTTCCCGATCTTCCCTGGTTTTTGCCAGATTTCTTAAAATCTTTGCCTCATACAGCTTCATATTCGGTGAAAAATCCACCTGGTTCTCTCTGGCCCTGTCCATGACGCCTTTGGCATCCTCAAACTGGTCATAGAAAAAGAACACCTCTGCCGCAAGAAGGTAAGGCTTATAGTATCCATTATAAATCCCGATGGCGCTGTAATAATCATCCACCACCTGCTGTCCTTTTCTCAGCTCGAAAGCCGCCTCCTGACGCTGGAGATAGGACGGATAATACTGAGGATCCTCCAACAGGATCTGGTCGCAGAGATCAATACACGATTCATACTGCTTATCCGTAAACAGGATCTGGGCCTTATACTGCATGCTGGAAATCCGGTCACCATCGTCTTCAGAAGCCTGAATGGCAGAATCCACATACGAAAGGGCCTCTCCAAACTCCTTTAATTCCAGAAAGCATCCGCTTATGATATATCTGGCCTGAAATTCCCGGGACCGGCGCTTTTTGTTTTCCTCTGTACCGTCATCCGGAGTCTCTAAAATCAGTTCCAGCCATCGCTTCAAATGCGGCAGCGCCCTCTCATATTGCTCATCCTTATAAAGAAGCCGTCCGAATAAATTTACATAGGAATACTCTTCACCTGCGGCCGCATCTTCCGGTTCCAGAAGGGCGATAGCTTCCTTTACCTGATCATTCTGGAACAAACACCAGCCAAGATCCGTCAGATCCTCCATCCCGCTTTTTCCGTTTCGTATTCTCCGGACAGTTTTTCTTCGTACTGGGCGATCAAGGCCGTATTGGCCGTTTTCATGTAGTCAAGAATCGTTTCGTCCTCACCATTTTTATTGAGAAGCTCAATCATCAGATCCTTGGCATCCTTGTACTTTTCTTCGTGAAGCAGATATCTGATTTTTCCGGTCTTGGCCATATAATGATCCGGCGCGTCAGAAAGGATCCTCTCCCATACAATACGCGCCCCCTCCAGATCCCCTCCTGCCCATTTGGCTTCGCCGCAGTAAATCAGGACGTAGTAATTTTCTCCATACTCCTCCTCCAGACGACCGGCAAGAGAAAGGGCTTCCTCCAGCCTCTTTTCTTCTATAAAAATACGCAGACGTTCCGTATCTTCAAAGGGATGGTACAGCCCGAACGCCTTTAAATCCGAAAGAGCCGTCTCTACTCCCTCAAACTGGCGTCTGTCCAGCTGACGTTTTACATTCAGATAATTCCTTATATAGGCATCCACATCTACATTTTCCCGGTCCAGAACCAGAAACAGGCTGTAATCAATGAATTCCTTATTTTCCATATAGTAAATAATGTAATCCAGAAAATCCTCCGGAAACTGCTGGCTTAAGATCTCCCTGTCAGCGCGAATCTGGAAAGTATCGTCGATCAGTTTAAAAATTTCCTGGGGCAGATTTATATGGTCCATCAAATACGCCAGAAAGGCCTCCCGGGTCTCCAGAGACGTATCCAGATCCACGCAGAGCGGGTCAGAAAAAAGCTTCTCCCATTCCTCCCTGTCACACCTTGTATCAATATTATCATAAATCCGGGCCGCCTGGTCCACCCAAAGATCTGTTTTGGTTTTTTCCTTTTCCTCTCCTTCCTCTTTCCTTTCAGAAAGGGCCATGGCCTCCTCATAGGCTTCTCTCAGACGTTTAAACCCTTCGGGATCGTCCTCTGGATTCGTCTGTTTCAGCAATGTTATATAAGCCATTTTAATGGCCTGCTGATCTTTCGTTTCCTCGATTCCAAGAATATGAAATGCCATCTGTTTTTCCATTTAATTTCCTCCCGTCGTCTGAAGTACGGCTTCAATGTTTTTCTTTATCTTATTGGATAGGCTGGCATATAAAATCAGTTCCTCCTCCTCAAATCCTGAAAATTTAGCTTTTTCAAAATCTCTCTGGGCAGCCGCCAGATCAGAAAGGACAGATTCCGCCTTGGGAAGCAGCGTGAAGTTTATCTGCTCTTCCACCTTTATAATTTCCCGTATCCCAAGCTTTTGCAGCGCAACCAAAATGCGGCTGCGGGATATGCCCATAACGTCGGAAAGCCCCTTAACGGATTTCACCTGCGGTTTCTGGCTGAAATATAAAAGCAGGCAGGTTTCCGGCAGAGTCAGATCGTATTTGATGGCCACCGGTTCCAGATAGTGAGCCAAAAGTTTTCTGTCCCGGTAGGCATCCATGAGAATGCCTTCGCTTTCCAGCGCTTCCTTGTTTACAGTACTCCTTTCATCTCCCAATCTTTGAGACCCCGGAAAAATAGACAGGGGAACGATTCCGTCTCCGGCCGCATCCACCAGGAAACGGTAAACGGACAGCCGGTTTTTCTCATAATCCTCTTCTGTCAGTACGGACTTGTAAAAATCATGATAATAAGAAAACACCATGCTTTTCATTTTTATGGTCTTTGTAAGGCTTAACCCCTGACTTGCCAGGGAACCCTTTGTCTTCACATAATAGTAAACGGGAACATGAAGGGCATAGATAGTTTTTGTATGCCGGATATATTCCAGATTGAACATAAAATCTTCGCACCAGCTTATGGTTTTGTCCATTCTTAACCCGTTTTCTTCCACAAGAGCCCGGCGAAACAATTTGTTCCATAAAACTCCATAATAAAAATCCGCCGGCTTCTCCATCATGAATCCTGCAAATTCCTCCCGGGTAAGAAGTCCTCCCGGCTCAATGTCCCCCTTATGGGAAACCCGTTCTCCCACCACCCGGTAAAAGTCGGAAATCACCATATCACAGCCGCTTTCCCCGGCAGCCCGGACCATGAGGCTTGTGGCATCCGGGCTTATCCAGTCGTCACTGTCCAAAAACTGAAGATACGTGCCCCGCGCCCTTTCGAGGGCCAGATTTCTCGTATCGGAAACTCCTGTATTTTCTTTATGGATCACACAGACCCTGGAATCTTTTTTTGCATATTCATCGCAAATCTGGCCGCTTAAATCGGTGCTTCCATCGTCCACCAGCAGCAGCTCGGTATCTTTATATTCCTGATTCAATACGCTGTCCACACAGCGTCGTATGGTTTTTTCCGCATTATATACTGGAATGATAATGCTGACCATTGGATTCATAGCTTCCGTTCTCCTTCACAACACACTGGCGTGCCGGCACGTCCCCTGTGAAAATCCGCCGCAAAACGGGCGGCATGCGTAAACGTATCCATGCACTGGG
>CAJUDN010000009.1:0-3460 GCA_910585355.1 uncultured Lachnospiraceae bacterium
TGACTGCCCCGGTGATTCAAGTGGTGACCGCCATTTCTACTATGCTGGCAACTGGTGGAAGTGCGGTCATCATGAAAAAGATGGGAGAGAAAAAGCCCCAAGAGGCCAAAGAGGATTTTACATTCCTGATTTTGGTAAACGTAGTGGTTGGACTAGTCATGACTATGCTCGGTTATTCCCTGATGGAAACTGTCTTCGGGAGCATGGGGCTGTCCCCGGAGGTTGCCAGCTGCTGTACTTCCTATCTCAGCCGCTATCTTGTCTTTACGATCCCGATTCTGCTGATGAACAATTTCACCCTCTATATGATTGCTTCAGAAAAGGCAGCCTTATCACTGGTCTGTTCTGTATCAGGTGGTGTGCTGAACATTGTGCTTGACTATGTATTTATCGGCCTTCTGGATATGGGGATCAGCGGCGCAGCCATTGCCACGGGCCTGGGTTACTCTGTGACCGCTGTTGTCGGCCTGTTTGTGTTCAGCCGCAAAAAGAGCCTTCTGCACTTCACAAGGCCCGCTTTTCGCTTCAAGGTTCTTGGGAGCGCGGCGACAAACGGATGCTCTGAAATGGCAACTGCGCTGGTCACAGGTATCATTACGATGATGTTCAACTGGACGATGCTCCATTATGTCGGTGAAGACGGCGTTGCCGCCGTGACCATCATCATGTATGTCCTGATGTTTGCAAGCTCCCTTTACACGGGGTATTCCTATGGTGTCGCTCCCATGCTCAGCTACTATTACGGTGAGAAGAACCACGAAAAGCTGAAGAAACTGGTTTCCATCAGTCTAAAAGTAATTGCCGTTATTTCCCTTGTGACAGTGGCAGCGTCCTTTGTCGCGGCAAAGCCCCTGGTCTCCGTTTTTGCCCGGCCGGATAATCCGGTTTATGATCTGGCAGTCACCGGGAATCGAATCTGCACCCTGGCGCTGCTCTTTATTGGTTTTAATATCTTTGCCAGCGGGATGTTCACCGCATTGTCCAACGGTATTGTCTCCGCAATCCTCGCGTTCTCTCGTTCTTTTGTATTCATGCTGATTACCATGCTGATCCTGCCCGTAATTTGGGGGGTAAATGGTATATGGCTTGCTACGCCAGCAGCGGAGCTTATGGCCCTGGTCCTGTCCGCATTGATGTTCGTGAAATATCGGAAACGGTATCAATATTAAGGGGGTGCCGTTTTGAACACAGAAAGCAGCAGCTTGAGTAAAATCGAGAGACGCAAGAATTTCATTATCGACTTTCTATATTGGGCGATTATCGTGGCCTGTATTTTTGCCTTTTTAGACATTCTTCCCATCCCGTTGTCGTTCCTGAAAAGATTTTACGATAATAAAATTATCTATATCAATGAAAAACGGGGAGGGTAAATCATGAATACAGAAAGGAATACAGATTTTGAAAGTAAGGGACTGTCCCTGCTGAAGAAAGGGCAAAAGGGCATTGTCCACATGGTATTCAGCCGTTTGGGGCTGATCGTGCTCCTACTGGCTATCCAGGTGTTGCTGCTATTCAGTATCTTTCAATGGTTTGAGGAATTTCTGCCCCATATTTTGGGCGGTACGGCGCTCTTTACCGCCGTCATGGTGTTGTGCCTGCTCAATAGCCGCCGCCTTGACCCTACATCAAAAATTACATGGCTGATTGTTATTATGCTTCTGCCTGTATTTGGTGCGCTGCTATTTTGGTATACACAGAGTGATATAGGACACCGGGCTGTGAAGACACGTTTAAGCCAACTGACCGAGCAGACCAAGGAGATCATTCCGCAGTCAGAGCAAACCGCAGATCGTCTCGCAAAGGAAAACCCAGGGACGGCAGCATTGGCCCGCTATATCCGCAGGAGCGGCTGCTATCCAGTGTTTGAGCGGACGGCCGTTACCTATTTCCCCATCGGTGAAAAAAAGTGGTATGAAATGCTTCGCCAACTGGAACAAGCCGAACATTTCATTTTCCTGGAATATTTCATTGTAGACGAGGGCCTGATGTGGGGAAAGGTTTTGGAAATCTTGGCCCGGAAAGCCGCAGAGGGTGTGGATGTCCGCGTTATGTACGATGGAACTTGCGAATTTTCCACACTCCCCCATGACTACCCCAAGCGGCTGAAAGTCCTGGGTATTAAATGTAAAATGTTTGCGCCTGTAACCCCCTTTGTCTCTACACACTACAATTATCGCGACCATCGGAAAATACTGGTCATAGACGGCCACACTGCTTTTAATGGGGGCGTAAATCTTGCGGATGAATATATCAATCACATCGAAAAATTTGGCCATTGGAAGGACACAGCAATTATGCTGAAAGGGGAGGCTGTCAGGAGCTTTACGCTTATGTTCCTGCAAATGTGGGGGATAGATGAAAGGGAGCAGGAGTTTGACAAGTTCCTGTCATTCCCCTCCATTCCACAGGAAAATTGCAGCGGCTATGTCCTGCCCTATGGTGATTGCCCGCTGGATAACGATAGAGTTGGAGAGCGGGTCTATATAGATATTTTGAACCGCGCACAGCGATATGTCCACATCATGTCCCCGTACCTGATTTTGGACGGTGAAATGGAAGCTGCATTAAAATTCGCGGCAGAGCGAGGCGTGGATGTGACGTTGATTCTACCGGGTATTCCAGATAAATCCGCTCCGTATTCCCTTGCCAAGACGCACTATTCCTCTTTGCTGGAATCCGGTGTGAAAATTTATGAGTACACCCCTGGATTTGTCCATGCAAAGGTATTTGTTTGTGACACTCAAGAGGCTGTGGTAGGAACAATCAATCTGGATTACCGAAGCCTATATCATCATTTTGAATGTGCTACTTATCTTTACAACACAAACTGCATCCCTGAAATTGAAAAAGACTTCCAGACTACTTTGGAAAAGTGCCGCAGGGTAACAGCCGAAACGGTACGGGAAGAAAAGTGGACGCTGCGCGTGATGGGATTTGTTCTAAAAACCATTGCGCCGCTGATGTAAAGATAAGTTGATTTAATAAATTCTGAAAACTGGTTTTTATCAGGTTGACCATTGCTTTTATACGCGGGGCGGCAGGAGCAGCGTATATTGTCCAAAGTGCCAGATGTCTGGTGCTAAGTAACGGCAAGCAATGCCCTGGTATATACCGGCGGCCGCTTGATTGACTTAGGAGGGTTTATAAAAATCATATTGATAAAAGGAATTGAAGAACTGAAACGGTTATGTTATAGTAAATAACACCACAGCTGTGAAACAGCGAAGTACGGTAACTGTGGGGGACAGAGCAGTTACAAAGTATTTATGTACACAGGACGGCAAAGAAGCAATGAGTTACATTAGAAAAATTACAGCAATGGCAATGACTCTTCTGTTTGGAGCGGGAAGCCTTTTTTCCATAACGGCATACGGAGAGCAACGGCCGGAATATTTAAAATCGGTAACGTATTTTGGAGACGAGTGGCCCATCAACTACTGGAACAGAGATCGGAAGAGCA